>JBATAS010000259.1:0-21485 GCA_049661965.1 Ferruginibacter sp. | reverse complement strand
TAGCAAAGCCCGTAACTACTTGATCAAATACCACTGTAAAATTAATAGGTGATACAGAAGTAGGATCTGGTTGAGATGCTGCTTGATTAATAGTTACGTTAGGATTAGCAAGAGGTAAGTAGGTAACAGTATTGTCGGTACTGGTTGAAGCAAGATTAGGTTCGCTTAATGCATTAATACAAACTCCTGCCGGAATAGTAGCTATTACTGTTCCGCATGTTGTCATACCCGCAACGGCAACATTATAAGTTGTTCCGCTTCCGGTAACAACAGCGGAAGTTGCACCGGCTGTTCCAGATAAAGTAACATCACCTGTAGCAAAGCCTGTAACTACCTGATCAAATACCACTGTAAAATTAATAGGTGATACCGAAGTAGGATCTGGTTGTGCAGCAGCGTGATGTATTGTAACTGTTGGATTAGTTGCTATCACGCTAGGTATTTTAGCTGTCCATAATCCACGTCCATGAGTACCGGCAACGATAGTGCTGTCGCTTGCACGCATTTTAAGCATATATGTTGCTACTGTTGGAAAAGTTGTTTCGGGCAACCAGTTTGTAGCAGCCCCGCTGATATTAGTTGTCGTATAAATACCTGCTTCGGTAGCCAGATATAATTTTGCATTACTACCTGGTTCAAACATGGCCCAGCGAACAGGCATATCAGGTAAATCACCGTCAACAGCAGTCCAGCTAGTTCCTCCATTGGTTGAAACCCACACATTATTTACGCCGTAGTTAGAGTAGGTAGCTACTAAATTGTTATCATCGGTACCCGTATTTACACAGATCACTGTTCCGGAAGGGAAAGAGGCATCGGTGATATCAACAGGTGTGCTCGATGTGTTGGAATTGTCCAGCCGGAACACTCTGCCATTATTGGTTCCAAAGAAAAGCAGATTAGATGTATGTGGAGAATATTTAAGAGAAGTTAATGTGCCTGTTACACCTGATAATGTTACTACAGTACTTGTGCCACTTGTATTAGCATTATCCCATCTACGCATTTGGCCCGCCAAACCTTCACTGCAGTACATTCTATTTTGAGCATCATCATAGTCAAACGGATTTACAAATAAACCATTTGAAAAATTTACAGATGACCAGGTTGCTCCGCCATTGGTACTACGCCGGTAGGCATTACCCACATAACTTCCAAATTGAACCTGAGGATTCAATTGATTGATATGGCATATCATTCCATCACCGCCTGTAACTTCAATTGAATAACTAAGTCCGGCATTTTTTAACTGATGCATTCCATTATCCTGAGCGCCAGCTAACAGATAGGGCGAGCCGGCGGTGGGGTGTATGGCACAGGAGTAAAACTGCTTGATACCCAAATTCCTGTTTTTGGAACTAAAGGTAGAGCCATTGTCGCTTGAGTAAAAAATACCTCCGTCTGTACACATGATCACTCTTGTTTGTCCACCACTTATCCAGTATTGTACATAGTGATGATCGGCATGTACATAAGGTGCTGTTGTAACCCAATAGGTAAGTCTTGTCCACGTAGCACCACCATTTGTAGACCTGAAGGCATCCAAAGCGCCCGTGATCAATTCATCAGAGTTTAATGGGTTTATAGCCAGACTCATGTTATACCATGACTGAGTTGCTAAACCAGAAGGCATTATTACCGAATTTTGTAATGTCCAAGTTACTCCGCCATCTGTCGATTTATAACAGCTATCCGTACGATTAGCACTATTTGCCGTAACTGCATAAAGTATATTTCCTAAAACTGCCACTTCAGTACGTATAGCTGCCAGATTTGAAGTTCTGAAACCCGTACCTGATGACCAGGTAGCTGTTGTAACCGTTGCAGGCGAAGAAGAGTAACGTTGTGCAACAACAGTTCCTCTGTATCCAAACATAGCATTAATATTTCCTGAAGCTGTAAATTCAAAATCAGTACATGATTTATTATTTGCAGAAGCAGCACTTAAATCATTTGGTGTTATATCTGTCCAGCTTGTTCCTCCATTAGTTGAACGGAACAAACCGCTTTGTTGACTAACGGGTGTTGTGGTTACCCTAAGTCCCAGATAAACGTTTCCGGCTGCATCACAACCAATTTTAAATGCCCTTAAATAATTTGCCGTAGAAGCCAGAAATGTAAAGCTTGTGCCACCATTGGTTGATTTCCATACACCAGCACCATTCACCCGGTCAGCATTATCTGTAGGTTCTCCTGTTGCAAAATAAATAATTTGTGGGTTTGTTGGATCCTGTGCTATTGAAGAAATAGCCAGGTTGCTGAACTGATCGTTTACAGCTGTCCAGTTATTAACTGTAGAAAGAAAGTTAGTACATTTCCATATACCACCTGCTACACCGGAAGCAAAAGCCGTGTTACCTGTGGCATCATTCAGGGTATCCAGTAAAAAGCCCCTCATACGACCTGATGTATGTCCTCCGGCGGTATTCGCACCTCCTCTGGTATTACCATTTGAAGGGCCAACACTATCGTAAACAGGTCCACGCTCAATCCATGAGAGTGGGGCGGCAATAAGGTTTGACGAACCGCCGGTATTTCTTTGAGCCTTCTTTAATTGCTCAGTACGCTGTATTGCAGTTTGTAACCGCTGATAAGGTACATAGCCGAGTGCAGGATCTTTTTCCATATCTGCAGCATACTTTTCTCTGGCAGATGGATTATCGCCTGTTTCTTTTTTATTGGCCTGGGCATTTGCTGTAAAGCTTGCCAAAACAATAGTCACTGTAAAGAGTAAAATGGAAAATTTTCTCATAAAATTAGTTTCGTGTATAGTTAATTTTGATTTTCCGGACAAATTAGGATTTTTTTTTAAGATAAATAGATGTGGCAATACCTAATATTTCAGTTGTTGATAAAAAAGGATAACTGGCTTTTCAGGACTGTTAACAAAGAAAGAGATTTAATGCCCGACAGGTTACTTTGTGGATTAATCATTTAACTAAACAGATTTTGGTTATTTTCATTAACATCAGATTCTTTTGATAAATTTGCATACCTTAATATATAGCTGAAACAGGAATATTAAGTGTCCGGGGCTGACCGGTTTTGACAGCATAGCTCTTTGTAAGTGTAAGCATGTACTGCGTTGCGTAATTAGCAGTTTAATCAGAATACGAAAATTATAAATGGCAATACACAGTATGCCATGGCTGCTTAATCGATAGATTAGCAACCATTAGGGCCGCCGAACAGGTTATCCTGTTACCATGTTCCGCCGCCGACTCAAAAACAAAACAGGATGCTGTTGTGGAATGAGGTGACCACAGCTTAAGATTATTCTTCTAAGGTTCCGGTTGGTTTGTTTTGCCCCTGCCGCTTCCCAACAATTAATGCACTAATAAACATGTAGAAAGCTTACGGCGAATATGTTTGGACCAGGGTTCGATTCCCTGCAGCTCCACAAACCGTAAATAACTGAAAGGTTGTTTACGGTTTTTTATTTTCGCTGTTTATTTTGAATTTTTCTTTGCTGCCTTTCCGGCGTTTTGCCTGGCAGATGAATTTCTGACAAAAATCTCTGTTTGTAAAACTATCTTTTCAAATTCTGTGACCGGTCTTTTACTTTCAATAAGTTTGATAAGCAATTCCGTTGCCGACTGTCCCATTTCAAAAGCCGGTTGTTTTACAACCGTTAAACTCGGGTTCATTAATTCAACAAGCGGCGAATTTGAAAAACCTACCAGGGCCATTTCTTCAGGAATCTTAATGCCGAGCGTGTTTAATGCTGTAAGACAACTTACAGTTAACCGGTCGCCGGCGCTAAAGATAGCATCAGGTTTATCTTTTAAGTTAACCAGACTTTTAACAGCATCCTGCAGTTCTTTATATATCATACCACCATGGTTGCAGTTTTTTAAATACGATTCGTTGAATACAATATTATTATCTTTTAACGCTGCTTTATAACCCTCAAGTCTTTCGATGGAAATAGATAAATGTGCAGCGCTTGACAGATGCGCTATTTTTTTATAACCTGCATCAATTAAGTGCTGGGTTGCATTGTAAGCACCGTGGTAATTATCTGCAACCACTTTATGTGTTTCTATCTGATCAGTTATCCGGTCGAAGAAAACAATAGGGAATCCTTTGTCGTGTAAGTTTTTAAAATGTTCAACCTTGTCGGTTTCGGCAGAGAGAGAAACCAATAATCCGTCAACCGATCTGGAAGCAAGGTGTTCAACATTCACAATCTCCCGGTCGTAAGATTCATGGCTTTGTGAAATAATAACATGGTACCCTCTGTTGTAAGCTACAGATTCGATACCATTAATAGCCTGAGAAAAATAGTTATTGGCAATTTCGCAAACCACTACACCTATTGACCGGCTGCGCCTTTCTTTTAAACTGAGTGCAATAGGGTTTGGCCGGTAGTTAAACTGCTCAGCATATTCAACAACCAGCTTTTTTGTTTCAGTGCTTATTTCATGGCTGCCCCTTAATGCACGTGACACCGTTGAAGTAGATAATCCAAGTGCTTTTGCAATATCCTTTATGGTAATGGCTTCATACATTTTTTATAAAAAATTTACTGCGGCAATAATAAAATACTTTACTGTTCTTTCCTGTTTTTTCTGCAGATTTTCCGGTTTTCCTTTTTTTAAATCCCGCTGCAATCGTTATCGGCAACGATTGCGTAAAAAAATCAATTCAACTTTAAGAATTTGTTAAATAAACTGTGTAGTCTTGTTATCTGTACTTGCTGAAAATACGAATAAGTTTTTACCCGAAAACTAAAAAACTGGATTGCTCAATTTTTTTTAAATCTTTTTTGAAATAATAAATATTGCTATATGAACAAACTACTGTTTTTTTTAACTGTATTATTTTTTATCCCTTTTACTTTATTGGCGCAAAACAAAACCGTTACGGGAAAGGTTGTTGATGAATCGGGCAACCCTGTAGCTGGTGTGAATATTGTAGCCAAGGGTACTAAAAAAGGTACGCAAACCGATAAGAATGGTAACTTTTCCATTACGGTTTCAGGTACCACTGACCTTATCTTTACTTCGGTAGGCTATGCTGCCCAAACCTTATCAACCGGAAATTCCGAAATGCTCTCTGTGAAGATGCAGAAAGATGTGATCACACAGGAAGATGTGGTGGTTATTGGTTATCAAACGGTAAAAAGAAAAGACCTGCTTGCTTCAGTTTCTTCGGTAAGTGCCAAAGATCTGAAGGATATTCCGGTTAATTCTGCTGCCGAAGCTTTGAACGGGCGTTTGGCTGGTGTTACAGCCACAACTGCTGAAGGGTCTCCCGATGCAGAAGTTCGTATCAGGGTTAGAGGGGGTATGTCTATAACCGGTGATAACTCTCCGTTGTATGTAATTGATGGTGTACAGATGGAAAATGCACTTTCAGTTATTTCTCCCCAGGATATTTTGTCTATAGATGTTTTGAAAGATGCAGCGGCAACTTCAATATATGGAGCAAGAGGCGCTAATGGTGTTATAGTAATAACTACAAAAAGCGGAAGGGTAGGAAAATTAAAAGTTACTTACAATGCTTTTGTTGGTGTAAAAACACTTGCTAAAAAACTTAAGGTGCTTGATCCCTATAACTTTGTTATCTATCAATCTGAGCGGTCGAGAGGCAGCAACATAGACAGCAGCAATTTTACAAGGAATTTTGGCAGCACCTGGGATACATTAAATGTATATAAAAGTATTGATGATATAGATTGGCAAAAAGAGGCTTTTGGCAGAACAGGAATATTTACAACACATAACCTCTCTGCTTCAGGCGGAACCAGGTTATTTACATATAACTTTGGATACACCTTTAACAGTGAAAGAGCTGTTGTTTTAAATTCAAATTACAAACGTCATCTGCTTAATTTCAAAGGAGATTATAAGATTACCAAAAAACTGAAAGCCGGTATTGCGTTACGATACACTAACCAGGATGTTTTAGGTGCAGGCGTATCTGATGATAAAGGTTCGGCTTATAACAGGTTAAGAAATGCGGTTAAATACAGGCCATTCCTGTCTGCAGGGCAGGATGTTGATGACTCTGATCCGATTGCAGACCCCAATGTAGGAAACGGGCTTAACCTTACGAATCCAATTCAGCTGGCTGATGCCGAGTACCGGAGAAAGACTACAAACACTTTTAACTTTACCGCAAATGCATCTTACAATATCCTGAAAAACCTCACTTTTAAAACCACATTCGGCTATACACAAAGTGAACGCAGAGACAGGCAGTTTTATGATACGATTGCTCCTTATGCCATTATTCAGGGTGGTGCAAAACCAATTGTAAGACTTGATACCATCAAAACAAAAACTTATACTAATTCTAATGTACTGACTTATTCAGTTAAGAACTACAAAGGCAAACATGATTTTAGTGCACTTGTTGGTGAAGAGACTTATGATTTCAGAACAGAGGTTTACAACAATCTTTTCAGAGACTATCCTTCTTTTATAAGTTACAGTGATGCCTTTAAACAAACAGACATTGCAACTCCGTTTACAGGTTATCCTAAAGTATATAAAAGCAGGTACACCAATATTTCTTTTTTCGGCAGTGTGAATTATGCGTATAAAGAAAGGTATCTTATTTCAGGTAATGTGCGCCAGGACGGGGCTTCAAAGTTTGGACCGGGTAACAAATGGGGAACTTTCCCATCAGGTTCTGTTGCCTGGAGAGTATCTAAAGAAAAGTTCATGGAGAATGTTTCATTCATCAACGAACTTAAATTCAGGTATGGTATGGGCTTGATAGGTAACAACCGGATTGATGATTATCTCTACCTGACTACTTTCAGTAATAACGGTAACTATTTTTATGGATTGAATGACCAGGCGGTAATTTCCTTTTATTCAAATGCACTGGTTAACCAGGAATTGAAATGGGAATCTACTTTGAACAGAAATTTTGGAATAGATATTACCATGTTTAACAGGCGGATTGATTTAACCGTGGATATTTACAATAACAAATCAAAAGACCTGTTGCTTAAAGTTCCTGTAGCTTCTACATTTGGTTATCCAAACCAGCTTCAGAATATTGGCGAAACAACCAATAAAGGATTGGAGATACAATTGAATACAGCAATAGTTAAAAAGTATAACGGCTTTAACTGGAATGCTAACTTTAATATCGCCTTCAATAAAAATGAAATAACCGGATTAGGCAAAAACCAACAATCATTCTTTGCTGATCCAAGCTGGGGTGTTTCGGGACAACCCAATGACTATATACAAAGAATTGGTGATCCTGTAGGTTCTATGTGGGGGCTTGTTACAGATGGTTTTTATGGGTTAAACGATTTTGATTATAATTCATCTACCGGTGCATACACATTAAAAGC
This sequence comes from Ferruginibacter sp., assembly GCA_049661965.1. Taxonomy (GTDB): domain Bacteria; phylum Bacteroidota; class Bacteroidia; order Chitinophagales; family Chitinophagaceae; genus Ferruginibacter. The sequence goes on along the minus strand of JBATAS010000259.1, from coordinate 14,167 downwards.
AGGTGTTCCTTCTGCTATTGATATCATTGGGGTGGTTCAACCCGGATCAATTAAGTTTAAGGATCTTGATGGCGATGGTTTTGTTCGTTTGGCTGATGACAGACAAATCATAGGAAATCCTACACCTAAATTTACCGGTGGTTTATTACAGCAATTCAGCTATAAAAGATGGGATGCCAGTGTGTTTGTGAATTTTTCTTATGGTAACGACATTTATAATGCTAATAAGATTGAGTTTACCAATGGCTATTCTAATAATTCAAACATGCTTGATATTATGCAGGGTCGCTGGAAAATTGTAGATGCTCCCGGACAGACAACACAATGGATAACGGGCGGCACTGCCTATGGCGTTTCTCCCGATCAGATTGCTGCAATAAACTCAGGTGCAAGCATCTGGCAACCTATAAAAACATCAGGAGCATTTTATCCTCATTCATGGGCTATTGAAGATGGCTCTTTCCTGCGGATCAATAACGTAACAGTTGGTTACAGCCTGCCGACTAAATCAATATCAAGGTTAAGGATGTCTCAACTGCGTTTTTACTTTACAGCGAATAACCTGGCCGTAATAACTAACTACAGTGGTTACGATCCGGAAGTTAGTGTAAGAAGCAGCGGACTCACACCGGGCCTTGATTATTCGGCGTATCCAAAAAGCAGAAGTTTTGTATTTGGTGTAAATGCATCTTTTTAATTTTTTAAAAATAAAATTTATTATATGAAAAGCAGATCTAAAAAATATATTTACATCATAGCCACCATGTGCCTTATGATGGTTTTTAGCGGTTGCAAAAAATATCTTGATCAACAACCTATTACTGAGCTAGGACCTGAACAGGTTTTTACTGATGTGCCAAATACCCTGAAAGCACTTTCAGGAGTTTACAGCCGTTTGGTAGGCGATCAGGGCTATGGTATCAGGTTAAGTTTGTATTATCCGCTTGATAATGATGAATCTCAGGGCCCAACCGGTAACCCGGATAATGACAGGCGTGATATTGCACGTTACCAGGCTACCTCAGGAAATGCTCAACTGGAAAGACCATTTAACCAGCTGTTTCAGGGTATTGAGTATGCAAACATCTGTATAGATAATATTCCTAAAATGGATATGTATGCAAACGGATCGGAACAGCAAAAGAAACAACTGCAGAGAATGCATGGAGAAGCACTTACTTTAAGAGCGCAGTTTTATCTTGAAGCTATCAGAAACTGGGGCGATTTACCAAGACATTTTCAGCCTGCCTATGCACTGGCAGCCGGTAATCCTTTTCCTTCAAAGGTTGACAGAGATTCATTGTATACCCAGTTAATAGCCGATCTGCAAACAGCTGCTGATCTTGTTCCATGGCGTAATGAAGTAAGTTCAATAGGCGACCAGGTAGATGAAAGAATTACCAAAGGAGCAGTAAAAGCCTTACGGGCAAGGATAGCTCTTTTTAGAGGAGGATATTCATTAAGACAGGACGGGACAATTAAAAGAGGTTCCGACTATCTTACTTATTACCAGATTGCCCGAACAGAATGCAGTGATATAATGACTTCGGCTCAACATTCACTCAATCCAAGCTTTAAAGCGCTTTGGAAAGATCAGGTATGTGGTCATGCAGTATCTGATCCAAATGGAGAGCTGATGTTTCAGGCAAGTGCCATTGGTTTAACCGGCGCAGAAGATACTAAACTTGGCTACTACAATGGCCCAAGGGTGAATAACCTGGGAAACAGCAGTGTTAATCCGCTCACAACATATTTATACCTTTTTGATTCAACCGATCAGCGCAGAGATGTTACCATTGCTCAATATTATACACTTACAAGTGGAGCTAAAACCGGCCAGGCTATCACCAATATGAATGATGGTAAATACAGAAGGGACTGGATAACCAATCCTGTTATTTCTCCAACAAGTGCGGTACAATATCTTGGTTTAAAATGGCAGATTATGCGTTACTCAGATGTGCTATTAATGTTTGCCGAAGCTGAGAATGAAATTAATGGCGCAACAGCCGCAGCGTATAATGCAATTAATATGGTTAGAAGAAGAGGTTATGGTAAACCAATTAATACAGCAGATGCAACTGTTGATATTGCTGCAGGACTTTCTAAAACAGATTTCTTTAAAGCACTGATACGTGAAAGGGCTTTGGAATTAGGTGGAGAAGGAATCAGAAAATATGATTTGATCAGGTGGAATTTATTGGCAACAGCATTGACAGAAACAAAAGCAAATTTGTTGAAAATGTCAACCAATACAGCTATGTCAAATCCAAGTTACATGGCAGGCTATCCAACATACTGTGTAACTACTGCACTGCCCATTTACATGTATTATAATACCAACACTACATCAGATGATCAGAATATTGGCGGGCTCTGGAGAAATTCAATGTATAATACAGCTCCAGCCTCAACTCCAACAGGAACTACCCGTGTAAATTGGGTAAGGGCCGAAATAAATACAGTTTCATTAGCACGGTATGCTACAGGTTTTACAACAGGGAAAAGTGAACTTGTGCCTTTCCCTAATGCTTCACTTGGCGCAAATTTTAATTTAGTGCAAAACCCCGGGTATTAATTTTTTCTCATAGCGTTAGTTTTATTAAAAGGCTGTTGCAAATTGCAGCAGCCTTTTTTAGTCAAAAGAAAAAAAAGATGAAAAAAATCACTGCAATCTTATTGCTTTTATTTGTTGGCCTGATGCAATTGTCGGCACAATCAAAGAAGATAATTGTAGCTAAAGACGGAACTGGTGATTATATAAGTGTTCAGGCTGCACTTGATGCTGTAACTCCAGGGAATACAAAACCGGTTTCGATTTTTATTAAAAAAGGTTTATACAAAGAGGTAATTATTGTAGATGCCCGTAAAAATTTTATTACACTAACCGGAGAAGATAAAGAAAATACCATTCTTGGTTTTGATAATCATGCAGGCACCAGGTTGCCTAACGGTGATACATTAAATACATGGACCTGTGCATCTTTTTTTGTTTATGGAAATGATTTTCATGCGGAGAACCTGACTTTTGAAAACAATGCAGGCTTTACCGCCGGGCAGGCAGTTGCTGTAAGGGTAGAGGGAAACCGGGTATCGTTCAAAAACTGCCGTATCACCGGCTTTCAGGATGTTTTATTTTTGAGCGGCTCAGGTGTTAAACATTATTTTGAGAACTGTTACATTGAAGGCACTACCGATTTTATTTTTGGTGCAGCTACGGCAGTTTTTAAAAACTGTCATATCCACAGTAAAAAGAATTCGCATGTTACGGCTGCATCTACCAACAGTATCATCCCTTTTGGATTTGTTTTTTTCGATTGTAAACTAACCGCCGACAGTAATATCAACAAAGTTTCTCTTGGCCGCCCCTGGTCGCCAACGGCAAGTGTAACTTATATCAGTTGCTGGATGGATAAACATATAATTGCTGAGGGCTGGAATAATTGGCGAAATCCTGCCAATGAATCTACCGCCAGGTATGCCGAATATAAAAGTAGCGGCCCCGGAGCCAATCGGGCAGCAAGGGTTTCGTGGAGCAAACAACTTACCGATGAAGAAGTGAAAAGCTTTAGCCTGAAAAATATTCTCGGAGAATGGGATATTTACAGGAAACAATAAAACGGTAAACAAAAAATGAAAACAACATTGTCTGCTTTTGGAATGCTGCTCCTAAAAAGAAGCAGCCAAAGGATTATTGTACACAGAAATTGACCGCAAGGTTGTTAGGGAATATGGGGGTTCGGAAAAAGAAAATTATATGGATTACTGCAAGGGTATTTACGATGCTTTGCGAAACGGAAAACCTTTACCTGTTAAAGCACAAGAGAGACTAAACGTATCATCCGTTATAGAAGTAGCTTTTAAAAGTGTTGAAAAGCAAAGAATTTATAACTAACAAGATTAATGAAACTGGTGAAGAAAAATATTTTATTTTTTTTGTTGATGGCAACAGGTACACTGCATGCACAGGTTTCAAAAGTATGGGTTGCTGATAATGGGAACGGCACTTACAAAAACCCGGTCATCCACGCCGATTACAGTGATCCCGATGCCATACGGGTTGGCGATGATTTTTATATGATCTCCTCAAGCTTTAATCATGTGCCGGGCTTACCAATTTTACACTCAAAGGATTTAGTTAACTGGAAATTGATTGGTCATGTGTTACAGGAACAGCCTCCGGTAGAACATTTCAGTAGAGTACAACATGGCGGCGGTGTATGGGCACCTTCCATCCGTTACCACAACAACGAATTTTATATTTATTATCCCGATCCTGATTTTGGTATATATCTCACCAAAGCAAAAAATATTCTGGGCCCCTGGACTGAACGGGTTTTAGTTGAAAGCGGAAAGGGTTTGATTGATCCATGCCCTTTATGGGATGCCGACGGAAAAGTTTATTTAGTTCATGCATTTGCCGGCAGCCGTGCAGGATTCAAAAGTATTATTGTTGTTAAGCAGATGAATGCTGACGGAACAAAAACAATTGATGATGGCGTGATGGTTTACGACGGACATGAAAATGACCCGACCATTGAAGGCCCGAAGTTTTACAAGCGAAACGGATATTATTACATTTTTGCACCCGGCGGCGGTGTAAGCACAGGCTGGCAAACGGTGCTGCGTTCAAAAAATATTTACGGTCCTTATGAAAGAAAAGTTGTGATGGATCAGGGCTCAACAGATATTAATGGTCCACATCAGGGTGCCTGGGTAAACACACAAACCGGCGAAGATTGGTTTCTGCATTTTCAGGATAAAGATGCTTATGGAAGAGTGGTTCATTTGCAACCTATGAAATGGATTAGAGACTGGCCGGTAATTGGAGAAGATAAAAATAGAGATGGAAAAGGTGAGCCGGTTTCAGTTTATAAAAAACCTAACGTTGGTAAAGTATTTCCAATTGCTACAGCTCCTGAAAGCGACGAATTTAATTTACCAAAGTTAGGTTTGCAATGGCAGTGGCAGGCCAATCCAAAAGCAGGCTGGGCTTTCCCAACTTCAACAGGGTCATTAAGAATGTTTTCAGTTTACCAACCCGATTCAACAAATAATCTCTGGAACCTGCCGAATATACTTGCACAGAAATTACCTGCCGAAGAGTTTGCCGCAATGGTAAAACTGCGGTTCAATCCAAAATTTGATTATGAGCGTTTTGGTCTGATTATGTTTGGTTCAGATTATGCGTATATATCACTGGAAAAAAGGAATAACCAGATTTTTATTGTTGCAAAAGAAAATTTAAAAGCCGATAAAAATAATAAGGAGGAAGAAACTGCATTACTGCCTGTTTCTGGAACTGATTTTTATCTGGAAATAAATGTACAAAAAGGAGGCATTTGTCATTTTGGATTCAGCACCGATGGAGAAAATTTTACAACACTTGTAAAACCATTTGTGGCGAAACCCGGCAGGTGGGTAGGAGCCAAAGTTGGAATGTTCTGTCTGCGGAATAATATAACAAATGACACCGGCTTTGCCGATATTGACTGGTTCAGAATTGAAAAATAAAAAAATAGAAAATGAAAAGATTATTTATTGCAATTATCTTAATTGTATCAATTATGCAGTTACATGCCCAAACAAAATCTGAAAAAGATGTTGCCAATGCTGTTGAACAATTGCGTAATGCAATGGTTGAAGCAGATTCAGCAATGCTGGAAAAACTTACGTTGCCGAAACTGAGTTATGGTCATTCGGGCGGGCATATTGATGTTCAGAAAGAGTTTGTACAAAAGATCGTTTCGGGAAAGAGCGATTTTGTAACATTGGAATTTGCTGAACAAACCATTTCGGTAAATAAAAATGTAGCATTGGTAAGGCATAAATTTAATGCCATAACTAACGATGGAGGAAAGCCCGGAGAGGTGCATCTGGCAGTTTTATTAATCTGGCAAAAGCTGCATGGAGACTGGAAATTGCTGGCCCGTCAGGCAATAAAAGTGCAATAAAATCCGGTTTCAATAAATCGGTATCGTTCTCGGGAACGTTTGCGTAAATAAACATGTTTTTTTACTCTTTTAGCAGCCGATAAATTGGTAAAATTGATGAACGAAAACGATTGATTGCAATGAAAGTATTAGACCTTTTCAGCCTCTCAGGCAAAACAGCTTTGGTTACCGGGTGTAACAAAGGAATTGGTATGGCCATGGCGCTTGCACTTGCCGAAGCCGGTGCAGATATTATCGGCGTTTCTGAAAGCATGCCGCTCAGCGGAAGTGAAGTTGAAAATGAAGTAAAGGCTTTGGGCCGGTCATTTAAGCCCTACCTGAGCAATTTCCTCGAAAGGGATTCTCTTAAAGAGTTTATTCAAAAAGTTACTACAGAAAATAAGCAGATAGATATTCTTTTCAACAATGCAGGCATGATACTACGTAACCCTGTTGCCGAACACAGCGATGAGTTTTGGGATAAAGTAATTACCGTAAATCTTGATGCACAATTTATTCTTACCAGGGAAATTGGAAAGAAGATGATTGAACAGGGAAGTGGTAAAATTATTTTCACTGCATCTTTATTAAGTTTCCAGGGCGGTGTAAATGTACCCGGCTATGCAGCCAGCAAAGGCGCTGTTGCCAGTTTGATAAAAGCATTCGCCAACGAATGGGCATCCAAGGGCATTAATGTAAATGGAATTGCACCCGGCTATATTGCTACAGATAATACCGAAGCATTAAGGAATGATCCCGAAAGAAGCAAAGCAATCCTGAGCAGGATACCCGCCGACCGTTGGGGAACACCGGAAGATTTTAAAGGCGTAGCAGTTTTTCTGTCGAGTAAGGCAAGCGATTATATAAATGGAACGATTGTGGTTGTTGACGGTGGATGGATGGGACGTTAAATTATAAATTCAAAATTAAAAATTCTAAAATGCAGATACGGTTTCATAATAGCACTTCAGAAGTAAGCAGAATGACAACGGAAGAATTACGCAGTAATTTTTTAATTGAATCTGTAATGAAGGCCGATGAGCTGAAATTAGTGTACACGCATTACGACAGGATGATCATCGGTGGTGTAATGCCGGTGAATAAAACAATTGCTTTACCAACTTACACTCCGTTAAAGTCAAAATTCTTTTTAGAGAGGAGAGAGATTGGAATTATTAATGTTGGCGGCGATGGCGAAATAAAAGTTGACGGAAAAGCATTTGATCTGCGTAAACTCGATTGTCTGTATGTTGGTAAGGGTTCTGAAAAAATTACTTTCAAAACTAAGAAGAAAGATAGCCCTGCTAAATTCTATTTGCTTTCAGCACCTGCTCATCACAAGTACGCAACAAAGCTGATGAAAAAAGAAAGAGCATCTCCAACCGAAATGGGAAGCGCTGCAACGGCTAATCACCGCATCATTTATAAATACATTCATGCAGCCGGTATAAAAAGCTGCCAATTGGTTATGGGACTTACCGTTTTAAAAGAAGGCAGTGTATGGAATACCATGCCTACGCATGTACACGACAGAAGAATGGAAGCTTATTTTTATTTTGATCTTCCTCAAAATCAAAAAGTAATTCACCTGATGGGAGAACCAAACCAGACAAAACATTTAGTGGTGAGTAATGATGAAGCCATCATATCTCCGCCATGGAGCATTCACAGCGGATGCGGAACCAGTAATTATGGTTTCATCTGGGGTATGGGAGGAGAGAACGCAGATTATACCGATATGGACATGATCAACCTGAACGATCTAAAATAAAAGAATTGAAAAAATATATTATCATATTATTTCTTGTTGTTAGCGGTTTTTCTTTTTTTCTGCCCGATAAAAAACCAACTATTTTTTTAATCGGCGATAGTACCATGGCCAATAAACCGCTGGATGAAAATCCTGAACGGGGCTGGGGGCAACTGTTTCCCAAATACATGACTGATGATGTAGAGATACAAAACCACGCTGTTAACGGAAGAAGTACAAAAAGTTTTTTAAAAGAACATCGTTGGGATACGGTAATGAGCCGGATGAAAGCTGGAGATTATGTGATGATACAATTTGGCCACAACGATAGTAAGGTAGAAGACAGCAACCGTTCGGCACCTGCACATACTTTGTATAAAGAGAATCTGATTCGTTATGTAAATGATACCAGGAGCAAGGGAGCTACGCCCATTTTAATTACACCCGTTATGCGCCGGAAATTTGATGCAACTGGAAAATTTGTTGACCAGCACGGCGACTACCCCGGCGTTGTAAAAGAAGTTGCCGCATCAATGAACGTGCTGTTGATCAATCTGCACAAAAGCAGCGAAGACCTTATTGTAAAAGAAGGTGTAGAGAACAGCAGACGTTTGTTTTTAAATATTCCTGCCAATCATTTTAAAAATTACAAAGGCAAAGAAGAAGATAATACACATTTTAGTGAATATGGTGCATCTTCAATAGCTTCATTGGTTTGCCAGAGTATTAAAGAACAGAATCTACCCTTGGCAAAATATTTAAAACCTTCAGATTTTAAAGAGAAATACGCTTTTGAATTACCAAAAATTTATGCACCACATTTTAAACGTGATACATTCAACATTGTAAACTACGGTGCAATTGCAGATGGTATGACGCTGAATTCTACCGCTATCAATAAAACAATTGACGAATGTGCCAAACAAGGTGGCGGCACCGTTTTGATTCCGCAAGGTTCTTATGTAACCGGTCCAATTATCATGAAAAGTAATATCAACCTGCATCTTGCCAAGGGTGCGTTGGTTATCTTCAGTTCCGACTTTAACCAATATCCCCTCGTCGTCTCTTCTTTCGAAGGAGTGGACGCAGCAAGATGTCAATCGCCGGTTGTAGCAGAAAATCTTGAAAATATTGCTATAACCGGCCCTGGTATTATGAATGGCAATGGCTATTACTGGCGCCCGGTTAAAAAAGACAAGCTTACGGAAAGCCAGTGGAGAAATCATTTGAAAGATTATGGAGGTGTTTTGACTGCGGATAAAAAAATGTGGTATTCTTCTGATAAAGCGTTGAAAGGATCACTCACAAATAATATCGGCAAACTCACCGAAGGAAAAACATTAAGTGACTTTGAAGATGTAAAAGATTATCTCCGTCCTAATATGATACGTATTTATCAATGCAAAAATATTTTGATTGAAGATGTGACTTTTGAAAACTCACCGGCATGGACAACACACCTGATGATGAGTGAGCATATCACACTGAAAAACCTGAAAGTAAAAAATCCATGGTATGGTACCAATACCGATGCATTGGATCTTGAAAGTTGTAAAAATGCGCTGGTAGAAGATTGCAATTTTGATACCGGAGACGATGGTATCTGCATAAAAAGCGGCCGTGATGCCGAAGGTAGAAAACGTGGTATGCCAACCCAGGATATTATTGTAAACAACTGTACCGTGTATCATTCTCATGGCGGTTTTGTTGTTGGGAGTGAGATGAGCGGTGGTGCCAATAATCTATTTGTAAGCAACTGTACTTTCATAGGCAGCGATATTGGCCTTCGGTTTAAAACCACCCGTGGCCGTGGCGGCGTTGTTGAAAATGTTTACGTTAATAATGTGAACATGAAAGACATTCCTGCGGAAGCGATTCTTTTTGATATGTATTATATGGCAAAAGATCCGGTGGTGCTGGCAGGTGAAAAAAGAGAGCCGCCAAAAGTTGAATTTTTAAAAGTTGATGAAAGCACGCCGCAGTTCCGTAATTTTTATTTCCGCAATATTACCTGCAATGGAGCAGCAAAAGGGATTTTTGTACGGGGAATTCCGGAAATGCATATTAAAAATATACTGATTGAGAATGCCGTGTTGCAGGCTGACGAAGGAATAGACATACAGGAGGCAAGTGATATTACACTCAACAATATCACTATGGTATCAAAAAATACAAATCCGGTTGCCTATGTATTAAATAGTGATAACGTTACTATTGACAATTTAAAATATAAAGATGGAGCAGATGTTTTGGCGCAGGTGCAGGGCGACAGAACAAAAAATATTTCTATTTTAAATACAGATGTTACAAAAACAAAACAAAAATTGAATACCGGTTTTGGATCAACAGATGCAACAGTAACCTGGGTAAAACCTGTACCTGTTGAAATAGAAAAGAAAAAAAGCAAACGCAAGAAAAATTAAAATGAAGAAATTTATCATCATAGTTTTTTTATTTGGGAATGTTTGTGCAACCAGCGCACAAACCAAGCCTTATTCGCAGCAGATGTCGCAGACTGCGATGAATCTGTGGCCCGATTCATTTAAGATAAAACCAGGAAACGCCCGATGGAGTTACGATCAGGGTGTAATTTTAAAAGGAATAGAGGGTGTGTGGAAATTATATGGTGAAGGAAAATATTTCAACTACATACAGCATAGTATGGATTTTTATGTGCAGGATAACGGTACCATAAAAGATTATAAGAAAGAAGAATTCAATATTGACCATACTAACAATGGTAAGGTTGTTATGATGCTGTATAATGTTACCGGCAAAGAAAAATATAAAAAAGCCATTGACTTACTTCGCTGTCAGTTTAATGATCATCCCCGTACAAAGGAAGGTAGCTTCTGGCATAAGAAAGTTTATCCCTGGCAGGTGTGGCTGGATGGATTGTATATGGGGCAACCTTTTTATGCCGAGTATGCAAAAATGGCAAAGCAGGATAAAGTATTTGATGATATTGCCAGCCAGTTTATCAATATTGAAAGACATACCCGTGATGAAAAAACTGGTTTACTCTATCATGGATGGGATGAAAGTAAAGAACAGCAATGGGCTAACAAGTCCACGGGCACTTCACCGCATTTCTGGGGCAGGGCACTCGGCTGGTATGGTATGGCCATGGTTGATGTGCTGGATTATTTTCCGCAAAATCATCCGGGAAGAGATTCAATAATAGAAATATTAAACCGCTTTGCAACAGCGGTAACTAAAGTTCAGGATAAACAATCGGGCCTGTGGTATGATGTAGTTGATATGCCAAACAATCCAAAAAATTATAAAGAAGCATCTGCATCATGTATGCTGGTGTACACATTGGCCAAGGCAGTACGTAATGGTTATATCCCTGCATCGTTTTCAAAAAATGCAAAGAAGGGATATGCCGGAATCATTAAAGAATTTATAGAAGTGGACACAGCAGGACAAACCAATTTAAAAGGAACGGTAAGTGTGTCGGGCCTTGGTGGCAAACCATACCGTGATGGGAGTTTTGATTATTACATGAGTGAACCCGTTGTGGTTAATGATCCCAAAGGAATGGGCGCATTTATTTTGGCAAGTGTGGAAATGGAAATGGCTGCTTTACCAAAACCGGGAAAAGGAAAAAATGTTGTACTTGATAATTATTTTAATAACGAATGGCGCAAAGATGGGTTTGGTATAAACAAGCGCAGGCATTACACCTGGGATGATTATGAGAATGGCGGTTTCAGTTTGTTTGGAAATATCTGGGAGTCTTACGGTGCAAATATCTGTAGCCTGGATGCTGCACCCACGGCTGAAAATTTAAAGAAGGCTTCTGTTTACATTATGGTTGACCCGGATGGATATAAGGATACAAAGAGGCCTAATTACATGGATGAAAAATCTGCAACTGAAATAGCTGATTGGGTAAAAGATGGAGGTGTTTTATTATTGATGACAAACGATTCATCTAATTGCGACCTGGAACATTTTAATACACTGTCTGATAAATTTGGAATTCATTTTACCGATCTGGGGAGAAATATGGTTAAGAACAATGAGTTTGAAACGGGCGCTGTTTATCCCACAGCTAATCCTGTTTTCAAAAAAACAAAAAAAATGTATTTAAAAGAAATCAGCACTATTGAAGTAAAAGCACCTGCCAGTTCTTTAATTGCAAAGGCTGGGGAAGTGATTTTTGCTATTGCTAAATACGGCAAGGGAACTGTACTTGCCGTTGGCGATCCCTGGATATACAATGAATATTTAGATGGAAGAAAAATTCCTGCGGAATTTGAAAACTTTACCGCAGCCAGCGAAATGGTACAGTGGTTATTAAAACAGGCAACAAAAAAATAATGAATCAATTTAAAAAAATATTGCTGGTTGTTCTGTCGGTATTTCTTACCGATACTGCTGTATTTGCGCAAAAGCAAATTACAGTATCGCAGGATGGAAGCGGAGATTTTAAAACCATACAGCAGGCGATAAACAGTTTGTCGGTTGATGCCAAACAACAACGCATCATCCTGATAAAAAAAGGAACCTACAACGAAAAAATATTTATCGATAAAAATTTTGTTACACTGAAAGGGGAGAATGAAAAAAATACAATCATCAGCATAAGCCTTGCCAGAGAAGAATGGCGTTGCGAAAATGCAGACGATTATGGAACCGCAACTGTTAATCTGAAAGGCAGTGATATTACATTGGAAAATCTATCTTTTATTAACAGCTATGGTAAGGATAATCCCAAGGGTAAAAATTTTACCTGCGCTAACGATCCTGCAAAATCAAAACTAATTAGAACAGACGGGCACCAGATGGCCTTGCGTTCCTTTGCTACTACAAGATTGATCGTAAAAAACTGCATCTTCCGTGCTTATGGCGGCGATACGGTGAGTCCCTGGAATACAGATGATGGCATGTTTTATTTTAAAGACTGTATTATGGAAGGCGGTGTTGATTTTTATTGTCCGCGTGGATGGGCGCTAGCCGAGGGTTGTACGTTTATCTGTCATAATAAAGAAGCCGCTATCTGGCACGACGGAAGTAAATACGAATCTTCAAAAACCGTTTTGATCAATTGTAAATTCACAGGTGACGAAGGGTATAAATTAGGCCGATACCATCGTGATGCACAGTTTTATCTGCTCAATTGCAGTTTCGATAAAAATATGGCTGACGCAGATATTTATCAAAGAGAAGCAAATCCGCCGAATGTTATTCAGTGGGGCAAAAGGGTATATTATTATAACTGTAAACGTACCGGTGGTAATTATAAATGGTTTGCCGATAATTTGCCGGCGGGTTTTAATATGAATGATTATTCAACAGCCTGGGTGTACGACTATAAATGGAATCCTTCAAAAACGGTCGAAGAAATTGAAAATGATTTTAAATCAAATAAGTCGGTTACAACAACTAAACCCGAAATAGCTGAAGTTATAACGCCAGCTGTTGCCACTGATCCCATTGCGGAAAATATGTTGTTGTATCAGCGTGCCAACGGAGGCTGGCCAAAACATTTTCAGGGCGATAAGAAAGTAGATTATAATCGGGTACTTACCGATGTCGAAAAAGAAGAATTGGTATCTGGTTACAGCGCCGGTAAAGATGCAACAATAGATAACGACGCAACTACTAAAGAGATCAGGTACCTGGCTAAGGCGTTTAAACAAACCAATAATAAAAACTATTTAAGAGCTGCTACCAAAGGCATCGATTATTTACTGAACGCCCAGTATCCAAATGGTGGTTGGCCTCAGTATTTCCCCGACTTCAGTAGTTACCGTAGCCAGATCACTTACAACGATAATGCGATGATTAACGCATTGAATGTTTTGTATGATGTGATTGAAAAGAAGAATAGCCTGGAAGTAATTGAAGATATCAATGTTAACAGGTGTATAGATGCAATTGTAAGAGGGACAGAATGCATTTTGAAAACACAATTAAAACAGCATGGTAAACTAACTGCCTGGTGTGCGCAGTACAATGCTAAAACATTACAGCCAGAAATGGCCCGCAAGTTTGAACTAGTTTCATTAAGCGGACAGGAGTCTGTTGGTATCGTTCGCTTTTTAATGCGCATTGATAAACCTTCGCCGGCAATTACAGCATCGGTTAAAGCTGCAGTGGAGTGGTTTGAAAAAGTAAAAATTGAGGGCTACAAATTTGTTGATATTGATGCGCCAAATGAAAAAAGCGGTAGAGACCGTGTGTTGTTACCCGACAGTAATTCGGTCATCTGGGCAAGGTTTTATGATATTGATACCAACGAACCATTTTTTGCAGGGCGTGACAGCCAACGGCATAAATCACTTACCGAAGTGGAGAACGAAAGGAGGACTGGCTATGCCTGGTATGGTGTCTGGCCGGTAAAATTAATTACAAAAGAGTTTACGGCGTGGAAACAAAAATGGAGAATAGAAGACTAAAAAAATACTTTATAATATTAAAGTGAGTATATGCGGTTATCAAAATTTAATTTAAAGAATATAGAATCAGGCAG
>JBATAS010000258.1:0-3245 GCA_049661965.1 Ferruginibacter sp. | reverse complement strand
GTTATTGTTGGTAATATATGTTTGTAACGAAGTTATTTCGGCCTGTGTTGGAGTTCCTGTATTATTAGATACACAATTGCTGGGGGTGCCTGCGGGGATATCTGATTTTAAACAGCCGGTAAATGCAAATGCCAGCGTTGCAAATGCAAGAATAAATAATTGTTTTGTTTTCATTTTTCTGTTTTAATTGTTTTGTTTTATGCTTCTGTTAAATATTCTGTTTTTTTTCTTTATCTTTTAATTCATGGTAAAGCTGTTCATTCATTTCCCATTTGTAATGCATTCTGAAATAAGCATAAAACAGGATACAGATCACCACCGCTATCACAATTGTTATCAAAGAACCTGCCAACCTGTTTGAAACCCTGGTGTACCAGTCAGGGAAAAACAGGTACACTGCAGTAATGAATAATAAAATAGGGGCGCTAAACAAAACGGCCATGGGTAACCCATTAAGCAGCTTTGCTCCTATGCCGCTCTCTTTATCTCTTACCTGTTCCCAATATGTAATAAATTTTTTATCTTTTTCAGAAATCATACTGCAAAACTAAGGCAAATCAGCAGTACTTTGTTATGTACCGAATATCTTGTAGGTTTGTTATGCTTAACTTTTTTGAATGAAAATAGAACAACTGCTGGTTCAACATTTTTTTCAGGCTAAAGAACTAACCCTGCAAGGAATGGGAACTTTTACATTATCGCCCGATTTTGTAATGCCTAAAGAATCTGATAAAGATGCTCAGATACCTGAAAATGCTATTTCTTTTCAATACAATCTAAGGGCTACCGAAGATGATGATTTGATAAATTATATAGTACAGCAAACCCGGAAAATGAAAGCACTGGCATCTGCCGACCTGGATTCGTACCTGGTGCTGGGCAAACAGTTTTTAAACATTGGCAAACCTTTTAAAATAGAAGGCCTGGGCTTATTGGTGAAAAATCAGCAGGGTGAATATACATTTACGCAGGGCAATACGTTTGCGGTAAGGCAGGAAAGTACTATTGCAGAATTGAAAGACCTGAAAGAAGAACCTCAAATTTCATTTGCTTCTGAAAACAAAACAAAACCGGGAAGTAAAAAAGGCTTGTTGATTGCCTTAATTATTATAGGATTGGGTATGATAGGTACCACAGCCTGGTATTTTCTGGTTAAGAAAAAAAATAATGCAGTGCCGGCAGCTACTTTGATTGTTGCTGCACAGGATAGTTCCAAAAAAGAAGCTCCTGAATCTGATTCTACTGCAATACCAAAACAGGAAAGCGTTCCTCCCGCCGATCCTTATACATTTAAAGTTGTATTTATGGTTACTTCCGATTCAGCTGCTGCCGTTGCACGGATGAATGTACTTAAGGCACGTGAGCATAATGTGATCATGTACCGTAAAGATTCGGTTTATTTTAAACTGGCCGAGCCATTTACATTGCCACTTACCGACACAGCATATGTTAAAGATTCACTCAATAGTTTTTATTACCTGGGCAGGGCATTTATTGAACTGAATTAGTATCTAATCCCGCAAAAAAATATGCAGCATCCCATTCAAAAAAAAATGTTCCTTATTTTTTGGGCGTTGGCCATGCTGGATGTAGCAAGTATTTCAGGCAATGTTAACACACTGCATTTTATTGTAAAGCCTTTACTGATACCTGCCCTGTTGCTGTTACTTTTTTTCAGCCACTCCACTATACCCGGAAAAAAATTATTATTCACCGGTCTTGTTTTTTCATGGTTGGGTGATGTGCTTTTATTGTTTGATTATAAACATGAACTGTTTTTTATTTTTGGACTGGTAAGCTTTTTAACTACACATGTATTTTACATCCTTTATTTTTTAAGAGTAAGGTCTGCTAATGAGTCGCTGTTAAAAAAACGACCAATATATATCGCTCTTGTGCTTTGCTATGGCATCAGCCTGGTATGGCAGTTGTTTCCACATTTAGGCGATTTAAAATTACCCGTAATTGTTTATGCCGCTGTTATATGCACTATGTTGCTTTGCAGCCTGCATGTGTTTTTAAAACTAAACCGAAAAGCTGCTGGCTTTTATGTAGCCGGTGCTCTGGCATTTGTTATTTCAGATTCCTTATTAGCCATTAATAAATTTTATGAGCCTTTTGCCTATGCAGGAGTTTATATTATGCTCACCTATTGTGTTGCACAATATTTAATTGTGCGTGGATATATTGAACAAAAATGATGACCAAAGAAGAGATATTAAAAGAACTTACGGGTAATACCTGGGTGATGATAAGACCATCTCCTGTTGAAGGGATTGGTGTATTTGCGTTGCAGGATATTCCGAAAGGTTGTCGCAGTATGTTTTCCAATGCAACAGCTGAAGAAAACTGGATACCGGTTTTAAAAACCGAAGTAGAAAATTTACCCCAACATGCCAGAGCATTGATTGAAAATTACTGCCTGTATGATGAGGAGAATTATTTTGTACCCGATTATGGTTTTAAAAAGATGGATCTCGTTAATTTCTTAAATCATGCTGATACGCCTAATATTATCTCCATTAATGATGGCGAGTTTTTTGAAGCCGTAAGAGATATTAAACAAGGCGAAGAACTGTTTATTGATTACGGGGAGATTGTAGATGAAGAGTAGTTAACTGTTTCAGATTTTTACAAAAAAATCCCTCCAGCATTTCTGCAAGAGGGATTGTATTTTTTGCAATTTGCCAACTGCAAATTGCGAACTGTATTAATATCCACCCATTCCGCCCATATCAGGTGCTCCATGGCTATGAGGAGCTTCTTCTTTTGGTCTGTCGGCAATCACACATTCGGTGGTTAACATCATACCTGCAATTGAAGCTGCATTCTCTAAAGCTACACGGCTAACTTTTGTAGGGTCAATAACGCCAGCTTTAAAAAGGTTTTCATACTTTTCGCTGTGGGCGTTAAAACCATAATCAGCTTTGCCTTCTTTAATTTTATTTACTACCACACTACCTTCAAAACCTGCGTTCTCAACAATAGTGCGTAATGGTTCTTCAACTGCACGACGAACAATAGCAATACCGGTTGTCTCATCTTCGTTAGCACCAGTCATTTTAGCCAGCACATCGCTTGCACGTACATAAGCAACACCACCGCCCGGTACAATACCTTCTTCAACAGCAGCTCTTGTAGCGTGTAAAGCATCATCAACACGGTCTTTCTTTTCTTTCATTTCAATTTCGGTAGCAGCACCAATGTATAATACGGCAACACCACCAGCCAGTTTAGCCAAACGC
>JBATAS010000257.1:0-33377 GCA_049661965.1 Ferruginibacter sp. | reverse complement strand
TACAATAACCCTGGCATTAGATACTATTCAGGATCCCGGTAACCTGGGTACCATTATCCGTATTGCTGATTGGTTTGGCATAGCTAATATAGTTTGTGCTGCAGGCACTGCCGATATATATAATCCTAAAGTAGTGCAGAGTACTATGGGTAGTTTAGGAAGAGTGAATATTGTTTATACCGATTTACCGGTATGGTTAATGAGGAATAAAAAAATAAAAATTTATTCAGCTTCGCTGGATGGAAAAGATGTAAAATCTTTTGGGAGATTAAAAGAAGGAATTATTGTAATTGGTAATGAGGCTAATGGGGTGAGTGATGAAGTTTTGCAAATGGTTGATGCAAAAATTACTATACCTAAGATTGGTGAAGCAGAATCGCTGAATGCTGCGGTGGCAACGGGGATAATATTATCTCATCTGAAATAAACAAATCACCTGAATTGAATTGCTTTTACGGGTTTGATTTTCTTAATTAATAATGTAGGAATAATTAAAGTAGCAAAAGACACCAGCAGTGTTCCCAAGCAAACAAGTAAAACCTGCCACCAAACCACATCGGCATGTGCTGCATTCATATAATAGGCTTCTTCATTCAATTTTATAAAACCGGTTTTTTCCTGTAGCCAGCAAATACCCAAACCAAGTATGGCACCGGCAGTAATTCCCGTAACAGCAATTACAGTAGTGTTGTACAAAAATATTTGCTGTACATTCCAGTCAGATGCCCCCAGTGCTTTTAAAACACCGGCCATTCTTGTTCTTTCTAAAACCAGTATGATCAGACAGGTGATGAGGTTAACCACCGCAACTACCATCATAATGATGAGGAGCATATTTTTTATCTGTCCCTGCAGGCCCAGCCAGTCAAAAATATTTGGATAAATTTCTTTAATGCTCCTGCTGTACCAGGTTTGGGGTAATTCGGCATAAATAAAATTATTGACAGAATCAGTTTGTTCATAGTCATGCAAAAAAAGTTCGTAGCCGCCAATCTGGTCGGGTTTCCAGTTATTAAGGCGGCGGATAAGATTAATGTCGCTTAGTGCAAAATTTTTATCATATTCTTCAATTGCGGTTTTGTATATCCCGGCAACCCTTAACCAGCGTGCCGTTTTAGATCCGTCTTCCCGAAAGAAAAAAACAAAAACACTGTCGTTTAATTTTGTTTTCAACTGGTTGGCAGTATAGGTAGAAATGTTGATCTCGTTACTGTAACCGCTGTCTTTAAAAGATATCCATTTGCCTTGCTGTAAAAAAGGCTGTAATCTTTTAAAATCAAATTCCTCATCAACGCCTTTTAACAAAACACTTTCAATATCGGCATCATTTTTAATTATGGCCGATTTGGTGGCAAACCGCTCAACAGATTTTACCTGTGGAATTTTTTTCAGAAATCTTTCTATCGTATCATTTTGTGTAATGGGATATTCTTCGGCAATGTTTACACGGTTCTCAATACTCTGCTGTACCCGTATATGGCCCCAGAAACTAAATACTTTATTACTGATGACCTGCTGAAAGCCATTAACAAAACTCATAGCTACAATCATAATAGCCACGCTGATGGCCGTTGCACTGATGGCCAGCCTGATGATAAATCTGGAAAAAGTCTTTTGCCGGTTAAAGGCTATCCGCTTTGCTATGAATACAGAAACATTCAATCGGCATTTTTTTTGTTATCTTACAAATGTATTTTATTTAAACGTATGATTAAAGATAACATGGGAAAAGTTGAAAAAGGTAATGCGGTACAAGAGGGCGACGCAAGGATGATGACCACAGGAAAAACGCCGGGACAAAAAACAGTTTTACTCATTACTTTAATTACATTATTTATTTTTAACGGATTTTCACAAACACCTGATGCTATTTATAAAAGCAATATTAAGGCAGTAAGGTTTCACATGTATGGTAACCAGGAATCGTTGCCGGTTTATAAATTAAACAGTGGCGATCAGCTGGAATTAAATTTTGATGACCTTGATGCGAATGTAAAAAGCTATTACTACAGTTTTCAGCTTTGCGATTATAACTGGCAGCCGGTTGATATCAGCCCGTTTTTATATACCAAAGGATTTACGCAACAGCGCATTGCCACATACCGTTATTCTTCCATTGCCTTAACCAGGTATACGCATTACCAGGCTTTGTTTCCCGATAGAAATACATCTTTAACCATGTCGGGTAATTATATTTTAAAGGTTTTTTTAGATGGAGATACGGCTAAGCTGGCTTTTACCCGCCGTATGTTAGTACTGGAACAAAAAGCAGCGATAAGCGGACAGGTAGTGCAGCCGTTTACACCGCAGCTTTACAGAACACATCAGAAAATTCAGTTTAATGCAAACATTAATGGCCTCAATACTTTTAGTGCGGCCCAGCAGATAAAAGTGGTTATACTGCAAAACAACCGTTGGGATAATTCTTTAAAAGATATAAAACCAACTTTTGTAAGAGGCAATACACTGGAGTATAACACTGAGAACAATTGCATTTTTCCGGGCGGTAAAGAATGGCGCTGGCTTGACCTGAGAAGTTTTCGTTTGCAAAGCGACAGGGTAAAGAATGCGGTTTATACAAAAACCACAACAGATATGTATTTATTTCCGGACGCCGACAGAACAGCCCAACGTTATGTTTATTTCAGAGATTTAAACGGAATGTATTTAGTTGAAAGTTACGAAACCATAAATCCATACTGGCAGGGCGATTTTGCAACGGTTCATTTCAGTTTAACAACGCCTGATGCTATGCCTTATACCGATAAGGATATTTATCTTGCCGGGCAACTGACTAATTATGAATTTACTGATAAAACAAAAATGGTTTTTAATGCTGAAAAAGGAGTTTATGAAACTACTGCCTTTTTAAAGCAGGGGTATTATAATTATACCTATATAGCTGTGGATAAAAACAATCCGGAGCAAAAGCGTGACCTGGAAGGAGATTATTGGGAAACTGAAAATGAATATACCATCCTGATGTATTATAAATCATTCACCGATCGTACTGATCAGCTGATAGGTGTAGGTAAAATAAATTCCAGAACCGATAAACCGGGAATCAGTTTTTAATAATTACATACTGTTGAGTTTGTAAAACCAGTTCCTAAACACAAATTCCCTATCTTTGCCCCGGCAAGTCTTATACGACCAGCTCCTGTTGAACTCCCCCAGGACCGGAAGGTAGCAAGGGTAGATGGTTGAGCGGTGCGATGTAAGTAACTTGCCATTTTTTATGCCCGTAAGTCAACGCAGACAGGTATTTTCTGCGACTCAACAGTTTGCACAATGGTTACTGTATAAATAAATACCACTTAACTCTTCAAATATTTTATTTTTGCATTTCATATAAATTTTTAACTAAATAATAAATCCCAAAGGGTAATACAATGAAATTTTTTATAGATACAGCAAACCTGGCTCAAATTAAAGAAGCAAATGATCTTGGAATTCTGGATGGTGTAACAACAAATCCGTCTTTGATGGCTAAGGAAGGCATTAAGGGTCAGGATGCTGTTATGGCACATTATAAAACCATCTGCGAAATGGTGGATGGCGATATCAGCGCAGAAGTTATTTCTACTGATTTTGATGGTATTGTTGCCGAAGGAAAAAAATTGGCGGCCATTCATCCAAATATTGTGGTAAAAGTGCCGATGATAAAAGATGGCATTAAAGCCCTGAAATGGTTTACCGATAACGGAATAAAAACCAATTGTACATTAGTGTTCAGTTCGGGCCAGGCCATATTAGCTGCCAAAGCCGGAGCTACTTATGTATCTCCGTTTATTGGGCGTGTTGATGACAGTGGTTGGGACGGAATGGACCTGATACACCAGATGCGGCAGATATTCTCGATGCAGGGATATAAAACAGAAATTTTAGCAGCATCTATCCGCAACCCCAATCATATTATTAAATGTGCCGAAGCCGGTGCTGATGTTTGTACCTGTCCGCTTGATTCTATTTTGGGATTGTTAAAACATCCGCTAACCGATATTGGATTGGCTAAGTTTTTAGAAGACGCTAAGAAATTTGCATAATACAGCAGCAGATCTTAAAAATGCCCGGCATATCTTTCTGATGTGCCGGGCATTTTGCTTTGTGGTTATAATTAATTTTTTGTTTTGCTGCTTTTAGTTTTCGAGTTCATGATCTCATCCATCGTTTTTAATTCGGGATCAGGTAGTTTTTTTACGTAGATGGAAAATTCTTTTATAACAGAGGGATCTTTCCGTAATGTAATTTTTATATCTACTTTGTCTGCTGTAAAATTTTTGTCAATCCATAAACTGTTTCCACTGAATTTTCCTGCCGATGCCCGGAAAATAAGGTGCGTACTGTCCAGCGGGAGATATTTGCCGTTTGTTAATTTGCCATCAATATTAATATAGTTGAAAGTGCCTTTTTTCAGGCTGTCGGTATAAAGGTTTACGTAAATGCTTTCAACTTTTTGTGCTTTAGCAAAAAGAGCGCTTACTGTAAATAAGAGGAGTAAATTTTTTTTCAATTATTGTTGTTTGATACAAAGATTGGAAAAAATTATGCCAATACTGCAAAGCAGGCAATTGCCAACTGTTAAAGTTCAGTTGGCTTTTAACAGCAGCTGCTAAAAGGTAAAATCAATCATTTATTTGCAGTACTCAATTGAGTTCCTGAACCTGCATAAAGAAGTAAGGATTTAAAGAATATTTTTTTTCTTTTCCCTGGAGGTTTGCTGAAAATTGAAGGCCAATAAACATATTGGCATCATTAATTTGCCTGAGCGGAATGGTAAGTTGTGAATTACTGTTGAAGCATTCAGGTAAAATTTCGGAAGCAAGGCCGTTCCGGCAGGCATCTTTTAACTGTTCTTTCTGTGAAAACCAGTTATTATCCCCGGTAGCACATATCTTCTCCAGGTGCTGCGAAACAAATTTTGAATGTAAGACGAGCAAAAGCTCCTTTCGGTTTGTTATGCTTTTCATAAATTGACATTGCTGTTTTTGAATAGGATGGAATGGGTAATTGGTTTTTATAAATGCAATTTAACAGTATACAAAGTATGATATTGTGGCTGTGCTGTTATTCGTTTGTAGTTGTATGTCTACAAAAACCTTGCCTGAATGCTGGTTATTTTATGGTGATTATACTATTTTACTAACCCAAACAGTTGAGGTATACCGGTTTCCAGGCTATAACAACCCTGATTGTATTAATAAGTGTATTTAAAAAAATCACAACGGTCCTCATCGCAAAGCAACATTTGTAATGAAGGATTCTTCAGTACATCTGTATAATCTATTTCCATGCCATCCACTTTAATTTTTCTGTAGATCAGTCTTATGCCATGACTGTAATCAACCCACCAGTTAATATGGCCTGTGTATAAAGGTTGAATTGGCTTGCCATTTAACTGATGCCAGCCGTAAATGGCTTCACGGCCAGGTTTTGCATCAGTTAAAATTTTACCGGTAATTACAAGGTCTTTTTTAATACCTGCAATTAATCCTTTTCTTCCTTTGCGCTGTCCTTCAATGATCAAATGATGCTGCCACATGGTTACACTGCTGTCTCTGAAAGCATACATGGGAACCGGCTCTAATTTTACGGTTGATTGCTGGTAAATAAGATCAACCATTTTTCGTGTTGGAAGGAAGCAGTTGAAGCTGTCTGCAATTTTTTGAGCTGCCATGGGAGTTAATGGAATCCTTGCCCAGTCTTCATCGTTACCTATTGCGAGGTAATCGGGCATTACATAGAAAACTGCATGATGCTTAATTCCTGTACTGTCTTTTATTTCGGAATAAACCGGAACGAATTTTTTTAGGAATGAAGGAATATTGCCTGATAATATTTCCTGTACGGCCAGTGAATCCCGTTCTTTCCATTTCCATACCGCAACAGTTTTAAAGAAACCGCTGCCGGTTGTTCTTTGTACTGCAGGTGGAGGCGCTTCTGACAAAAACTTTCCCGTACTGCTACAGGCAGTAATAAAAATAATTAGAATAATGGTGACTGAGTATTTTAACAAAGCTGAAATTTATTGATCACTTATATATTCTTCATAACTTCTTTCCCCAAAATAAGTAAAGTGTTTTTTTCGATTAAATTTTGTTGCTGATAAAAGCGAAAGGATAAAACCATTCTTTGCCACCTGTTCGGTATGATAGATCAGTGCACCGGGATTTTGTTTAAGTATAAACAACATTCTTTCATTTAATGCCGCATGCCTGATAAATGAAGTATCGGTTTTTGCTTTGAATTGAAAGGCTTCAGATAAATTTCTTTGCATCAACCTGCTCCGGTACCAGGTGCCGCCGGCGGAACTTACCAAAGGTTTGCCATTATAAATTACCACGCTGTCGTTATAAGCAAGTACCAGCAGTTTATTTGTTTTACTTTGCTGCAGCCAGTCAATCAGTTTGTTTTTATGGTTTGCTTCTTCGTATCCATAATCACTGTCGAGAAAAGCGATTCTTTCAACATTGTCAGGAATTTTTTCTACAGCATCCAGGTATCCAAAAATAAAACTGCCCCCACCGCTGTGCCCATTCAATACTATTTTTGGATTAAAGGTTTTAAACAGGTTTGTAATACTGTCAACAATCTGCTTAATTATATAAATTGAATCGGCAGTGCTGCGTTTCCATGCAGGCCAGCTCTTTTGTTCAGCCATTAAATAGATAACTATATAATTATTTTTTTTGTCGAAATTTCTTACAAACCTTGTTTGAGCAGCTATATGCTGAATATCAAAATGCCAGTCATCGCCTTCTTTTAATTTTTTACCTTTTGTCCATTCAATATTATTGCCATTTGGCAAGGCATAAAATACGAGATGGGTTTTTCCTTTAGCATTAAATTGTAATGGGGTATTGATATTGACTAAAACTTTATTCCATTGTTCTTTTATGGTTAGTTCCTGTTCATCAAACAATGCTGTTTGTTTAAAGCCCGGGATTAACTGTGCCAGAGAAACAGTAAAGCTGGATATTAGAAAAATACCAGAAAAGAAAATTTTAAAACATGCAGATCGTTTAAAAAGGAAATAGCAGTTTGTTTTATGATTTCTATTTTCAGCCAATGCTTTCATATAATAAATGTATGTAAAAATCAGTATTGTATCTTAGCTGGATATAAGGTTATTTCATCAGCTTGTTAGAAAGGATATTTATAATGAAACAAGGATACAGAATTGCTTTGTGACAAGCAGCTTCATTCAATTGACAAAAAATTGAACAAGTGTTTTATTTTTGACTAACTTACAACCCAATTTAAATTGCTTATTTAATTTGATTGCCTGACTGCAGCATTTTCCTAAACTAATAAATATCTTATTCATGAAAAGATTGATCATTTTTCTTTTGCCTGTAATATTGCTAAGTTGTAACTCCAGTTCCGAAACGATTGCCGATATGGTTTTGCAGAATGGCCAGATATATACCGTTAATAAAGATCAACCCAATGCTGAAGCACTTGCCGTAAAAGATGGCATTATCATTTTTACCGGCAGTAATGCAGATGTAAAAAAATATGTTGGTAAGAATACAGAGCTTATTGATTGTAAAGGACAGTTTGTAATGCCCGGTTTTATTGAAGGGCACGGACATATTTACGGATTGGGCAGTTCCCTCGTCAATCTTAATTTAATGAAAGCAAAAAATTGGGATGAGATCGTTGCCATGGTTGCAGATGCAGTTAAAAAAGCAAAGCCAGGCGACTGGATCATTGGGCGTGGCTGGCATCAGGAAAAATGGAATCCAGCCCCGGTAAATAATTACCTTGGATATCCCTATCATGAAGAACTGGATAAAATTTCTCCTGATAATCCCGTTTTACTTTCGCATGCCAGCGGACACAGTAGTTATGTAAATGCGAAAGCCATGGAACTTGCCGGTATTAATAATACAACGGCTAATCCTTCGGGTGGCGAAATTGTAAAAGATAATACCGGCAGAATTGTTGGTGTGCTTTCGGAAAGGGCACAGGGATTGGTAGGAACTGCATACGGTGCATTTCTGGATACACAAAGTGAATCATTTCACAAAGAAAAATGGGCTACGGGTATAAGAATGGCTGAAGAAGATTGTCTTAAGAAAGGAATCACTTCTTTCCAGGATGCAAGCTCATCATTTAATGATGTAAAGTGGATGAAAGAGCTGGCTGATGCAGGTAAATTAAATATCCGGCACTGGCTGATGGTAAGAGAAAAAAATGCTGAGCTGATCAAAAACGAAAATGTATTTCCGATGATTGATGCAGGCAAGGGTTTCCTTACAGTAAATGCGGTGAAGGTTTCTTTAGATGGCGCACTCGGTTCTTATGGTGCCTGGCTGCTTGAGCCGTATACCGACAGGGCTGGGTGGACAGCCGAACCAACATTTGATATTGATTCACTTAAAGCCATTGCAGATTTTTGCTGGAAAAAAAATGTACAGCTGTGTGTGCATGCCATTGGCGACAGAGCCAACCGGGAACTGATTGATATTTATGCCAATGAAATAAAATCTTCAAAAACCAAAGATCATCGCTGGCGTGTGGAGCATGCACAACACGTTAACCCAACAGAGATACCACGTTTTAAGGAGTGGAATATCATCGCTTCCATGCAGGGCATACATTGCACAAGCGATGCACCCTTTGTACCAAAACGTTTGGGTGATAAACGTTCAAAAGAAGGGGCATATGTTTGGCAGTCTTTTTTGCAGGCTGGGGTTGTGGTAAATAATGGAACCGATGTACCGGTAGAAGATGAAGATCCCATTGCCTGTTATTATGCAAGCGTAACCCGTAAATTAAAAGATGGATCAGTTTTTTATCCTGAACAGAAAATGACAAGAGAGCAGGCATTGTATTCATACACTATGGCTAATGCTTACGCTGCTTTCCAGGAAAAAGAAAAAGGATCTCTTGAAAAAGGCAAGTATGCCGATATAACCATCCTGTCTAAAAATCTTATTAACTGTACTGATGATGAGATAAAAGATACAAAAGTGATGATGACCATTGTTGGCGGAAAAGTTAAATACAAAGCTGTCAACTAATCAGTTTCTTCGAGCGTAAAAATTTCATTTACCGGAACACTGAATTTTCTGGAAAGTTTTAATGCCAGCACTGTTGAAGGTACATACCTGTTGGTCTCAATACTATTTATAGTTTGACGTGAAACGCCAATCTCTTTTGCCAGGTCATCCTGAGTGAGGTTGTGAATAGCCCGCTGAACTTTTAGCTGGTTGGTCATTTGTACATTCTTTTAAGCACTTCAAAATAACAAACCTGTATGCAAACTAACATCCAGACAACGCTATAGTATACCATATTATCATTTGCATCATTTTTGTTAATGGCAAACAGGGAGTCTAGAAACTTGTCTGCTAATGACGCAAAAAGTGTGAAAACTACACCCATAATAAAAGCTAAACTGTATGATTGCATTCTGATCTGCGCTACTAATTCGTCTTCAATTTTTTCCTTAGAGATAGAAACAATCAATAAGCCAATGAGCATGCCGTATTTGGCAGCAATTCTAAGTTCAGGAATTTCAATAAAAAATCGGTTTGTAAGTAAGAGTACAAGTGAAATAATGAAAAGGCCGATACCGTATTTCTTATAGCTATGTGGAATTTGAAAGTTTTTCATGTTCAGAATGTGCCTTCTTTCACATTCAATTAGTGATTTCTTAGTCATTACCCTGATTTTTGATTATTAAATTGTAATCTTCACTTTCCTATAAGGAAAGTGAAGATTACATAATGACAAATATACTTTACATTTTTGAAACCACAAAATAATTATGCAATTTTCAAGAAAAATAAAAAAGGCCGGTCTTTCAACCAGCCTGAATTTGTATGAGACTTTAAAGTTTTTAAAACTTTGGAAATCTGTAGAAGCCTTTACTTCGCATTCTTTACATATTTATTCAGCCACTGATCCTGCTCCCAAAGCATATGTAAAATATTTTCTTTAGCAGCATAACCATGGCTTTCGAAAGGCAGCAACACAAAACGCACCGTGCCGCCATGGCCTTTGATGGCATTGTACAACCGCTCACTCTGTATAGGGAAAGTGCCGGAGTTGTTATCGGCTTCGCCATGTATCATGAGCAGTGGTGTTTTAATTTTATCGGCAAAACTAAAAGGGCTCATATTAAAATACAGGTCGGGTGCCTGCCAGTAAGTACGTTCTTCGTTTTGAAAACCAAAAGGCGTAAGTGTGCGGTTGTATGCACCACTGCGGGCAATACCCGCTTTAAATAAACTGCCATGCGCCAGTAAATTAGCCGTCATAAATGCACCATAACTGTGGCCGCCAACGGCAACTCTGTTGCGGTCACCAACACCCATGTCGGCAATCTTATCAATAGCAGCCTGTGCACTCCATTGCAACTGATCTACAAAATTATCGTTTGGTTTTTTATCGCCTTCGCCAACAATGGGAAACTCGGTATTATCCATAATGGCATAACCTTGCGTAGCCCAGAAAATTATAGAACCATAACCAACCCTGGAGAAAGTGTATTTGCTGCCCCGTATCTGCGATGCATCGGCAGCACTTTTAAACTCACGTGGATAAGCCCACATAATAACGGGCAGGGGCCCGTCTTTTGCGGCATCGTAACCTTTGGGCAAATACAGATCGGCTGCCAGGTCAATACCGTCTCTACGTTTGTATGTAATTTTTTGTTTGGTGATACCACGGAGGCCTGGTTGCTGATCGGGAAATGCAGTGATTGCTTTTGTGGTATTGTTTTTTATGTCGGTGATGTAATAATTGGGTTGCTCGGTCGGGCTCTGGCGATTGGTAATGACTTGTAACTTATCAAAATCCAGTACTTGAATTACCGATTCGTAAAAGCCTTCCTTGCAGCGCCATAGTTCTTTGGTTTCCTTTGTTTTTATATCGAATGTATTTAAAAACGGAAGATCGCCTTTATCGGATGCACCGTTGCCACGCATGTACATAGTAGTTCCGTTTACAAGCTTGATGGTATTACGTCCATATTTATTTTCTTCTGAAATTGGCGAACCGGGATCGTTGTAAGCATCATTGGTGCTGCGGTCGTACAATACATCTGCCTCTCCGGTTGCCGGATTTATATTGCTGAGTTTGCGGCGTTGCTTTGCCTGCGAACCTTCGGTTACGAACAGCATATTGCTGTTGATATCAGTAACCGCATACATGCGCATTTCGCTTTTGGCAACTTCTTTTGGAGTGCCTGTAAACGGTGCTGCCAACGCATAGGCTGCATCATGATATTTCATCGTTTTTTTCATGAGGCCGCTATCCAATGGTTCTATCCACGAAATGGTGGCGGGCTCATTGTCGAACCAACTGAAACGGCGTGGAGCATTCAATACATTATCAAAACCGGTTGGCGACAGTTCATTGGATGGCAACTTAACCAGCAGCTTTAAAATTTTTGCATTGGCATCGGTAAGGAGCATACTGCTGTTGAAACCACCCGCAGGTACTAAATAAGAGAATGGTTTATCAATACGCTCTATTAATAAATATTTTTTATCGGGAGATGGATCAACACTGCTGTAAATACCCGGTATGCCTATTTGGGTTTCTGCACCGTTTACATTTTTTACTAATTGAGTTGTGGCGTAAAATTCAAACAACACTTCGTCGTAAGGATTTTTGATAAGATCCTGGTAAGTGCGGCTGGCCCTTACCTTGCCAAGGTTTTGCTGTACCACTGGACCTGCTGGTGCCAGTGATTTTGCAGGCAGTTTGCTTAACGGTTTGTACACCGATTTGTACACAATGATATTATTATCTATCCAGTCGAAGGCGCTGCCCATAACCGTGTTTACCTGTGCTTTATTTATTTTGGTTGCTTTTTTTGTTTGTATGTTGATGATGTACAGATCAACTCCTGTGTTAGTTGTATTTGTGAAAGCAATTTTATCTTCAGCAGGGCTCCAGGAAAAACTGCCTGCTTTTAAATTGGCAGGCAAACCTGCTACGGGTGTTTCAACACCTGTCTTGATATTTTTTAATGATACAGCAGTAGAAAAACCGCTACGGCTTGGCGAAAAATTATTGGGGTTGATACGTAGGCCTGCAATGCGTAACTCGGGCTGCGCCAGCTCTTCAACGCCCGGCATGCTGCTGCGTTCCATAATGAGCATCCAGTTGCCTTTGTTATCGAAACTAACACCCGGCGTTGGCTTGGCCATTACCAGGTCGTAAATTTCTTTGGGTGGTGTTTGATATTGAACAGCATCCTGAGCAAAGAGATTGCCGGTGCATAGAAGCAAGATAATAAAAAGGATTTTTCTCATTTTTTTTGTTTTTTAGTTTGATATACCAACTCTGTGTTTTACAAATTCATTTTTTTCCAGTTCATTCAGTATAAACATGGCAAGGTCACCGGCATTGATGCGGTATTTGTTTGGCTCAGGTTCGTAATCGGAGTTTGTAATAAAACTGCCGGTCGGGCCATTGTCAATTATTTCAGGAGAGCCGATCATGGTCCAGTCCAAATTACTTTCCTTTAAATATTCGTAAGCCTTTTTATGTTCTTTGCCTACGGCAATATATTTTTTGGGATAATCTTCATGATCAACCAGTAAAGTATTTTCATCAGCATTTAGAATTCCTGAGCCACCAATGGCAATGATTCTTTTTACGCCGGCTTTCTGCATTTGTTTGATGATATTTTTAATGCCGAGTGTTCTTGTTTTGTCGGCACCGTCTCTTGATCCGCCAATGGCGGATAGTACGGCATCGCATCCTTTTATTGCATGAAAGACTTCGCCTTCGTCAAACAAAGCGCCTTGTACCAAAGTTAAATTTTCGGTTTGTAAATAGTCAGTAGTATATACATTTCTGCCAAATGCCCGTACATGATAGCCATTGAATAAAGCCTGTTGCACCAGTTGTTTACCAACGGTTCCTGTTGCGCCAAATACGATAATAGTCACTTTGAATGTTTTTATGAAGTTACTTTAATTAGTCCTGAGTACATCGCCAAATTCATCTTTCCGTTTTTCCATCATGGCTTTCGCAAATGGACAAAGTGGTAATATTTTCATGTTGTTTGTCCGGGCATAATCAACAGCGGTTTTTACAAGTTGATAGCCGATGTTTTTACCCCTCAGTGTGTCTGAAACCTCAGTGTGATCAATGATCATCAGTTCGGTACCGGTCATGGAGTAAGTCATTTCAGCCAGTGTTATTGCGTTTTCTTCGATATAAAAAGAACCTTTACTGCCATCCTGTTTCTGTTGTATCAGCATTTTGTAAAATTTTAAGGAATTACAAAATAAGTTTTTTTATTAAGCTTTTTGTTTTCATATTTGCAATAACAATGAGGATGATCAATACAAATAATAACAGTTGGTGGTGGAGCATAGTCAAATGACGTGCCTTCGTTGCTATTGTATTAGTATATATAGTTGAACCCGGCACATGTGCCGGGTTTTTTAATTGCATTTATGAAGAAAATAGAAATACAAACCAGGTTTAAAAAAATGCTTGCCGATGTGTACACACCGGTTGGAATTTATTTAAGATTGAGAGACAGGTTCAGAGATACGATACTTTTGGAGAGTACTGATTTTCATGCAGGTGAAAACAGTTATTCTTTTATCGGCATCAACGCAGTTGCCGGTATCGAGATCAGCAACCCATCGGCTATTGAGTTTAAACTCCCGGGGCAAAATGCTGAACGGATTAAATTGGATAAGTCAGCCGATGTTCCCCAACTGCTTTGGGATTTCATGAGTCGTTTCGAAGTTATGGATGCAGCTTCTTCGCCGGTTAATGTTGCACAGGGTTTGTTTGGATATACTACGTTTGATGCGATACAGTTTTTCGATAATGTAAAAACCACAGACCACAGACAACAGACAACGGAAATACCACTGATGCGCTACCGCCTTTATCAATATGTTATCGCCATCAATCATTTTAAAGATGAACTGTTTATTTGTGAAAATCATTTTAAAGGAATTGAAAGCGACCTGGAAACAATTGAAAGTTTGATCAAAAGCAAAGATGTACCTGGGTTTCCTTTTAAAGCCGTTGGCGATGAAAGTTCAAACATCACAAATGCTGCATATATTGATATGGTAAAGAAAGGTGTTGCAAGTTGTCACCGGGGCGATGTGTTTCAAATTGTTTTAAGCAGAAGGTTTGAGCAGAAATTTACCGGGGATGAATTTAATGTGTACAGGGCGCTGCGGAGTATCAACCCAAGCCCTTATTTGTTTTATTTTGATTACGGCGATTATAAACTCATGGGCTCATCACCGGAAAGCCAGTTGATTGTTGAGAAAGGAAAAGCAATTGTGCATCCTATTGCCGGTACGTTTAAAAGAACAGGCGATGATGAAGAAGACAAAGCACTGGCAATAAAGCTTGAGAACGATGAAAAGGAAAATGCAGAACATGTAATGCTGGTTGACCTGGCAAGAAATGACCTGAGCAGAATGTGTACCGAAGTGGAAGTTTCGCAATACAAAAAGATAAATTACTATAGTCATGTGATTCATTTGGTAAGTGAGGTAACAGGAAAGCCGGAGGCCGATGCAAATCCTTTTAAACTGTTGGCAACTACTTTTCCTGCTGGTACATTAAGCGGTGCTCCTAAAATAAGGGCCATGCAGCTCATTAATGATTTTGAAACCACATCCAGAAGTTATTATGGAGGTGCAATTGGTTTTATTGGTTTCAACAGATCGGTAAATCATGCCATTATGATACGTACTTTTTTAACCAGGAATAATACATTGGTTTACCAGGCGGGTGCAGGTGTTGTTGCTGCAAGTAAACCGGAGAGTGAATTACAGGAAGTGAATAATAAATTAAACGCATTAAAACAAGCCATAACACTGGCACAAAATATCGGGTGATGAAAATATTGGTTTTTGATAATTACGATTCGTTCACTTACAATCTTGTTCATCTTGTCGAAAAAATAACAGGAGAAAAAGTTGATGTGTATAGAAATGATCAGATTGCGATGGAAGATGTAGCAGTGTATGATAAAATAATTTTATCACCGGGACCGGGTATTCCGGAAGAAGCTGGATTGCTGTTGCCATTGATAAAAGAATATGCTGCAACTAAATCCATACTCGGTGTTTGTCTGGGTCACCAGGCAATTGCCGAAGCTTTTGGCGGGTCACTGATCAATTTAGATACAGTTTATCATGGTGTGGCTACGCCGGTTAAAATCAAAAATCAAAAATCAAAAATTTTAAATGGTTTGCCGGAAACTATTGAAGTGGGTAGATATCATAGCTGGATTGTAAGTGAAGTTGACTTTCCAAACGAACTGGAAATAACAGCAAAAGATGAGAACGGATACATTATGGGCCTTCAACATAAAACTTATGATGTGCAGGGGGTGCAGTTTCACCCTGAGAGTGTCTTAACACCCGATGGGGAACAGATTTTACGCAACTGGTTAAAGAAGTAGTATGAAAAAGATATTGAATTATTTATTTGAACATAAGAGTCTGTCGAGAGAACAGGCTAAAGAAGTACTGCGCAATATTTCCAAAAATGTATACAGCGATGCTGAGATTGCCGCTTTTATTACTGTGTATTTAATGCGTAGCATTACCATTGAAGAATTACAGGGATTTAGAGATGCTTTGCTGGAACTTGCTTTGCCGGTGGATTTGAATGGACATGAACTGATTGATATTGTTGGTACAGGCGGTGATGGAAAAAACACTTTCAATATTTCAACACTAAGTTGTTTTATTGTTGCAGGTACAGGAACTAAAGTTGCCAAGCACGGTAATTACGGTGCATCATCCATCAGCGGCAGCAGCAATGTGATGGAGCAGTTGGGTTATACTTTTAAAAACGATAATGATGTGTTGAAAAAAGAACTGGATGAAGCAAATATCTGTTTCTTACATGCGCCTATGTTTCATCCGGCTTTAAAAGTTGTTGGGCCGATACGGAAAAATTTAGGGGTACGTACTTTCTTTAATATGCTTGGGCCAATGGTTAATCCGGCATCACCTAAATACCAATTAGTGGGAGTTTATAATCTGGAAATGGCGAGGATATATAATTACTTGTTGCAGCAAGGTTCCAGTTCCTTTACTATTATTCACAGCTTGGATGGTTATGATGAGATTTCATTAACCGGTGATATAAAAGTAATAACCAATACCGGAGAGAAAATATACAGCGCCGAAGATTTAGGAAAACGTACGGTGAGCCCGATGGATATACATGGTGGTAATTCGGCTGAAGAAGCTGCCAAAATTTTTACAACCATTTTAAAAGGCAAAGGTAG
Organism: Ferruginibacter sp.; assembly: GCA_049661965.1. GTDB lineage: Bacteria > Bacteroidota > Bacteroidia > Chitinophagales > Chitinophagaceae > Ferruginibacter. The sequence continues at coordinate 17,122 of JBATAS010000257.1, read as the reverse complement.
CTGGGCACAAAATGCTGTGGTGCTGGCCAATTCGGCCATGGCTTTGCAATGCACAGGAAAGTATAAATCTTATGACGATTGTTATCAGCTGGCAGTTGAGAGCCTGGAAAGTGGAAGAGCATATCAATCCTTACAAAAATTAATAGCCAGGTAACATGAACATTCTTGATAAAATAATTGAGCATAAGCAGGAAGAGATTGCAAGAAATAAACAGTTTCTTTCTGTGGAACAGTTAATGCAAAAACCTTTTTTCAACCGCCCGGTAATTTCATTAAAGCAATTTTTACTGGATGAAACCAAGACGGGAATTATAGCAGAGTTCAAAAGAAAATCTCCTTCCAAAGGAATAATTAATAACAGTGCTGAGGTGGTAAAAGTTACAAAAGCTTACACAGAAAACGAAGCTTCGGGCCTGTCAGTATTAACAGATACGGAATTTTTTGGCGGCTCAGCTGATGATTTACTAGAGGCTAGAGTTAATGAAATACCCATCCTTCGGAAAGATTTTATTGTTGATAAATACCAGGTAACAGAAGCCAAAGCCATGGGCGCCGATATTATTTTATTGATAGCAGCCTGTTTATCGCCGGAAAATGTGCAGGAATTGGCTTTCTTTGCAAAATCTTTGAAGATGGAAGTGTTACTGGAAATTCATAATGAGGAAGAACTTGAACATATTTGCGATGTGGTAGATTTGGTTGGTGTAAACAACAGGGATTTAAAAACATTCACTGTTGATATAAATCGTTCCATTGAATTAAGTAAACAGATTCCATCAGATAAAATTAAAATTGCTGAAAGCGGGATAAACAATATAGAAACGATCAATAGATTTAAAGAGGCTGGGTTTAAGGGTTTTTTGATGGGAGAGAACTTTATGAAAGAAAAGAATCCCGGCGAAGCGTTTAAACAATTTATACAACAATTAAAACAAGGATAATTATGAACACGAAAGTATGTGGCATTACACAGTTAAAACAGTTACAACAATTAGATGGCCTGGATATAGATTTTGCAGGGCTGATCTTTTATAAAGAATCACCCAGGTATATGGGAGATAAAATTGCGAAGGAAGATCTGAAGAATTCTGATTTTGATTTAAAAAAAGTAGGTGTATTTGTAAATGCCGGGTATGATGAAATTATAGATGCGATTGAAGATTATGGATTGGATGCAGTACAACTGCATGGCGATGAAAGCCCTGAGCTTTGCGAAGAATTATCTGAAGAAGTAGAAGTAATAAAAGCTTTTAAAATCGGCGACAGTAAAATCTCTATTGATGAAATGGTTGCTGATTATGATGATGTATGCGATTATTATTTATTCGATACAGCTTCTTCAGAAATAGTGGGCGGAACCGGTAAACAGTTCGACTGGAAACTCATCAGCAAAGCAAAAATTGAAAAGCCTTTCTTTTTAAGTGGAGGAATTGGCGTTGATGATGTGGTAAAGGTAAAAACATTTAAACATCCGGATTATTTTGCTGTTGATATTAACAGTAAAGTAGAGAAGGAGCCGGGTGTAAAGGATATGGGCCTGGTTTTACAATTCAGGCAGGGGCTTAAATAAAGAAAATGAAATTCAGTGTAAATGAACATGGCTATTACGGAAACTTTGGCGGAGCCTTTATTCCCGAAATGCTGTACCCTAATGTAAAGGAGTTGCAGGATAATTATCTGAAAATAATTTACGAAGAAAGTTTCCAAAAAGAGTTTCTGCAATTGCTTAGAGATTATGTGGGCAGACCTACGCCATTGTTCTATGCAGAACGTCTCAGTGAAAAATACAACACGAATATATTTTTAAAGCGGGAAGACCTTTGCCATACTGGGGCACATAAGATCAACAATACCATCGGCCAAATTTTATTGGCGCAAAAACTCGGCAAAAAAAGAATCATTGCCGAAACCGGTGCAGGTCAGCATGGCGTGGCAACCGCAACCGTTTGTGCATTAAAAGGTTTGGAATGTATTGTGTACATGGGCGAAAAAGATATTGAACGGCAGGCGCCCAATGTTGCCCGTATGAAAATGCTGGGTGCAACGGTTATACCGGCAACAAGCGGCAGCAAAACTTTAAAAGATGCTACCAATGAAGCCATCCGTGACTGGATAAATAATCCTGTTGATACACATTATATAATTGGTTCGGTGGTTGGGCCGCATCCCTATCCTGATATGGTGGCCAGGTTTCAAAGCATAATCAGCGAAGAAATAAAAAAACAATTGCTTTCAAATACGGGAACTGAATTACCAACTCATGTTATTGCTTGTGTTGGAGGAGGCAGTAATGCTGCAGGTGCATTCTATCATTTTCTAGATAATGAAAATGTAAAACTGATTGCAGTAGAAGCTGCAGGTTGTGGAATAGACAGTGGCATGAGTGCAGCAACAACGCAACTTGGTAAACCGGGTATTTTACATGGCAGCAAAAGCCTGCTCATGCAAACTGCAGATGGACAGGTTGTGGAACCACACAGTATTTCAGCAGGTTTAGATTATCCCGGCATAGGGCCACTACATGCACATTTATATGAAAGCGGTCGTGCAATCTTTATGAGTGCGACTGATGAAGAAGCACTTCAATCTGCTTTTGAATTGAGTAAACTGGAAGGAATCATTCCTGCACTGGAATCAGCACATGCATTGTTTGCTTTAAATAAAATCGATTTTAAAAAAGAAGATATTGTTGTTGTTTGTTTAAGTGGGAGAGGGGACAAGGACCTGGTAACCTACATGAAATATTTATAATGATGAAATACGTACTGCTCATTTTATTTAGCTGTTTATTTTTTTCCTGCAGCAATTCTTTTATTAATCACAAACTGCAGTTTGAAAAAATGGGTGATTGTACGGAGTATGCAGAATCTGTAAAAATGGTATCGAATATAAATGGAGAACGCTACGAATTTTTCAGTTGTATTGATAATGGATTTGATGGAAAAAATTATACGCTTGAGCGGAAGGGTGACAGCATTATTGTAAGTTTCCCAAAAAATACTACGCAAAAAGCCTTGTACAAATTAACACTTGATATAGATGCAAAACCCGGGTATCATCTTATAATATTAGATGGAAGGGAAATAAATATTGTGCCTTCAGAACGATTATAATGACAAACAGACTTACGAAATTATTTGAAGACAAGAAAAGCAGCGTACTGAATATATATTGTACAGCAGGTTATCCCCGGCTGGAATCTACCGGCGAAGTTATTGATGCCTTGCAAAAGAAGGGAGCAGATATTATTGAACTTGGTATACCTTACAGCGACCCTATTGCTGACGGCCCTGTAATTCAGCAAAGCAATATGATTGCCCTGGAGAACGGGATGAGCATTCCGGTTCTTTTTCAGCAATTAAAAAAAATAAAAGATACTGTTTATGTTCCGGTTATACTGATGGGATACATGAATCCGGTACTGCAATATGGAATTGAACAATTTTGCGAAGACGCCGCAGCGGTTGCTGTATCTGGTATCATTTTACCCGACCTGCCTATGTACGAATTTGAAACACTGTATCAGCAAATATTCATTAAACACAATCTTAAATTCATTTTTTTAGTAACGCCTGAAACAAGTGAAGAACGGATCAGGCAAATTGATAAACTGAGCAGTGGATTTATATATGCTGTTTCATCATCATCTACCACCGGGAAAAATAAAGCAATTGGTGACCAGGCCTCTTATTTTAAAAAATTGCAGAATATGAAACTCAATAATCCGGTATTGGTTGGCTTTGGTATAAAAGATAAAAATACTTTTGATGCAGCCTGTGCACATACCAATGGGGCAATTATCGGCTCGGCATATATTAAAGCGATAAAAAATTCGTTGAATATAAGTGAGGATACTAAAGAATTCATAAATACGGTAAAAGGCTGATTCAGTCTGCCTGAAACTAAGTAAATTGCAAGCTATAAATTGAAAAGATGAAAAGAATTACACTCTTATTTCTATTACTGCCTTTTTTCTCGAATGCACAATTAGCCACTCAGGCTAATGCAAAGCCCCTGATTAATCCGGTAACCGAAGGGTTTACCATTAATGCCCAGGTAACAGGCTTTGCCGATGGTGCAACTGTTGAATTATTAAACGGGCAAACCGGTGCTACTGAATCGGCAACTGTGATAAAAGACGGGAAATTCAGCTTTACAGGAAAATTAGACCGGCCCGATTTTAAAATCATACTCTTTAATAAACAACCTCCTTATATAACCCTGTTTATGGATAACAGTAAAGTTAATATCCAGGCAGATAAAGCAACCATTGATAAACCGACAGTAAAGGGTTCGGAATCACACACGGCATTTGAGGAATTTAATAGCAGCCTGGAACCTTACCAGTCGGTATTTACAGGTGTTGCTTATGATTCTGCAGCTACGGAAAAGGCCATGCAGATAATCAGCGAGTTTGTAAAAAAACGCCCCGGCTCTTACATTACACCCTTAGCCGTGATCAGGTATAACCAGATTGCTGATGATATATTAAAAACTGAAACGCTTTATAACCTGCTGGAGCCACAAATTAAAACATCTGCCATGGGGCAGTATATTGCTCAGTTGATCGCAGATGGAAAAATGAATGGCGCCGGTACTATACTAGCTGATTTTACGCAGGCAGATACAGCCGGTGTACCTGTTAGCCTGTCCTCTTTGCGTGGTAAATATGTATTGATAGATTTTTGGGCAAGCTGGTGCGGACCCTGCCGCCAGGAAAATCCAAACCTGGTCGCTGCTTTTAATAAGTATAAGGATAAAAATTTTACAGTATTTGGTGTTTCATTGGATAAGGCAAAACAAGCCTGGCTTGATGCAATTAAAATGGATGGTTTAACCTGGACTCAGGTAAGTGATTTGCAGGGTTGGAATAATGCAGCAGCTCAGCAGTTTCAGATATTCAGTATCCCCCAAAACTTTTTACTTGACCCCGAAGGAAAAGTGATTGGAAAAAATTTAAGAGGCGATGACCTGGAAAGAAAACTGGCAAGGGTTTTAAGATAGTTTTATTTAAGTTGCCTTTTATATAACTGAACCGTATTCTCTAAGCCCAGGTAAATTGCATCACATATCAATGCATGGCCGATTGATACTTCCAGTAAGCCCGGAATATTTTCTGAAAAATATTTTAAGTTCTGCAGATCCAGATCATGCCCGGCATTAATACCTAAGCCCAATTCATTTGCTTTTGTTGCTGCTGCCATAAAAGGCTGTATAGCCAACTCCTTATTGCCAGCTGCAAACTGCTGTGCGTAAGACTCGGTATACAATTCAATCCTGTCGGTACCTGTTTTTTTTGCCCCTTCAACCATTTCAACAACCGGGTCAACAAAAATTGAAACACGTATGCCGGCATTTTTAAAAACAGCAATCATGTCTTTTAAATAATCTGCATGCTCAATAGTATTCCATCCATGATTGGAAGTGAGTTGCCCTAAAACATCAGGAACAAGTGTAACCTGTGTTGGTTTGTTTGCCAGTACCAAATCAACAAATTTTTGTTCGGTACAGTTGCCTTCGATATTAAATTCGGTAGTAACAACTTTCTTTAAATCAAAAACATCTTCATAACGGATATGTCTTTCATCTGGTCTTGGGTGGATGGTGATGCCGTCTGCACCAAAGCGTTCTATGTCTTTGGCAACTTTTATTAAATCAGGATTGTTACCGCCGCGGCTGTTACGCAGCGTAGCCAGTTTGTTTATATTTACCGAGAGTTTTGTCATGCTGATAATTGTATTACAAATTTAATGTAGGAATCCGCCTTTTGGCGAATTCTTTTAGTTCCAGGTACCGGTTTCATATATTGACCGAAGTTTGTCCAGAATTGTGTTTTTAATTTTGATGTTTGGTCTTTGGAGTACATAGGTGTAAGATAAAATATTTATAGACTGCTTGCATTTCGGTTGGTGGGGACAGCAACAGGTAAGGAAATGTACGAGTTTGATTCGCCGTTGGTAGAAGCCCAGACGACGGCAAAGACGACGGCAAGTTAACGGCTTGCCTACAGCGGCAAAGCGAAAAACTATTCATCATTTGTTTTTCAAATGAGTGAAGAAAATACTCACACTTTGCTAAGTAAAAAATCTGTTAAGTTAGCAAGATTGTCATGAGTTTCTTTGCATATGCCTATAGGAGTTGAAGTAATTAGTAACTCTTGTATAGACAGGTTAAATTTCTTTTTATCAAATTCTATATCATTTTTATAAACAGCTTTTTGTATTGCTAAAGCATCATCATTTTCAAATAGATCTTCAAGTTCTTTATTTTTCCATTTCGCATCTAAATCGGATAGTATAAACAATCTGTTGTTTAGGATTGATCCAAATTTTTCCAAATAACGTTTTTTTTGTTTAACGCCTTCTTTATCACCATCGAGTAACACTACAAAATTTTTACCCCACGAATAATATAACTGTATCAAAGTGTCTAACGAACTAGAACTCATGCCGGGAGCAAAATTTATTGATTTTCTATTGTTTAAAACACTATTAAAATAGTTTAATGTATAAAAGTCATTTTTTCCTTCAAGCATTATAATATCTGGTAAATATTCTAAGTTACTAGGCTTGTATTCAAGTACATCAAGTATAGGTTGAAAGTAATTTACTTGACTCGGATTCTTTGCAATAAATTCCCTGTACCTTAAAATTGATATATCAGTCATGAAGGAATTATATTCACTTTCATCATCATAGTTGAGAGCATTATTTTTAACTATGTATGTAGATTCAAGTTGGTGGGGGTTTATGAGATGATGGCTGTGTGTTGAATACATAACGAATGCATTTGTATTAGTAGTTAACTCACCAAAAGCTTCTAAAAGTCTTTGCTGGCCAGTCTGATGAAGGTTTGAGGCTGGCTCATCAAATAAAAAAACTAAATTTTTTATTCCGTCTCTGAAAATTCTGAATTGCGTAAATAAAAGATAGGTAAAAAACCAACGGAAACCCAGACTCCTTTCACGGATATAGTATTCATCATCACCACTTTTAAGCTTTATTTCTAAATATATTTTATCTTGATTGTTTTTCTTAGGATACTTAATAGCAATTTCTTTTTTTTCTAATAGCTTACTAAAAACATTCATTTTATTTTTTGTTAGGAACCTAGTTACTTGTCCGCTCATTTTATTGACAACAGCTTCTGTGGAATCTATATCTTTTGAAAGGCCGGACTTAACCCTATCAACGATATGCTCTTTTAATAATAAATTTTTATCTATTGATGCTAGAATATCCTGTAGTACGTTTCTGTAAAACATCTGTTCCTTAGATTCTCCCACTTGTTCTTCAAGTAAAATTTGATCGGGAAAGTCAAATAGAAAATTAGGATAGTAAATTATTGCAGGCAGTAATTTTTCCGCAATTAAATCTGTAACTGAGCCCCATAATTTTTTATCGTGTTCAATAATTGACTTGCTTACAAATTTCTGATCAATTTTTTTCTTTATCAGCCCAATGTGTTTGCTCCAAAGCCTTTGCTTCTCAATATAGTTAGAATCTTTAAAATCGAGTTTTACTGTTATTTCTATGTAGTCAGCTATGTTTACAACAGTATAGCCTTCAGACACAAGAAATTTTTTTATCTCATTCTTATCATTTTGTTCAAGTTTAATCGTGGAAACGACAGAAATAGAATCCGTGAATAAGCTTTTTTTACTCTTCGGTATTAGTTCATGAACATCGTCTACAATAGATTTTGTTATTGTGAGCTCTTTCTCGTCTTTTACATTGTCATAAAAAAAACCCAAAGCCTCAAGAATTGTTGTTTTTCCACTTTCATTCAGGCCGACTAGTGTAAATATTTTTGAAATTGGGGTTCTATTATCTAATTCAAAAGTCAAATTTTGAATCCCTTTAAAATTGATAATCTCAAATTGTTTGTACTTCATAACGTTTTGTTAGTGAAAAATTACCTAAATCGAGCTTGTTTTATTTTCAGGTATCTCAAGATATTATATTTATTTTAATTGTCAAGGTTTTGATCTTGCCTTTCAGATTTCACAACTATTACTAAAAACAAGTTTCATATTTTCAAAAAGGCTATGCTGTTCAAGTGTGCGACGCCACCGCAGCCAATCAAAGAACCAATGCTTGTCCCATAATAAAAAATCCCACCTGCCAAAGGCAGATGGGATATATTTTATTTCAACCCTTCGACAAGCTCAGGGTGACAATTTATTAGTACCTGTAATGATCTACTTTATAAGGACCTTCTTTTGGAATGCCCAGGTAAGCACTTTGTTCAGTAGTTAATTCATCTAACACCACGCCAATTTTCGCAAGGTGTAAGCGTGCTACTTTCTCATCAAGATGCTTTGGTAAAACGTACACTTTGTTTTCGTATTTGTCGGTGTACTTCCACAACTCAAGCTGGGCCAGCACCTGGTTTGTAAATGAATTACTCATTACAAACGATGGGTGACCGGTTGCACAACCAAGATTTACTAAACGTCCTTCGGCCAAAACGATCACATCTTTACCATCAATCGTGTACAAATCAACCTGTGGCTTAATGGTATTTTTTGTATTACCATAAGCACCGTTTAACCAGGCCATATCAATTTCAATATCAAAGTGGCCGATGTTACAAACAATTGCTTTGTCCTTCATCAAACGGAAATGTTTTTCAGTTATCAGATCACGACAACCTGATGCCGTAACAACAATATCAGCTTCTTTAACCGCCTCAATCATTGGCTTCACTTCAAAACCGTCCATTGCTGCCTGTAAAGCACAGATGGGATCAATCTCGGTAATGATAACCCTGCAGCCAGCACCTTTCAGTGAAGCAGCAGAACCTTTTCCAACATCACCATAAGAACCAACAACAGCAACTTTACCAGCCATCATCACATCAGTTGCACGGCGGATAGCATCTACTAAACTTTCTTTACAACCATACTTGTTATCAAATTTAGATTTGGTAACCGAATCGTTGATGTTGATTGCAGGAATAGGCAACGTGCCTTTTTCCATACGCTCATATAAACGGTGAACACCGGTTGTGGTTTCTTCACTTAATCCTTTAATATGCTGAACAAGTTCAGGATAGGTATCAAATACCATGTTGGTTAAATCGCCACCATCATCCAAAATCATATTTAAAGGACGGTCGGCGCCACCAAAGAATAAAGTCTGCTCAATACACCAATCGCTTTCTTCCTGTGTTTGTCCTTTCCAGGCAAAAACACCAACACCAGTAGCCGCAATTGCAGCAGCTGCCTGATCCTGTGTACTGAAAATATTACAAGAGCTCCATTTAACTTCTGCACCTAATGCAGTTAATGTTTCAATTAAAACAGCAGTCTGAATAGTCATATGCAGACAACCTGCAATTCTTGCGCCTTTTAATGGTTGCGATGGACCATACTCTTCACGGATGGCCATTAAGCCCGGCATTTCTGCTTCGGCTAACATAATTTCTTTGCGACCCCACTCGGCAAGGCTCATATCCTTTACCTTGTTTGCAAGTTTGAAGTCGATTGCATTTTTAGTTATTGTTGACATATTTTATATTGTTTTAGAGTACAAATTTACATTTTACAGAATAATATTCCAAGATGGTTTGTATATTTGGGATATAGTCCTGTATTATTATCATTAGCAGGACAAAATATAAGTTTATCATGGCAAAAGCAATCAAAAAAGAAAAAACACCTGTGACGGCTGTATCGCTTGATGCAAAAGATATGGCAATACTTAAACTGTTGCAGGAAAATGCAAGGGTTACGGTGAAGGAAATTTCAGAAAAAATTCACCTGAGCACCACGCCTGTACATGAGCGTATTAAACGGATGGAGGAGAGCGGCGTGATAAAACAGTATGTAACATTGGTTGATCAGTATAAGGTTGATTTGAACCTGTTGGTGATTTGTTATGTATCGCTGAAAGAACACAGTAAAACTGCCGGCGCAAAATTTATTAAAAGTATTAATGAGATGCATGAAGTTATTGAGTGTTACAGCATCAGCGGCGAATTTGATTTTATGCTGAAAGTTATTTGCAAGGATATGAATACTTACTACGATTTTCATGTAAATAAATTAAGTCAGCAGGAAAATATGGGGAACGTGCAGAGTGTTTTTGTGATGGGGGTGATTAAGGAAACGCATCAGTTGGTGCATGGGTAGGAACACGCCTGTGGCGTGTTCTGTAATTGAATTCGCCACAAGGCGAATTCCTACAAACACAATTCCATCACATAATCGTTCATAAAATAACCGTTGCCAATATCAAAGTCGGCGGTATCAATAATTGTAAAGCCGAGTTTTTCATAGAAATTTTTTGCATTGTTATGACGGTTTACCTGTAACTGCAATGCTTTGGCGTCAAGTTTTTTTATTTCAGTAGTAATATAATTGATGATAAACTTTCCTGTTCCTTTTCCCTGTTGAGATGGCAGGATATAAATTTTATCGAGTTTAAAAATCTGCGGTTCCGTTTCATGATAAGCCGCAAAGGCAACCGGGGTATCAGTATCATAAGCTATGATAAATGTGCAGCCATCTTCCATTTGTTTTTGTAAACATGCAGGACTGTACATCATGTCAAGCATATAATCAATCTGTGCCTGGCTGATGATACTGCTGTAGGTTTGTGGCCAGATGGCAAAAGTGAGTTCCCGTATCAACGGGATATCTGCAACAGCAGCAATTCTGATGGAAAGCATTATTTAACTTTTATCCGTAAAGTTGGAGCAAACATATACCGGCCCTGTGCATCTGTTACAACAATATCAAAAAAGTATAATTCCTCACCCGGTTTAATCTGTTCTGCAATTGTATTCCTCCATAGATCGGGTAGGGGTGTTGTTCTGAACAGGTCTAATATTTCGCTGATTGCCGGTAAAGCTTTACCGGTTTCTTCATTTTCGGTAACAACTCTCCTGGTATATTTAAACCGGTAGGATGAAATGGTATAAACATTTTTTTTGTCGTCTGTAATTTTCAACGGCAGTTTTACCAGTTGAACAGCTTCTTCTTTAAACACAGTTGCCGAATCGGCATGGATGCCAAGGACACAGGTAAGCTTTGGGGGTGTAAATTTCTGTACTGTCACCGGCTTACCGGAAGCTGGTTTTTGTGCCCAAGCAGTTAACGCAGTAACTGAAAGTACAAACAGCAATAAAAGTTTAACAGGTTTCAGCATGGCTATGGTTTATAAAAAAACGAATTTACGTAACTATTAGTATGCTTTTTAAGTTTTAACTGATTGTTGACAGGCTTTCCTCAATGGTCTTTATCCTGGCTTCAGCATCGGCTTTTTTCTTTTGCTCGAGGGCAATTACCTCGGGTTTTGCATTTTGTACAAAACGTTCGTTACCCAGTTTTTTTTCTACAGATATAAGAAAGCCTTTTTGATGCTCAAGGTCTTTTAACAAATCATCTTTTAATGTGGCGGTATCAAGTACCTTATCTGTTTTAATATAGAATTTATCTTTTTCAACCGCTACAATAATGGTGCTGGCAATGGCTTCCGTTGTAAACGAAAGTTCATCGGCATTTACCTGTTTACATAAAATATTTTCGATGGAACTGTATATTTCTTTACTGTCAGTTTCAATATACAATTGAATTGTTTCTTTAGGCTTAAGCTGATTTTTATTTCTGCCATCCCGGATAGTTGTTATAACCTGTTTTAACAACTCGCCTTGTGTCAATACTTTTTTATCGGTAGTAGTTACTTCTGCAAATTGTTTTACGCACAAATCATCAGTTTGTTCTTTCAGCAAATGATAAATCTCTTCAGTAACAAAAGGCATGTAGGGATGCAGCAATTGCATCAGCTCTTCAAAATAACCGATGGTTTTATTATAAACGGTTGATTCAATTGGTTGCTCAAAACCGGGTTTTATCCATTCTAAATACCAACTGCAGAAATCATCCCAAATCAGGCTGTAAATGGTTTTCAACGCTTCACTCAGGCGGAATTGTTTCATCAATTCATCAACTTCGGCTCTTACTTTATTTAGTCTGTTCTCAAACCAATCAATTGCAAAGTTGTCAACTGCCAACTGCTCATTGCCAACTGCCGACTGCCTCCCTTCCCACATCTTCAGCAACTTCAACGCATTCCAAATCTTGTTATTAAAATTTCGCCCTTGCTCTAAACTGTTTTCATCAAACATCAGATCATTGCCTGCAGGCGAAGAAACCATAATACCAAAACGCACAGCATCTGCTCCGTATCGCTCAATCAGATCTAACAGGTCGGGACTGTTGCCTAACTGCTTACTCATCTTGCGGCCCTGCTTATCCCTTACCATGCCGGTAAAATAAACGTCATTAAAAGGAATCTGTTTTTCATATTCCATTCCTGCCATTACCATACGTGCTACCCAAAAGAAAATAATATCCTGACCGGTAACTAAAACAGCACCGGGATAATAATACTTTACTTCTTCATTACCCGGTGAAGTGATGCCTTTAAAAACTTCCATTGGCCAAAGCCAGGAGGAGAACCAGGTATCGAAAACATCAGGATCCTGTGTAAGTTGAGCATTGGGTATTGAGTATTGCGTATTGTATATTTCTTTTGCTTTTTCTTCAGTTTCAGCAACAACCATTTTGCCTTCCTCATCGTACCATGCCGGTATCTGCTGCCCCCACCAAAGCTGGCGGCTGATGCACCAGTCTTTTACATTCTCTAACCAGTATTTATAAGTTGCTAAAAATTTATCGCCGGGGTGAATTTTAATATCGCCATCAACAACTGCTTTTAAAGCAGGCCCCGTCATTTCTTTCATCTTTACAAACCACTGGGTACTTATTCTGGGTTCTACAACAACACCAGTGCGCTGGCTGTATCCTAACCGGGTTGTGTAATCTTCTTCCTTGGTTAAGAAACCTTTTTCTTCAAGCTCTTTAATAATTTTTTTACGGGCAGTAAAACGATCTTCGCCTACATATATCTGTGCTGCGGCACTCATTGTTCCGTCTTCGCTGATGGTATCAACAACTTCCAGATTATGTTTTAATCCTAAATTATAATCGTTAATATCGTGTGCAGGCGTAACTTTTAAAGCACCTGTTCCAAATTCAAGATCAACATACTCATCAAAGATTATAGGAATGCGGCGGTTGATCAAGGGAACAAAAGCAAAGGCCCCTTGTAAATGTTTGTATCGTTCATCATTTGGGTTTACGCAAATGGCGGTATCACCCATGATGGTTTCGGGGCGTTGCGTAGCAATGCTGATATATTCTTCTTTATCGGTATCAAGCTTGTACCGGAGATGGTATAACTTACCCGTGATATCTTTATATTCTACTTCTTCATCACTCAATGCAGTTTTTGCCGATGAGTCCCAGTTTATCATCCTGGCTCCACGATAAATCAATCCTTTGTTATACAGGTCAACAAATACTTTTAGTACCGCCTGGTAATAATGATCGTCCATAGTAAAAGTGGTACGGTCCCAATCAACACTGCAACCCAGTCTTTCAATCTGGTTGTAGATGATGCCGCCATATTTATCTTTCCACTCAAAAGCATATTTTAAAAACTCTTCCCGGGTTAAACTGTTTTTATCAATGCCTTTTTCTTTAAGCATAGCAACCACTTTTGCTTCGGTAGCAATAGATGCATGGTCGCTGCCGGGAACCCAACAGGCATTAAAGCCGCTCATACGGGCTTTGCGTACAAGAATATCCTGTACGGTTTCATTAAGTGTATGCCCCATATGTAACACACCGGTAACATTGGGCGGCGGTATTACCACAGTAAATGCAGGCCGGGCATCGGGCTTGCTGTTAAAATAACGCTTATCAAGCCAGTGTTTATACCATTTCTCCTCTACGGCTTTGGGTTCAAAATTTTTAGTCAATTCCATTTTATATTTTCCTTATCGTTATTGGTGGGCAAAAGTACAAAAAAATAGTTGCTGATGTTTACAATACTACTTCTTCCTGGCAAACGAAAAGCCAAGTCAAAATGGTTAAAAATTAAACTGATTGTAAGTGGAATTACGGGCTGTTCATCATTTCAGCCAGCTTTAAAATTATTGCCTTTCCAGCAACTTCTTCTTTTGTGCCTCATATTCTTCCTTGGTTAAAGCACCTGCTTTGTATAAGTCGAACAGTTTTTTAATTTCGTCGGCTACCAGTATTTTTTTAAGATCATCCGGAGCTGTTTGTTTTTTTGTTTCAGCAGTTGGCGTATTTGCTTTTTTTATTTCTTCTGTAATGGCAACGGCAGGTTTTGTTCTGAATGCTTCAGGTACGGTTAATTCGCCGGGTAATCCGTCAGGACTTGTAACCGCTTTTTCAAATTCCATAAACATATCAACATCAGCCTTAGAACCATTTGCATAGCTTACTGTACCTGCAATGCGGATGGTCTGTTTGTCGGGGCCGGAGTTTTTATAAGCTCTTAATTTATTAACGGTTAAAGTGCTGTTTTGTAAAGTGTAAGTATCGGTTCGGGCCATATTGCTGTGAAATTTAACGAACCTGAAATAACCTGCAGCCGATGTGCCTTTGGCAAAATGTAATGTTTGTCCTTCGTAAATGGTATATCCGCTTGTGGTATAAAGCGTATCGTTTTCAAACCGGGGCAGGTTTGTTTGTGCAGTTGATAATAATGGGCAGAGAATAAGTATCAGTAATAATTTTTTCATGCTGTAGTTTATTTGATAAAGGAACGAAATTTATGTTATACCAAGTCTAAAGTATACATCCTTAAAAATCAATCCTAACCCATTTCCTCAACCCACTTATCCCTGTCATCCGGGCTAAATTTCCAGGGTGCAAAATTATTTTCAATATTGCCGAACATTACGTTCCATTCCTGCGGGGCATTACTGTCTTCCATAATAAGAGAGCGGCGCAGTTCTAAAATAATTTCTAAAGGAGAAATAGAAACCGGGCATTCCTGTACACAGGCATTACAGGTGGTACAGGCACGCAGTTCTTCAATGCCAATATGTGAGAAAAGATTTTTTCCATCATCTTTAAATTCGCCATTGGCCCGGATGTTTTTACCAACGTCTTCCAGGCGGTCACGGGTGTCCATCATTATTTTTCGTGGACTTAATAATTTACCTGTTTGTGTAGCAGGGCAGGCAGCCGAACAACGGCCACATTCGGTGCAACTGTAACTGTCTAATAAACTTTTCCAGCTAAGGTCAAATACATCTTTGGCACCAAATTTCATGGGCGCTGCATCGCCTGCAGGAGCAAGCTCCGGCTGCATCATGTACTTCACTTCGTTCTGCACATTTTCCATATTGTCCATCTTGCCAACGGTTTCAAGTCTTGCATAATAGGCATTGGGAAAGGCCAGTAAGATGTGCAGGTGTTTGCTGTAAGGCAGGTAATTTAAAAAAGCAAATATGCCCAGAATATGTAACCACCAGCAACTGCGTTCAATAATAATTAAGGCAGATGTTGAAAGTCCATCCATGAGCGGAGCAATGATGCCGGAGATAACAAAGTTTCCGGTTTCATGATAATGTGCAGCGCCTTGTAACTGCAAGGCACGGTCGGCGCTGTTCATGGTAAGGAAAAGCGTCATCAAAACAATTTCGGTGATCAAAATATAATTGGCATCGCTGTGTGGCCAACCATCAAGATCTTTACTGATGAAACGTTTTAGTTTGATGATATTTCTTCTTACTAAAAAAATGGCACAGGCTATTAATACGCCCAGGGCAAGTATTTCGAAACTGTTGATGAGAAAGGTATACAAACTACCGATGTACGGAAGAAAGAGGCGGTGAGTGCCCAGCATTCCATCCAGCACAATTTCAAGCACTTCTAAATTAATAATAACAAAACCGGCATACACAATAAAATGCATGACTGCCACCAGCGGGTTGCGGAACATTTTCTTTTGTCCGAAGGCGAGCAGGAATAAATTTTTCCAGCGCAGGGATGGATTATCGCTGAGGTCTTCATCTTTACCCAAAAAAATATTGCGGCGGATGATACTGATATTTTTGGCAAAAAGCCAGATAGCGAAAATTGAAACAGCTATGAAAAGTATTTGTTGTAAGATTTGCATAAACAGGTTTGTACGCTAAGTTAAATAAATTTTCCCCGCAGATGGCACAGCTTATGCAGACTATTATTTTCTTTTCAGCCGAGGGCAGCATTTTTGTTTTTAAAGTAGTCATATATAGCATGAAAAAAATGCTGACTGCAGCAATTGTAATTGCCACATTATTGATGATAAACAGTTGCAAAAAAAGCAAACCAACTTATAGCGACACGCAGGTTCGTATTCTTAACACTACTTCATGGGTATTTTATGATTTTACTGTTGACCCGCAAGGAACTTTGTCCAACACACCCGGTCCGCTGGCTTATAATTACGGGCAGATAAATACGGGTTCGGCCAGTGATTACCACAAGTTTGATAGGGTTTATAAATATGCCTGGGTTAATTTAACCATGAACGGGAAGGTTTACTGGATAAGGCCATTTGATTATATCGGCGAAACTGAACTAGCCTTTGGCCGCTTTACCTATAAAATGCTCTACGACGCCAGCTCAGACCGTGTTTCAATAGCGCTGGTTCAGGATTAGATTTTTTTCAGATACCTCTGCCATTACTATAATTATTACACAGGGTTACAGCTTCAAGCCCTGTTATTTATCCGCTATGTTTTATAGAACCTAAGATACTTGTCGTGAATTGGTATGGATGCTTTTACACTATTTTCAATTAAATTCGTGCCATCATGGAACAAAAAAAACAAATACTAACCGCTGAAGTTGCCAATAGAAAACTGCGCCGTATGGCATTGCAGGTGGTTGAACAAAATAATAATGCAGAACAACTGATATTGATTGGTATTAAAGCCAACGGTACGGTGATTGCAGAAAAAATACATCAGTATTTAAAAGAAGTTTTCAGCGGCGAAGTGATGGTGCTGGAGCTTAGCTTAGATAAAAAAAATCCGTCCACGATTACTTTAAATAAAACCATCGATTTTACTGATAAAACTATTTTACTGATTGATGATGTAGCTAACAGCGGCCGTACCATGTTGTACGCATTAAAGCCCTTGCTGGAACAACTTCCCAAAAAAATCCAAACCCTTGCGCTGGTTGAAAGAACACACAAAACATTTCCGGTAGCTGTTGATTATGTTGGCTTATCTGTATCCACTACTT
>JBATAS010000256.1:0-7502 GCA_049661965.1 Ferruginibacter sp. | reverse complement strand
TTTCTTCGCCTGGTACCAAAAAATAAACTCAATCTTACATTGATGTATGAGAAGGAAGATAATTTTAAACTTGGGCTTGAGGGATACCTTACGGGGAACCAGTTTTTAGACAATGGATATAGAACGCCATCGTTCTGGGAGTTTGGGTTTATGGCGCAGAAAACATTCAGGAAAGTTTCGGTATTTATTAATTTCGAAAATTTTACCGATCAGCGGCAGAGCAAATATAAAGGAGTAGTGAGTCCGCCACACAGCAACCCTTCATTTGATCAGATTTGGAACCACACCGAAGGGTTTGTTACTAATGGCGGTATTAAAATAAAATTATAAGATGGGAATAAATACATTGATGCCTGTTGCATTAAAACCTTTTTACGCAGAAGAATTAAGGCTGTCAAAAGCTGAATTTGCTATGAAGAATTATCAGCAAAGCTGGCGACATTTGGAAAGAGCTCATATTCTGGGCCAGCCCTACCCGATAGAACATACCGCTGTTCACTGGAAGATGTTAGGCTTTGGCATTAAAATAAAAAACGGAAAAGAAATTATCGGCCAGATTCCTAGATTACTGGTTGGCGGTATAAAATCATTTGTTGGAAAAATTCCTGTTGGAAATACAGGAGGATCAAATGTTCTTCCGTTGCAACCGATGGAAATACCAGCAGATATTGCAATAATCATCAACAACAATAAATAATGAAATGACGAAAGCTGTAATCAGCAACAGTCTGATATTAATAATTTAAATTTGCATAACTAAAATAATAATGACCATGATTAAAAAACTCATCATTGCTGTACTGGTTTTTACAGTTATAAGCAACACATCATTTGCGTATGCTATAAAGCCTGCAACTGATTCAACCATTACTATTAAAGTAAAAGGAGTAACCTGCAGCAACGACCTTAAAACACTTTCGGACAATGTAAAGGAATTGAAAGGCGTTAGTAACTGTATACCAGGCAAAGCGGGACCTACATCAGTTTTTAAGGTTACTTATAACCCGGCATTGGTAAGTAACAAAGAAATATACAAAGTCATTGAGAATACCGGAGGCTGCAGCGATCCCAATGAAAAACCCTATAAAGTAAAAGGAAACTAATGTTGAAATTATTTATTTATATATGCTTACTGTTGCCAATAGCCGGTGCCGCACAAACTATTACGGGCAAGGTTGTTGATGCAAATAATAATCCACTTTCAGGCGCTTCCATATTCTGGCTTAACAATAAAAAAGGTACGGTTGCTTCGTCAGATGGCAGTTTCTCGATTAAAAAACAGGAAACCAACAGCAAGCTGGTTGTAAGTTATATTGGCTATACAACAGATACTATTGATGTAAGCGATATGGCAAACGTATTGTTTGTACTGAAAACTAAAGAAAATCTGGAGGGCGTGCAGGTGAAAGCAGAAAAGCCTGGTACAGTTATATCCAATCGCAGTCCTGTTAAAGTGGAAATACTTACTTCGGTGGAGTTGAAAAAATCGGCCTGTTGCGATTTGGCTGGTTGTTTCGAAACACAATCATCAGTACAGCCACAAACAACCAATGTTATTACCAATGCAAAAGAATTGCGGATACTGGGTTTATCGGGTGTTTACAATCAGGTATTGGTTGATGGTTTCCCAATGATACAGGGATTGAGTTTTACTTATGGCATCAGTGGAATTCCAGGTACATTGGTTGACAATATTTATATTTCTAAAGGCGCTAACAGCGTGTTACAAGGTTACGAAAGCATTAGCGGACAAATTAATGTAGAAACAAAAAAGCCAAATGCATCTGAAAAACTATTTGCAAATGTTTACCTGAATAGTTTCTTAGAAAAACATATAAACCTGGCCACCAATTTTAAGAAAGGCAAATGGCATGGCTTACTGGCCTTTCACATGGTACAGCCTGCCAATAAAATTGACAGAGATAAAGATGATTTTTTAGATCTGCCATTGCTTACCCGTTACATGATTATGAATAAATGGAAGGTGGGCAAAGAAAATGACTGGGGCTGGAGCAGCGAAATAGCGGTACGTTTTTTAAATGAAAATCGTGTTGGCGGTCAGATTCATTTTAATCCTGGTGAGCATAAAGGCAGCAGCAGTATTTATGGTAATACAGTAAAACTCAATCAGCCTGAAATGTGGGCTAAAACAAGTTACCGGTTTAATGATGTTCACCGGCTTACCCTTTATACATCAGGCTTTCATCAAAACCAGGAATCGTTTTTTGGCTCCCTTTCTTATAAGGCAAAACAAACCAGTACATTTATAAACCTGCAGCATGAATTTAAATATGCTGCAAACCACGATTTAAAATCGGGTATAAATTTCAAACACCTGGATATTAATGAAGACATTGTTTTTACCGATAACATCATCAACCGAAATTATGACGGAAAATATAACCGTGTGGAAAATGTAGCTGGATTATTTACAGAAAATACCATGAGTTTTTTTAAAGGCAAACTAACCTGGATTGCGGGGCTAAGAGCCGATAATCATAATCAGTTTGGCTGGGAAATTACACCAAGAACATTGGTGAAGTACGACCCAACATCCAAACTTACTATCCGTGCAAATATTGGTACAGGCTGGCGTACCGTTAATTTTTTCAGCGAAAATATTGGCCTGCTGGCAAGCTCAAGGGATATTATTTTTGCCGAAGCTTTAAAGCCGGAAAAAGCTGTGAACATGGGCATTAACATTACCCAAAAATTTGAAAAAGAAAATGTCTCGGGCTATATCAGTCTGGATTATTACAGAACCAATTTTCAGAACCAGATATTCCCGGATTATGATACCGACCCAACCAAAGCCATTGTAAAAAACTTTACTGGTAAAAGTGTGAGTAATGGTTTTCAGGCAGATTTTTTTATTAAGCTGTACAAGCGGTATGAGATTAAAGCGGGTTATAATTTTTTAGATGTGTACAGGGTTAATAATGGCACGAAAGAAGTATTGCCATTTAATCCAAGACATAAAGTTTTAACTACATTAAGTTACAAACCGGTCAGCAATAAATTTCATGCCGATGTAAATATTCATTGGTTTGGAGAGCAACGTTTACCCAATACAAAATCAAATCCTGCGGTGTATCAACGACCCGACTATTCGAAGAGCTACACAACTGCAAATGCCCAATTCACCTATATTTTTAAAAACTTTGAAGTGTATGCCGGCTGCGAAAATATTTTCAATTTTCGTCAAAACCAACCCATCATCAGTTGGCAAGACCCGTTCAGTCCATACTTTGATATTTCATCAGTGTGGGGCCCAACAAGAGGAAGAGAATTTTATGCAGGACTAAGATGGAAGTTGAAATAAAAGTTACAAACTTTTTAATGCGGCAATGGTTGCTTTAGGGTCGGAAGATCGGAACACAGTATTGCCCGCCACCAGCACATCGGCACCGGCATCAATAATTGATTTTGCATTTTCCAGTGTAACACCACCGTCAATTTCAATCTTTACGTTTAAAGATTGTTCATCAATCATTTCACGTAGTTGTTTTATTTTATGCAGGGTATTTGGTATAAATGATTGTCCGCCGAAACCTGGGTTAACACTCATCAGGCAAACTAAATCAATATCAGCTAAAATATCTTTTAATGAATCAACAGGTGTATGCGGATTAACAGCTACACCAGCCTGCATACCCAAACTTTTTATTTGCTGAATATTGCGGTGCAGGTGCGGACAGGCTTCAATATGAACTGATAAAATATCAGCCCCCGCTTTTTTAAAAGCCTCTGCATAATTGCCTGGGTTTTCTATCATCAAATGCACATCGCAAACTTTTGTTGTTGCTTTTCTAAAAAACTCAATAATCATGGGGCCAAAGCTGATATTAGGTACAAAGCTTCCGTCCATTACATCCAGATGATACCAATCGGCCTGGCTTTCATTAAGCATATTGCAATCGGCCTGCAAATTTAAAAAGTTTGATGAAAGAAGGGAAGGAGCGATGATAGCCATGATTAGATGTTAGATGTTAGATGTTAGATGTTAGATGTTAGATGAAAATCTGTTGCAAAGTTAATTCATTAATTATTTTATACCTAACCTTGTTAACGCATCTTTTGCTTCAAGGTAATCGGGTGTTATGCGTAACGCATTTTTATATTCTTCGATGGCATCAGTTGGTTTGTTTGTTTTTTCCAGGCAGCGGCCAAGCCAGTAATAGCCTTCATCAAATTTATTTTGCAGGGTTACGGCCTTATCTAAAACGGTAATAGCATCTTCGTATTTGCCCATGTCGTATAAAGCAATAGCTTTTTCACGGTAAGCGTACATATAATTATAATCCAGGTTCAGGCATTTATCAAAAAAACTGATGGCTTTGTTTTTATCGCCGGTAAAACTGTAATAGAGGCCTTTAATAAAAAAAGCTTCTTTATCATCACGGGTCATTTTAGCTTTCAATAAAAAATCAGCAATATTCAGCGCCATACTGTCTCTGGTTTGAGCATACATAGATCCCAATGGAATAATGTATTGTGGCGATGGGTAAATATCTGCAGCCCTGTTTAATGCTTTAATGGCATTAACGGTATCATAGTTTTCAAAATACAGGTTACCTTTTATTTCCCAAAGTCTGTCGTTTAAACTGTCTTTTTGTAAAGCCGCATCTGTTGTTCCAATGGCTTTTTCATAATCAGCAGTGTCGCGGTAATATTGTATGAGTTCTTCTCTCAATAAAAGAGAATCGGGGAATTTGCTTACAGCATCAATTAAAGCCTGTTCCTTAGCAGAAACATTATTTATGTCTCCGTTTTTTTTATCAGTATTGCTGTTACAGGCTGTTAAAATGAATAGACAGGTAACAATCAGTGTATATAGTTTCCTCATGCCGCAAAATTAAGTACTGTGTTGTTAAGCACATGACAATTTTCTGACAATCTGAAAATTTACATTTTTTACCTTTGACACCTAATTATATAAGTGTATGAAAAAGTTGATTTTTTTAAGTGTAGTATTAATAGGTATTATCGGGTTGGTTTCGTTCCGGTATAATACAAGGCAGGTAACTGCTCAGTCTGAACTTATTAATGATACTATTCATTTTGAAGGTGAAAAACATTTTGCCAATGTGCAACAGTTAACTTTTGGTGGCGATAATGCTGAAGCGTATTTTAGTTTTGACGGAAAATATATCGTCTTTCAAAAAACTAATCCTGCGGAAGGAATAATGTGCGACCAGATATGGATGGGTAAGGTACCTGCCGCCGGAGAAAAATTTGAACCAAAATTAGTGAGTACCGGAACCGGCAGAACTACCTGTGCGTATTTTTATCCCGATGGAAAACATATTGTTTATGGCAGTACACACTTAGGAAGTACTGATTGTCCGCCAGTGCCCGACCGTAGCAAACACGGCAACAAATACATCTGGCCTATTTATGAAAGCTTTGATATTTTTAAGGCCGACCTGAATGGTAAAATAGTAAAGCAGTTAACCAAAACAAAGGGGTACGATGCCGAGGCGGTTGTTTCCCCAAAGGGTGATAAAATATTATTTACTTCGATGAGGGATGGAGATCTTGAATTGTATACCATGGACCTTGAAGGAAAAAATATAAAACGAATTACTAATGCATTGGGTTATGACGGAGGTGCATGGTTCAGTCCCGATGGAACAAAAATTTTATGGAGAGCCTCCAGGCCCGAAACTCCTGAAGAAATTAAAGAATATAAAGACCTGTTGGCACAGAACCTTGTTGCACCAACACATATGGAAGTATGGATTGCCAATGCAGATGGAAGCGATGCACATCAAATTACATTTCTGGAGCAGGCTAACTGGGCCCCTAATTTTACACCAAACGGAAAAAACATTATTTTTTGCAGCAACCACGAGTACAAAAGAGGCTTTCCTTTTAATATGTACAAAATAGACCTTGATGGAAAAAATATGGAAAAAATAAGCCGTGATAAAGGTTTTGATGCATTCCCTATGTTCAGCCCGGATGGAAAGAAAATTATTTTTTGCAGTAACCGTAATAATGGCGGTACAAGAGATACCAATATTTTTATTGCTGATTGGGTGGAGTAGGGGTTTAGAGTTTAGAAGTTTAGGGTTGACAGTTTTCTAAGCTGTCAACCTTTTGCTTTTCGGCCAACTCAACCTTGCAAACAAATCTTTTGGCACGGTATTTTCGTACATAAAGCTGAATTAAATCTGCTATTATGATTATGAAAACAACCAGTATTATTACTGTATTTTTTTTCATGCTGTTTTCCATTACAAGCTGTAAAAAATCTGATATTGTTTCTAACCTTCCTGCCATTAATGATGCTAACAATAAAATTACAGGCGCTTCTGCCAATGATTTACTCAGTGCAGCAAAGTATACTTCGGTAAAAATTGAAATACAGTATATGCCTGGCTTTCAGCCCGATGCTGCCGCTGTCAATAACCTGACAGCATTTTTAAATACACTACTTAATAAACCGGGGGGCATTACAGTTGTTCAAACACAGATAGCTTCTGGAGGAAAAACTGTTTATTCTTTAAATGATATTGCAACTATTGAAAAAAACAACCGGACAGCCTATACATCGGGTAGTGAGTTGGGTGTTTACTTTTTATATACGGATGGAAATTATTCTGAGGGTAATGTATTAGGTATTGCATATAGAAATACATCTATGAGTATCCTGGGTAAAACTGTTCATGATAATTCAGGTGGACTGGGACAGGCCAGTCGAACAAAACTGGAGAGTACGGTTCTGGAACATGAATTTAGTCATATACTCGGTTTGGTTGATATAGGTTCTTCTATGCAAACAAATCATAAAGATGCAGCACATGGCAATCATTGTAACAACACAAACTGCCTCATGTATTATGCATCAGAAACAACCGATATTCTGGGGGTATTGTTAACCGGAAGCATCCCTGTACTGGATGCAAACTGCAAAGCAGATCTTACAGCAAACGGCGGAAAATAAATTATGCTTGGTTTTAACAAAGGTTGATGACTTTTTAAAAGTTGTCAGCCTTTTTTATTGCTATTTATTCTGCCGGTAAAATATTTTACCAACTATTTTCCAGCCATCTTTTGTTTTAAGCAGACTCATGATATCATGAAAATAAAATCCCTTGTATTCAATGGTAAGTTTAGCCACAGCAGCATTACCATAAACTTCCACAGTTTCTATCTTACTGGTACGGTCTTGCTTTTTACCTGAGTTGGACATACGTGCCATAAAATCTTTCAGCAATACCTTTTGTACCGTATCATTACGCACATACTGCATTAAGCCATCAGGATGAAAGGCTTTGGAGAACATCACACTATCACCATTGGTTCCGCCTTCTAAGTAATAATTGCATATCGTTTTAACGGCTTCAACTTCCTGTTCCTGGGTTTGTGCTTTTGAAAAATTAACTATGCAAAAGCAAATGCATAAAAGGAATATGTTTTTCATGATTAACAAGTTTTCTTAAAGATACTCTGCTGTGGCAATGCCTGCAGGCATATTTATATGAACGGTTGGGTAG
>JBATAS010000255.1:0-5988 GCA_049661965.1 Ferruginibacter sp. | reverse complement strand
CAAAACCGCTGCTAACAACAGGTTTAGCTGCATTGGCAAAAGAAAGATTTCCAAAAATATCTGACTGTAGAATCAATGGCTTATTAATCTGTGTAAAGAAAAACATCTGGTTGATGCTGAAAGCAAGGTCGCCGCTGATGTTTGTTCTGAAATTAATATCTACAGTACCACCAACACTTTTTTCAGCTTCTACATTATTTAGTGCCAGCAGATTCTGATATTGTACAGATTCTGTTTCCTCTGTAAAAGAAGTAGGTATTTTATACCCCAGCCCGCCGCCAATTCTTGAACTGAGTTGATGATTGATCTTAAACAATGCTGATACTCTTGGTAAAACAAAGGTCTGGTTCTTTGCATAATTATTGTTTTTATAATTCACATGATCCACTCTTACCCCGCTTTCTAAAATCACCTTGTCGGTTATATCCCAGGTATCCTGTACATAAATACCCGATGTTGATGACTTTGCATGTAAGACAGGCATATTGCGATGTGTAAATTTATCCAGCACAAAATTCAATCCGCCAATAATGTTATGCTTTTGTTTATTTATCAATACCGACAGATCGGTAAAGCTGTTTACATTGTAACCCGAAAAAGCATAATTCGACATTGTGATTGTTCTGTCGAACAAACCCAGGCTTTGCTTAAGTTTGATTTTGTTGCCGCTGTTAAATTTTTTATCTATTTCAAGTGTTGTGGTATTCCGTCGGGTTTGGTTTTCTTCAAAATAAGTATGTACAGCATCTGCTTTATCTTTTATCACTTCCATATCGCCGCCTTTATTCTCCGCCCAGGTATAACTGTTGCCCAGCATAATACTTAGTGTTGGATTTGGATGAAAATACAGTCTCGGATTTATGGTAAAGTTTTTGCCCTTCGGTATCTCCGAAAAATCGTCTTTATCTACATCATAAGCTTTTTGAAAATTCAGCGTAGCTAAAACACTATAACCAAACTTTCCTTTTTTCTGCGAAGCATAGCCGCCGAAATTAGTTTGACCGATATGCGATTGATTAAAAAGAAAATCATATTCCGCTTTTTCCTTCGGCGTTTTTGAAATAAAATTAATAACCCCTGCAATAGCACCACCACCGTACAAAGTAGATGACGGGCCTTTGATAACTTCCACCTGTTTCAGATCAAGTGGCGGAATTTCCAGTATGCTTAAGCCGCTGGCAAAGTTGCCAAAGTTGGGATAACCATCTTTTAAAAGTTGTGTGTAGCGTCCGTCAAGTCCCTGCACTCTTATGCTGGCATTGCCACTGGTGGCCGATGTTTGCTGCACCTGCAGCCCTGTACTTTCATGCAGCAGCATACTTACATTGGCCGGCCGCATATTATTTTTTTCATCCAGTTCCTCGCCGTCAATCGTCTCTACCCTGGTAGCTGTATTAGCAATAGTGCGGCTGGTTCTGGTACTTTGTACAATCACTTCATCCAGCTCTTCTTCGGCCGCTGTTAAACTGATTATTACTGCATTTTCGCCGGTAAGTGGAAAAGTAAAATGACGGGTAATTGTTTCATAGCCCGTAAAGCTGAACGAAATAACCTGTTTTCCGTTTGGAATATTATTTAATTCAGTAAAGCCATTGGCATCGGTGGCAGAGCCTTTGTTACCGGCCTGTATAGATACTGTTGCACCTGTAAGCGGTACCAGTGTTTTACTGTCTTTAAGTATTACTTTAAAAGTATTTTGTGCATGGGCACTATATATGAGCATTGTTGCCAGAAGCAACATCATTATTTTCTTCATTAAATTATTTTTAAAACTTGTTGGTTAAGTTCTGTTATAAGAATATGAATAGCCGATTAAAACTTAACTCATCCTGGGCGGTTGCCAGATATTACCAAAATAGTTGGAAGGAAGTGAAATATTTGTATAGAAAAAATGATTAGGATTAATGACCGGTTTTTCCATCAGCATTTCCTGAAACGCTGTACTTACTGTAACAATATGCATACAGCATGAACAGGTACAAAAAGAACCACAGTCTTCATCTTCATCATCTGTATGGTTATCAGTTTGCGTAATGGAATTTTGTATTTCATCTGTACAGCCAAATGCTGCTGCACAGGTAATGCCCGGCAAGATGATTAAGTACAGACTAAAAATGAATACAAATATTTTCACCACGCAAAAATAACTGAATAGCGGCATTTACAAAAACACAAAATCAATTATTATCACAACGCTGTTGCATTGCTGCTGTTTAACGCACTTCATCAATCTTTTTATACATCAGCTCCACCACCGCCAGGTTCAGTTTAAGCCAGTTACTTTCGCCTTTTGGCCATTCGTATTTCTGGCTCAGTAAACGATCGGCCAGTGCGTAGGCCTGCATGGCCTGTTCTTTATTGTAAAAACAATTGAGCCAGTTTTCTTTAAGTTCATTTTCTCTTTTTAAATAAATAGCGCCGCCATACCATTTAAAACAGGATGGCAGTCCCCAGAAGGAAACAATCTTTTCATCTTTAGCCAGTGCCGACCGGTAAAACAAAATAAAAAAGTAAAGATTTTCTTTGAGCCGTTGATGAATGGCCGAATCAGATTCTTTTTGTTTTGGTTTGATGCGCCAGCGGTTATTTTCTAAAAAATAAGGTTCGTCCCGGGCATTTTTAAAACGCATGGCTGGCGCTGTAAATGTTAAGTTGGTACTGCTGTTTACGCCGCTGTTCACCAATACCAGTTCATCATATGCCACACCGGCTATCTTATAAATATCTTTGGTTTTGTCTATTGTGTTATTGATGCTGATCTGCTTACTGGCATCATCAAAGGTCCATGTGCCATAATCAAAAGTATTCCTGGGATTTTTTACAAAAGTCCCTTCAGTTGAAAAATAAAAACTGCGGTACGGAACTTCAAATTTCGAACTTTCATCCATGCCTTCTATACCATCAGCATCATCTTCCAAAACCCAGGCCTGGCACAAAATGTTGCGGATGTTTTCTGCAGTATCCAGGTAAACCAGCTCACCATAATTGCTCAGCTTTTTCTTCTGCACAACAGCATCCTGCTTTTCAGTGCCGGGTTCGTTGCTGTTATTACTGCAGGAAGAAACAACCATTGAAAAAATAATAACGCCAAAAAATAATCTTACCACTTTAATTAATTTTGAGCTGTAAATTTAGGCATTGTACAACAATAAAATATATATCTTCATATAATGAGAGCTGCCATTATTTTTCTTTTACTGCTGAGTACGCTGTCTTTATTTTCTCAATCTAAATCCGCCACCATTACCGGAAAACTGGTTGACGAAAATGACAACCCCATCTCCAAAGTATCAGTAATCGTTTTGGGTAAAACAAGCGGCATCACTACAAACGACAGTGGTTATTTCAGTTTAAAAGTTGCCGCCGGCCGGTCATTTGCCCTGATTTTTTCACATGAAGGATATGATGAAGTACAAAAGAATTTTTTTCTCAGCGATGGTGAAGAAGAAAAAATAACTGTACAAATGGAACGGGGCAGCAAAACGCTTACAACAGTTGTGGTTGGCGAGGATAAAGAAAGAACTGAAACCGGCCTTACCAAAATAAACCCAAAGAACGCACTTGTTTTACCCAGCACTACCGGCGGTGTAGAAGGCCTGATAAAAATACTGGTGGGCAGCAATAACGAACTCACATCGCAGTACAGTGTACGGGGCGGCAATTATGATGAGAACTTAATTTACATTAACGACTTTGAAATTTTTCGTCCGTACCTGGTCCGCAGCGGACAACAGGAAGGCCTTAGTTTTATAAACCCAGAGCTGGCAAAGAATGTAAATTTTTATACCGGCGGTTTCCAGGCAAAGTATGGCGATAAAATGAGCAGCGTATTGGATATTCAATATAAAAAACCAACAGGCTTTGGCGGCTCGGCTTATGTAAGTTTGCTGGAGCAGGGCCTGCACCTGGAAGGCGCTGCCCGTAAAGGAAAAATAACTTACCTGGTTGGCGTACGCAACCGCAGCAATAAAAATTTATTGAAGAGCCAGGAAACAACCGGTTCCTATATACCTTCTTCAACCGATGTGCAGGGTTTTATCACCTATAAACTCAACGAAAAAATACAATTAGAATTACTGGGTACTTATTCCGTAACCAAATTTTCACTGTTTCCCGAATCGGCACAAAAAACAACTTCCGTCTTCTCTCCTTTATTTACCGCTAACCTGGGTTTGGATATTTTATTTGAAGGACAGGAAAAAGATGGTTACAAAACAAACCTTATTGGCCTGAGCATTGTACATACGCCCAACAAAAAACTAAAACTAAAGTGGATGGCAAGCCGCTTTCAGAATAAAGAAAACGAAAACTTTGATATTGCCGGCAGTTATTTATTTGGCGACCGCGACTTTGATAATACCAGCAGCACTTACGGACAAATTATTAACCCGTTGGGTGCCGGCTACTACCAAAACTATGGCCGCAACGAGCTTGACATTAATGTGTACAATGCAAGCCTGAAAGGTTCTTATGCAACAGGCAAACATTTTATACAGTTTGGCAACAGTGTTGAGCAAACCAATATTAACGACCGCCTTAAAGAATGGGAATACCAGGACAGCGCCGGTTATTCACTGCCGCATAACCCGGCACAGCTAAATTTATTTAAGTACTTAAATTCCACTGCCGACCTCAGTATTCAAAAATACAGTGGCTATATACAGGATAATATCCGCCTGGGCAGAACCAAACAGGATATTACCCTGCAGGCCGGTGTACGCTACAATTACAATTCGCTGAACAAAGAATTTTTAATAAGCCCACGCATGCAGGTAAGCATTAAACCCAACTGGAAAAAAGATGTGGTGCTTAAACTGGCAGCAGGCGCTTATCATCAACCACCGTTTTACCGTGAGCTACGCAAATACGACGGCACTTTAAATACCGATGTACAAGCACAAAAAAGTTACCAGTTTGTTGCCGGCATGGATTATAATTTTAAAGCTTTCAGCAGCCGCCCCTTTCGCCTTACCACCGAAGCGTATTACAAGATCATGAACAGTGTAGATGTATATGATATTGACAATGTAAAGATCCGCTATGCCGGTAACAACGATGCCAAAGCCTATGCCACCGGTTTTGAAGCCAGGCTTTTTGGCGAGCTGGTAAAAGATGCCGAGAGCTGGTTAAGCATTGGCATTATGCAAACCAAAGAAAACCTCGATAATGATTTTTATTACCAGTATAAAAATGCAGCCGTGGAGATCATCAATTCAAAAAGCGCCGACCAGGTAGCAGTTGACAGCATCAGGAACGAAGTAGGTTTTGTACGCCGCCCCACCGACCGTTTAATTACCGCCGGTTTGTACCTGGAAGATTACCTGGCCACCAATAAAAACTTTAAGTTTCATTTAAACCTGTTGTATGGCAGCAACATGAGTTACAATATACCCAACAGCGTAAAGTACCGCAATGCACTTACCATTGAGCCGTACATACGGGTAGATGTGGGTTTCAGCGCACAACTGCTTAGTGAAAAAAGCAAGCGCCGCAGCCACAGCCCCTTCCGCAGTTTCGAAAATATATGGGCCAGCTTTGAAGTATTTAATTTAATTGACCGCCGCAATACCATCTCTTACCAGCTTATAAAAGATTTTGCCAATAATGTGTACAGCATCCCCAACAGGCTAACCCCCAGGCTGGTTAATTTTAAAATTGTGGGAAGGTTTTGATGCTTCATAAAAGGATTTTTGAACAGATTAAAAAATATCATAAATTGCATTTATGCTATAAACAATACAAAATGTATAACACTAGTTTGCTGATAATCAATGCTTGTTTAAAAAGATGAGTAGCGTATTATAGCATAAATGCTAGTGTTATGTGCCATTTCAGCTACCTCACACTACTTGAAATTAATTTCGCTTTCTAACTTTAAATGTTAACACTACAAATGATTCGGAAAATGACATTGAATTTTGATAACTTGCTTAATACTCAGAATTTTAATCTACTCTTACGATTATGAAAAGAACAGTATTTTTTATC
>JBATAS010000254.1:0-2096 GCA_049661965.1 Ferruginibacter sp. | reverse complement strand
GGGCGTTTTTTGCTATTCCGTGTTCAGCGTACACTCAGCAGTTTGCTATAGGTGTATTAGTAGGGCGTGTTTGGTTTATCTTATAAGTATTTCAATTTTGTTGTTGGTCTTTTTGTTCATTTTAATTGCGTTGTGTGCATAGCTTCCCTTACCCGCTAAAGCGAGGCACGCCCGCTAAAGCGAGGCACGCCCGCGAACTGCTCATTTCTTTTTACAATAAAATTCATCTGCCTCATACGCCATATTCTTTTTATGGTGATTTATTGTTTGTTTCTTGTTCGCTGGTTTCATACGTTTTGCAGAGCACACCTTTGCGATAAGTCGCTACTAATTCCTGTTTCGCTTTTTCACATTTGGGACAAAGCATAATATCCTTGCCATACTTTTCAAGCATGCGTTGTCGCACAGGTATGAGTATTTTGGGTGGTGGTGGTGGCAGTTTCAATAATGCAAAGAGTTGCTTCAAACGCTCGGTTCGTTTATAGTTTTTGAGGTAACCATAATGCCTGATTTTGGTATAGCGTTTGGGCAATATGTGTTGCTCATAGCGTCGTATAAATTCATCAATTGTAAGCGTCATTTCTTTTCGTTCATCCTTCGTACCTCGTGCATGATAGTCTTTGTACTCAAACGTAATTGTACTTTTTTCTACATCTATTTTCTTAATGCGATGTGCGGTTATAGCTACTTTGTGTGTATAACGACCCAAATATTGCAAGACTTGCAATGGTCCACCAAAAGGGTCTTTGGCATACACATTCCATCGTTTTTGTGCAATATCATTCAAGGTATTTTCTAAGGTATATTTGTCTTTTACTTGCAATTCATTTTTGCGAAGCATTGAATGTATGCGTTTCAAATAATACGCTTTATACACTTTTTCCATCGATGACTTTGGAAATAAATACTTATGGTTTTTTCGCTTTTCGGCCACCCATTTTTCATTCTTCACGCCGCCACCACTTACGATGCAATGCACATGCGGATGGAATGAGATGTCTTGTCCCCATGTGTGTAAAATACTGATGATGCCTGGCGTAGCACCCAACCATTGCTCATCTTTACATAGTTTCAAAACGGTATAACTGCTCGCTTCAAACAGCAAATCAAACATCAATTTGCGGTTGCCCATGGTCAAACTGTTTAGCTCGTGTGGCACTGTGAATACACAATGAAAATATGAGGTTGGCAACAGCTCATTGGTCTTATCTTCCAACCATTGCTCACGACGCATGCCACCACAATTGGGACAATGGCGGTTGCCACAATTGTGATATTGATACTGCTCATGCATACAATCCGAATCACTACAACGCAAGCGGTGCAAGCCTTGTGTGGCGGTGTGACAATTGGTAAGTTGCTTAAACACTTCACGACTGTAAGGATTTTTTGTTTGTTCACATGCTTGTTTGAATACGATTTGTTGCAATTGATGTCGAAGTGTGTTCACATCATTTTCCATCACCCAATAATTTATCAATGGGTGATACTAGCGCATCGCGTTTGCTTTGTTGCAAATGCAAATAAATCATTGTGGTTTCAATTTTTGAGTGACCCAATAAAGTTTTGATGCTATGAATATCACTACCGATATCGAGCATATGTGTTGCAAAACTATGGCGTAAGGTATGCGCTGTATATTTTCCTGAAGGAAAGCCTGCACTCATCATCGCACTGTTTACAATCGTTTGCACACTTCGTGGATGTAACGGTTTGTGTTTGAGTTGTTTGCTTTCAAATAAATATTCTTTCGGCAGGTAGGCTCTGTAATAATGTTCAAGTTCTTGTAAAACAAACTTAGGTAGTAATACATAACGATCTTTATTGCCTTTACCTTGATGAATAAAAATCCGATGTTGGTTTCGTTCAATATCACAAAGTTTTAATTTTTGTACTTCACCCAAACGCAAGCCACAACCATACAACAAACTAATAACTGCTCGTTGACGTGCTTCGGTGGTGTGGGAAAATAGATGTTTAATTTGCTCATGTGTCATCACCGAAGGCAACACAAACTCTTTGCGTGGATATAATTTGCTTGGCAACACAAAGGGCATTTTGATGACATGTTTGTAAAAAAAACTACTTTTACAAAC
>JBATAS010000253.1:0-2236 GCA_049661965.1 Ferruginibacter sp. | reverse complement strand
GATTCAATATGAGCTCCTCTCTTTTCTTTATTTATCCATGGCCCCTCGGCATGCAGGCCCATTATACCCTGGCCGCCTTGTTGCCAGTAATCCCTTATCGCATCAATGCATTGGTAAAAAACTTCAGGCTTATTGGTAGCAACAGCAGGCATGCAATATGCAGCACCGCCATTGTTACTGTAATCGTTTAATAAACTTAGCGCTTCGGCGGTTGGATAAACTGCAAACAGCTTTTCGTAAGCACCATATATCTGAAGATCGATAAAAGCAGGAGCCAGAATACTTTCAGTAAAGTATTCTGGCTCTGTACCGGCTGGTATTTCTTTTGCCGGTAAAACATTTTTAATGATACCCTGTTCAGCAATTACTGCATGGTCACGCAGCCATTCATCGCCGGTAAAAATAAGATTAGCTATATATGCTTTTGCTGCAGTCATATTTTGTATGGCAGCAAAAATAACAAATCGCAGGTAAGCTTATTTTATTTTTAAGATTATGCCACCCTGTATCTGGGTTATATCATAACCCGCCTCTACGTTAACACCAAAAGTTGGGGTGAAAAAATATGAAGCACCAATGAATCCTCCGAAACGAGGAGCAACATCGTCTTGTTTTACTTTATTCTTATTCACATTATGACTGGAATGCTCAAAACCAATCCCTGCAGAAAGCCCTGCATAAGTGTCGAGCCCTTTTACGTTCCAGCCGCTATGCCATGCTGAACGGCCTGCCAAGATAAAAGTACGGGCTTTGTAATTATCCAGTCCAGGGCTTCCACTTGTAAAAGTGCCGCCAACTTCTCCGCCGAGTGTTATCACCCCCGGGCCTGCCTGCCATAAGGCTACTTCAAGGGCAGCCTTGGTGCCAAATGGCGAGTTGTAATAATAATTACTGTTGTAGTCGTTACCAATGCCAACGCCAACATTAAAGGTTACAGAACCTTTTTGTACAGGAGATATGGGGCTTTGTGCTTTGCTGATTGTACCAAGGCTTATGCCCAGGCCAAATAAAATTGCGGGGATTATAGTTTGTCTTTTCATACAGCGCCAATAAACAAATATTATACCAAGCAGTTTTTTGCTTTGCAAAACAGTAGTTAATATTTAGCGAAAGCGTTGTAAGGGTTGGCCGGTATAGTTTTCGTCTGCCTAAAAGAAATATGTTGATATATGCATCGGGTTATTATAAGGATATGAAGAATTTCCCTAACTTCCCTTAATGAAACATTTTAAGTTTTATTCCAAGGAAGATATTTTATCGCTTACCAGGGTACGCAGATTTGAAACCAGGATGGGAGAGCGGTTACAGTTTTTAAAACCTGACAGTGAGTGGCCCGAAGTTTTACAGGAGTCGGATGCAAAATATGTTTTACTGGGCATCCCCGAAGATTTTGGCGTAAAAGCCAATTATGGTGTTGGCGGTACTGAAACAGCCTGGCTGTCTTTTTTAAATGCCTTTTTAAATACGCAAAGCAATGATTATTTAACAGGTGAAAATACGTTGTTGCTGGGGCATTTTGATTTTGGCGATATTAAATTCCTGATTGAAAACAATGCTTATAATGCTGAAGAAAAAATTAATGCTTACCGCCACGCTTTGAATATTATTGATGAGGAAGTGGAGGATATTCTTAAAGTAATTGCATCGGCTAAAAAAATACCCATCGTTATTGGCGGCGGACATAATAATGCTTACCCAATTATAAAAGGAGTGGCCAAGGGGTTGCATAAGGCTGAGTTGATTCCTCTTTCACAGATCAATTGTATTAATCTTGACGCTCATGCTGATTACAATGTTGCTGATGGAAGACATAGCGGCAACGCTTTTCGGTATGCAGAAGAAGATGGGTATCTTGGAAAATACTGTATGATTGGCCTGCATGAAAATTATCTGGCTCAGAGTATTCTAATGGATATTCATAACAACCCCTTCATAGATTATATCACTTACGAAGAGATATTTATTCATGAAAGAAAAAATTTCATTCAGGCGGTTGCACATGCTACCGGCTTTACCGAAGACAGTTATAGCGGGATAGAAATTGATCTGGATTGTATTGAAAATACATTAAGCAGTTCTCTTACCCCAAGCGGCATTTCACCTTTACTGGCCAGGAAATACATAACATTTACCGCACAGGATTCAAAAGTGGCTTACCTGCATATCAGCGAAGGCGCAACCCAGTTGGCCGATGGCCGAAAAAATGAATCAACCGGTAAACTGATCAGTTACCTGG
>JBATAS010000252.1:0-6337 GCA_049661965.1 Ferruginibacter sp. | reverse complement strand
TTGGGTGCCTGTTGCGAATCAACCGGCAAACGGCGTGGATCGCCACTGGCCGACATGGCGCCAATAGAAGCACCATGATAAGATTGGTAGCGGCTTAATATTTTATGACGGCCGGTATAAAGCCTTGCAAGTTTAATCGCATTCTCAATGGAAGTAGCTCCGCATAAAGTAAAGAATGCTTTGTTCAGATCACCCGGGCAAATTTCTGCAAGTTTTTTCCCTAACTCTCCACGCACTTTGGTAACACAGCTTGGCGTAACATAAGCCACTTCCTGCATTTGCTTAACCACAGCTTCTGTAATTCGTTGATCCCCGTGGCCGATATTCACATTCATCAGTCCTGATGAAAAATCAATGATCTTTTTATCATCATAGTCATATAAATAAACACCTTCGGCATGTTTAACTGCAATGGGTGAAGTGCCTTTTTGTTTGCTCCAGCTGAACAAAGTAAAGTCCTGGTTATTCTGAACGATCTCCTGTGTTTCCGAAACTTCTTTTACTGCTGACATTATTTTTATTTTTTGAATTTTAACTTTTTACTTTTCTAACTCATCCAGTTAACTCCAGATTCCGCATTCCATTTGGTAGTACTCTTCTTCAATTTTGTCCAGAATTCAATTGAACTCTTTCCAGTAATATCACCAACGCCAAACTTACTTTCATTCCATCCGCCAAACGAAAAAGGCTCACGTGGCACAGGCACACCCACATTCACACCAATCATACCTGCACTGGCGTGATCAATGATGTATCGGGCCATACCACCATTTTGTGTAAACACTGATGCAGCATTACCATAAGGATTTGCATTTTCAATTGCCAATGCTTCATCAACTGTATTGGTACGCATGATGGAAATTACTGGCCCAAAAATTTCTTCTTTGGCAACGCTCATTTCTGGTTTTACAAAATCAATTACCGTAGGACCAACATAAGTTCCGTTTTCTTTACCATTAACTTTTGTATTACGGCCATCAACCAGAATTTTTGCACCATCTCTTTCTGCTTCGCCGATAAAACGCTCAATACGTTCTTTACTTTCTTTACTAATAACTGCTCCAAGATTTTCGCCGGGAATAATTTTTTTAGCTTCTTCACAAATCTTATCAATAATTGCATCAACATTTCCAACGCCAATCATAGCGCTTGCTGCCATACAACGCTGCCCTGCACAACCGCTCATACTGGCAGCCACATTTTGCGCTGTCATTCCGGGAATTGCATCAGGCAAAACCATCAGGTGATTTTTTGCTCCACCCAATGCCAGGCATCTTTTATAATTTGATGTGGCACGTTGATAAACAATCTTCGCAACTTTCGTTGAACCAACAAAAGAAACTGCTTCAATAGCCGGATGATCGCAAATAGCTTCTACAATTTCTACATCACCATGTACAATATTAAAAACACCATCGGGTAATCCGGCTTCTTTTAATAATTCTGCCAATCTTCCACAGCTCAAAGGAACTTTTTCAGATGGTTTCATAATCATACAGTTTCCCAATGCAATTGCGTTTGGCAGTGTCCAGTTTGGAACCATCGAAGGGAAATTGAACGGGACAATAGAAGCAACAACACCCAATGGCACATGCTCAGTTCTGCATTCAACACCTTTGCTTACTTCCAGAATTTCGCCGGTAACCAGTTGTGGTAAGGAAGTTGCAAACTCGGTAAGTTCAATACATTTTTCTATCTCTGCAACCGACTCTCCATAAGTCTTTCCATTTTCTTCGCTGCATAACTCTGCGAGTTCCTTTAAATGTTTTTCCAGTAATGTTTTATATCTGAAGAAAACCTGAACCCTCTCTTTGATGGGCGTCTTGCTCCATGCCGGAAAAGCTGCTTTAGCTGCTTTCACCGCATCATCAAGGTCTTTGGATGCAGACAATGGAACAGTTGAAAGTAAATTTCCGTCCACCGGAGAAATTACTTCCATTGTTTTAGAAGAAGAATTATCAACAAATTTTCCGTTGATAAAATTTTTAATAGGACTGTATTTCATAATAGCTGCTTATTTTATCAAAAATTAAAGAAAATAAGTGAGATAAGCTGAATAAAATAACAGAAAGCAAAGATGAAGGAGTACAAAGTCATAAAAACAAAAATGCCTTCCTGTTTTAAAGGAAGGCAATTTGATATTTAGTCGGGATGGCAAGATTCGAACTTGCGACCTCCTGGTCCCAAACCAGGCGCGATAACCGGGCTACGCTACATCCCGAACTATTGGTTACCGATCTTTAAGAACTTTCGTTGCGGAGAGGCTGGGATTCGATCCGCCGGCAGGCAGAACACAGTTTAACCCAAATACTCCAATTTCAATAATCTTGCGGAGAGAGTGGGATTCGAACCCACGGTACAGTTTAACCCGTACGACGATTTAGCAAACCGTTCCTTTCGGCCACTCAGGCATCTCTCCGAACCTGCCCTTATTTTGTAAGGGGTGGCAAAAATACAATTCAAACTGTTATTACCCAAAACTAAATGATAAAACAGGCATATTTTATTTAGACTTTTATAACTGTTTAATACAAGCAGGTTTGAAAGGCAGTACCAGAAAGAAAAAATCCAAATTCAATTAAGAATCCGGATCGTTTATTAGTGCTTGATTAAAATTTACATAGCTGCTAAATGTACCTTTTGCTGTAATTCCAGTACGCTTTCTTTAAATAAACTGTCGGTATCCATCAAATCCTTCACCGTTTGGCAACTGTGAATTACAGTGGTGTGATCTCTGCCCCCAAAATGTTCGCCTATAGTTTTTAATGAATTCTTGGTAAATGCCTTTGCCAGGAACATAGTTATCTGCCGGGCCTGTACAATTTCACGTTTACGTGTCTTTTGCAACAGTTTATCATAAGGCACATCAAAATACTCACATACCATTTTTTGAATAGCGTCAATCGTAATCTCCTTGCTGGATGATTTTACAAAATTTCGTAGTACTTTCTTTGCCAATTCGAGGTCAATTTCTCTCTTATTAAGCGAAGATTGTGCCAATAATGATATTAAAGCTCCTTCCAGTTCACGAACATTGCTGTTAATATTATAGGCAATATACTTCACTACTTCAGGCGGCATTTCCAAACCGTCGTTCTTCATCTTTTTTTCCAGTATCTCAATCTTGGTATCATAATCAGGCACCTGTAAGTCGGCACTTAACCCCCAGCGGAAACGGCTCAGCAATCTCTCCTGCACACCTTCCAGGTCTTTGGGAGCTTTATCACTGGTTAATATTAATTGTTTACCACTCTGATGCAAATGGTTAAAAATAGAGAAGAATGCATCCTGTGATTTTTCGGCACGGTTAAAAAACTGTACATCATCTATAATTAATACATCTATCAGCTGATAGAAATGTATAAAATCGTTGATGGCACCATTACGGCCATGATCTATAAACTGGTTGATGAATTTTTCGGAGCTTACATATAATACTACCTTATTGGGATGAAGTCTTTTAACTTCGTTACCAATGGCCTGTGCCAGGTGCGTTTTACCTAAACCTACACTGCTGTAAATTACTAATGGATTAAATGAAGTTGTGCCGGGTTTCTCGGCAACTGTTTTTCCTGCACGGCGTGCTACACGGTTACAATCTCCTTCAATAAATGCGTCGAAAGTATATGCATGATTTAATTGAGGATCAATCTGCATTTTTTTAAGCCCCGGAATTACAAAGGGATTCTTAACAGGATTATTTATGACTAATGGAAAATCCATTTCGTTGTTTGAATAAGATTTGTAACCATGCCCCGGCACATCAACGGTTTGTGGTTTATTTTTACTGTTTCCGCTGTCAACCATAATCCGGTATTCCAGTCTTGCATCTTTTCCTAATTCTCTTTTCAGTGTTTTTGCCAGCAACGAAACATAATGCTCTTCAAGGTACTCATAAAAAAACTGACTTGGTACCTGTATCGTTAAAATTTTTTCTTTTAATGCTACCGGCTTAATGGGTTCGAACCATGTTTTGAAATGCTGCCATTCCACGATGTCTTTGATTATCTCTAAACAATTAATCCATACTTTTTCAAAAGCTTTATCCATTAGTTCCGTAGCAATTTATATATCGAGTTAAGAATTGTTTCTACTTTGGTTGCCGGTTTAATTTTTTTTGAACATCATGTTGAAAAAAAATGTTGGCAGGACAGCGAATATCGAATAAAATGTTGAAAAAAAAAATTTTTTATTCATTTGTTTTTTTCCCAACAATCACAGTATGCGTTTTCGCCAGCTCTTTCTTTTTGTAGCCCGAAAACTCAAAATCGAGCCGGCCTAAAATCAAACCTGCCCATCCCACCTGATTTACAACTACATCCTGCCCTTTTTTGTTTATAAAAACCTCGGGTTTTTCCATAAATGTATGGGTATGCCCGCCAATGATCAGGTCAATATGTTCCGATTCTTTTGCCAGTATTTCATCGCTTACCTTATTATCCTTATACCTGTAACCTAAATGGCTGAGGCAAATAACCATATCGCAGCCTTCTTCTTTTTTCAACATATAAGATACCTGGTTGGCCCGCTGCACCGGATCAAGGTATCTTGTGTTTCCATATAAATTTTCCGGAACAAGTCCTGACAATTCTATTCCTACTGCTGTTATGCCGATTTTTAATTTCCCTTTTCTGAAAATTTTATAAGGCCTGTATTTAAATTCCATGGGCGTATTGGTAAAATCATAATTGCAATTGATTGTACGGAAATTGGCATGCCTCATTTGTGTTACAAAATTTTCAAGCCCGGCATCAAAATCATGATTACCCATAGTTACTGCATCGTAGCCCATGGCAGTCATGGCTTTTATTTCAGGTTCGCCTTTATAAATATTAAAAAACGGTGTTCCCTGAAATATATCACCGGCATCCAGCAATAAAACATTATTCTCTTCGCTTCTGATTTTTTTTATCAGCCCCGCTCTTGCTGCAATCCCTCCTAACCCCTGGTTACGGCCACCATCCATCGGGAAAGGTTCTAACCTGCTGTGTGTATCATTAGTATGTAATATAATTAACCGCTCAACCGGATCTTCAGCATACACTTTTCCCAAAACAGATTTTGAACTGATTAATGCTGCAGAAGCAAATGCAGTTTGTCTTAAAAAATTTCTCCTACTCGGCATATGTTACCCTGTTTTCTATTTTAGCATTTATTTTTTTACCTGCCTGTTGCAGTTCTTTAAAATATTCAACCACAGCATCACGTGCCAAAAAACCATTGTTTATCTGCGGAACATCTTTTAACATCTGACAGTTATCGCCGCCATTGGCTACATAATCATTATTAGCAATTGTATATGTTGCTAACTCATTAAGATCTGCACCGCCAATTTTTATATTAACCGCTTTTTTATTTTTTATCTGCATGGTAATGCCCGAAGTTGGCCATCCACCTCTATCAGCCGTAAGGTTTAAAAATTCAAGTAAAACTTTTCCGCTTACTTTCTGTAAAATCAAAACATTGTCGAAAG
The DNA here is from genome assembly GCA_049661965.1 of Ferruginibacter sp. Taxonomy (GTDB): domain Bacteria; phylum Bacteroidota; class Bacteroidia; order Chitinophagales; family Chitinophagaceae; genus Ferruginibacter. Next base: position 864 of record JBATAS010000252.1, on the reverse strand, counting down.
GAATTATCTCATACACTTTACCTAATGTAATATCACCCTTCGGTACAACCGGCAACCGTATACCTCCACTGTTCATAAAAGCAGCATCAATATGCATGTTGTACTTTTTTTCACCAACAATCCGCATAGCATCGGCCAGTAAATTTCCTAAAGTCCCTTCGGGATGCTTATTGCTAAGCTCCATGTCCGAAACTGCAATTACATCGTTCATGGTTTTATTTATGCTATCGGCATAAGGTTGCAGCAGTTTAATAATTGCACTGTCATGCTGTAAGCCTGAAGTAATACGGTAATCGCTGTATTCAACTTTTTGTGCCTGGTAGGAAGTAGTGCAGGAAACAGCTAAAATGATTAACCATAACCCTGGTTGGTAAAGTTTGCTGATTTTTCTCATAAATTAGTGTAAAAGAAACCGGGGAGGAAGGTAGCCTTTTTATTATAAAGAAAGAAAAGAATCAAAAAATAGTTATCAAAAAAAATAGGATTACTTTTGGATATTAAAATTATTTTATGAGTTATGAATTAACCGGCAAATTAATTGCCAAGTACGATACCGTACAACGTACTGAGACTTTTAAGACCCGTGAATTTGCTGTTGAAAAAACGGAAGACATTAATGGCCGCACTATTACCAATTATGCTAAGTTTCAATGTGTACAGGATAAGACAACTATTATTGACCGGGTGAATATAGGTGACGAGGTGAAAGTGTACTTTAATATTAAAGGCAGTAAATGGGAAAAAGATGGCAAGGTTAATTATTTTACCAATTTAGATGCCTGGCGTATTGAACAGATATTACAGCCCGGCACAACAAAAACAGACAGCGATTATCTTGAACCATTAGATACTTTTTCCGCTACA
>JBATAS010000251.1:0-1741 GCA_049661965.1 Ferruginibacter sp. | reverse complement strand
TTTTACGGCTTTACAGGAATCAGCGACAGCATGAAAACAATTGTACCGTTTATAATTATGGCTGCATCGTTGATCGTATATTTTATGGCAGTACCGGCTAAAAAAGAGTTGCTGCATTACGGCAACTGTTTATTAATGGTTGAAATTGCTGCCTTGCTCTGTTTCTATGCTGCAGGAAATTATTATACGGTACGGGAATTAAGTAACAGCATGTTTGACCTTTACCTGCAGCCCGGTGAAAGTATTCCTTTCGGCTGGATATTCTGGATATTTACTGTGCTGATACCTGTACTGTACCTGGTAATTGGCATTCGAAAAAAAGATGCGGTGCTGTTAAGGACCGGGTTGATACTGTTTGCTGCTATTGTATTTACCGTGCGCTATTATCATTCCCTGCTTCCGGTAGAAGTAATAATGACCATTGCCGGCATTGTACTGCTGGTACTGGCATACGGCCTGATGAAATGGCTTCATAAACCTGTGTATGGTTTTACCAGCCGTGATATTTCGTCCGGAAATACTATGGGCAAATTACAGATAGAATCGCTGCTGCTGGCCCAGACATTTAAACCAGGTGCAGACATGGATACTCCAAAATTTGGTGGCGGCGATTTTGGCGGCGGCGGTGCAAGCAGTGATTATTAAGTACTGCAAAAAAGAAATTAGAAAAACAATGTGCTGTTTTTAGTAGCGCATTATAGCGTAACGAACTACATCGTAAACAATAAACATTCAAACAAAATGAAAAAAGTATCATTAATAGTTTTGGTTATTGCAGCATCTTTTCTTTCAGGTTTCGTATTTAAGACAATTATAACTGACCAAAATAATAAAACAACAACAATGAAAAAAGTAACAGGCATTGGCGGCATTTTTTTTAAATGCAAAGACCCAAAAAAAATGACAGCATGGTACCAGGAGAACCTTGGTTTAACCACAAATCCATACGGGGCTACTTTTGATTGGTACGAAGGGGCAGACAGCACAAAGAAAGCGCAGACACAATGGACCCCGTTTCCGGAAACCACAAAATACTTTGAACCTTCGGCAAAGGGCTTTATGATAAATTACCGGGTTGAAAACCTGGAAGCACTTGTTGCGGAATTAAAAAAGAACGGCGTAACCATTGTAGATACTATTGAAACCTATGATTACGGTAAGTTTGTTCATATTCTTGACGCAGAAGGAAACAAAGTTCAGTTATGGGAACCTATAGATTGAGTATGGCTGCTCGTTTTGTTCCTGTCAAATGATTCAGACCTTTAACCATTTGATTATTTTTTGGGGCCGGTATTTGGAATACTATTTAGCATCGTTGTGTCACTGTTGAATTTTATTCTGGTTGTATTTGCGCTACTGACCACAAATACAGATTTTAAAATAAGGAGTTAAAAAATAATTACTCTATTTTTAGTAGCGCATAATAGCGCAAATACACCTGTTGGCTGTCACCCTAAATGACCTTCCTTCAAATTTTAAAAGGCGGACAAATGCAGATAAAGAAAATAAGTTTTATATGAACATAAAAGAACAAATTAAAGCATACATTGACAGTCAAGACGAACTAAAACGTTCGGATATGCACGCCTTGCATAAGCACATTCTTCAAATGTTGCCAAATGGCAAATTATGGTTTTTAGACGGCAAAGACGATAAAGGTAAAGTGGTTACAAACCCCAATATCGGTTACGGACAATTTACTATACACTATAAAGACGGCTCGACAAAGGAATTTTACCAA
>JBATAS010000250.1:0-6859 GCA_049661965.1 Ferruginibacter sp. | reverse complement strand
GTGTAAGTGCACAGGTTGGAGGGGCAGGAAGTGTTTATGACTCTTCAGTTATCCCGGCTAAAAGAATGCCTCAGCAAAATGAATTCTGGAACAGCACATATAATTTCCCTGCCAAACCCCGAAATATGTGGGAAGTAGGAGCATCTTTGGGTGTATTCACTATCAGCAGCGATGTATCTGTAAGACCATTTACATTTCCAAATTTTGCTGTACATGTGCGTAAAGCTTTTGGTTATGTTTTTTCAATGAGATTACAATACCTGAATGCTAAAGGTCAGGGTATGAACTATAATGTTGCTCAAAATTTCTTAAAAAACCCAGCCTGGAATCTTAATATAGCAGCCGTAGGGCAACGGTATTTTGCTCCTGACGCCTTGATTAATGCTTCGGGTAGTGGTGTTACTGTATCAACTGATAACGATGGTAACATTGGTAATCAAAGCGATGTGGTATATTATAACTATCAAACCCGTTTACAAGACCTTGGTTTACAGGGTATTGTTACCTTAAACAATATTCGTTTCCACAAACAAAAGACCGGAATTGTAATTTATGGCGGTGGTGGTGTAGGTGTAACTGCATTTGAAACCAAGGTTAATGCTTTAAACGAAGGTGCCGGAACTAATTACAGTCGCTTATACAGTGATGTATATGCTAAATATGGCGGAGGGACTTATAAGCAAAGAAAAGATATCCTGAAAGATTTAAAGGCCGGCATGGATAAAACATATGAAACCAGTGCCGACAATGAAAATTCACGCAGGCCAATATTGGGTAACAAAACACTGAAGCCCTCAGGTACTGTATTAGCTGGTGTTGCCATTAAACTGGGAAAAAGAGTAAATCTGGCTATTGAAGACAGGTGGACTTTTGTAAAAACTGATTTATTAGATGGTCAGCGCTGGCAGGAACATGCCTGGGGTGATGCATCACTTACCCGTGATTTTGATTCATACAATTATGCCTCTATTGGTTTAAATGTTAACCTGGGAGGAAAATCTGTTGAGCCGTTATGGTGGGTTAACCCGCTTGACTATGCATATGATGAGTTAAGGAATCACCGCAATGTTAAAATACCTAAGAATGATTGTAATGATGCAGATGGTGATGGTGTTTGTGATCATTTAGACAGAGAGCCAAATACACCTGCAGGTTGTCCTGTTGATACTCATGGTGTAACCAGGGATACAGATGGTGACGGCGTACCAGATTGTAAGGATAAGCAGTTGATTACTCCAACCGAGTGTCAGCCTGTTGATGCTGATGGTGTTGGTAAATGCCCTGATCCTGAATGTTGTAAAACTATTCCACCGGCACCTATTGCCTGCCCTTGCGATTATCCAAGTCTTTTGTTCAAGGGTAATACAACAGCATTGAGCGGCGATAATAAAGCCATGCTGGCTACAGTAGCTTCTAAATTGAAGGCGAACCCGAATTGTATGATAACTATTAACGGGTATCCTGATGCTTCAAAGGCATCGCAGGCAAATTGCCAGAAGCGCTTAGAAACAATTAAAATATACCTGATTGAGAAAGAAGGTATCAGTGCAGACAGGATAACAACCAATTGCGAAGTTGGTGGCGGTGATAAGAATACCATAGATGTTAATTGCAATTAATTAAAAGCAAAACATATTGATAAAAACAATAGTCCTCCAATTTTGGGGGACTATTGTTTTTCTTTATCAAATCATTAACTGTTGAATTTTGGCTTTTTCTAAATTTGCAGGCATATTTGAGATATTTACGTTAATTTCGCAATCCTTTATGAAGTTTATAAGAATAGTTTTAACATCAGTCATTTTATTAGCAATTGTAAGTTCTTGCAGTAAGTACAATAAAGTATCTAAAAGCAAGGATTATGAGTATAAGCTTAAAATGGCAGATGAGTATTTTGGCAAAAAGAAATATAAAATTGCCCAACAGCTTTATGAAGAGCTGTTTCCCGTATTTAAGGGGTCGGTAAAATTTGAGGAATTATATTATAAAGATGCTTTTTGTTTTTATTATATGAAACAATATGCAGATGCTGAAAACCTTTTTAAAGGGTTTTTAGAGGTTTTCCCAAACAGCAGCAAAGCCGAGGAAGTTGATTATATGCGGTCTTACTGTTTTTATATGCAATCGCCAAAGCTGGAGCTGGAGCAGGTGAATACTGTAAGGGCTATGGGGATGATGCAGACTTTTATCAACACACATCCCGGTTCTGAAAGGAATAAGGAAGCATCTGATATAATAGATAAGTGCCGGGCTAAATTGGAGAAGAAAGAGTACCGTGCAGCTGAATTGTATTACAATATGGCCCAATACCGGGCTGCTGCGATTGCTTTTACTACCTTAACCAATAATTATCCTGAATCTTTAAGAGGAGAGGAGTATAAATTAAAAACAGTTAAGGCTTATTATAAATTTGCAAAGCTGAGCATTGTGGATAAACAGATAGAACGGTATGAACAGGTAACCCAAGAATACCAGGATTTTGTTGACAGGTATCCCGACAGTAAATTGCTGAAAGAAGCAGAAAGCTATAGTAATTTAAGTATAAATCACATTAAAGTTATAAAAAATGAGCAAACTCAGACGTCAGCTAAGCGCTAATACCAGCAGCGTGGTTGAGCCAAAAAAATTATCAGATCTGAAGGATAAAACCGGAAACCTGTATGAATCTATTGCCATAGTTGCAAAAAGAGCAAACCAGATTAATATTACTTTGAAAGAAGAATTACATAATAAGCTGGAAGAATTTGCAAGTCATACCGACAGCCTGGAAGAAATTCATGAGAACAAAGAGCAGATTGAAATTTCAAAAGCTTATGAACGTATGCCTAACCCGGCTTTACTGGCTACAACCGAATTTATGGAAGACAAGGTTTACTTCCGCAAAAACGACGAAGACCTTTTCAGTTAAACAAAAAGTAATTTAGCATCTTATTTAAGTAAGAAGTTATAATTTTAACCCGTATCGCCTAAAGCTGTACGGGTTTTTATATGATGAAAGGAAAAAAAATTTTACTGGGTGTAAGTGGCAGTATTGCAGCATATAAAACAGCAATATTAACCCGGCTTTTGGTTAAGGCCGGAGCCGAAGTTAAAATTGTAATGACCTCGGCCGCCAGGGATTTTGTAACCCCGCTTTCTTTATCTACCCTGTCAAAAAATCCAGTACTTACCGACCTGGCCGATAACGATTCGTGGGCTAACCATGTAATGCTTGGCCGTTGGGCCAATATAATGCTTATTGCTCCTTTAAGCTGCAATACACTTGCAAAAATGGCTGGCGGCTTATGCGATAATTTACTGATGGCCGTTTATCTTTCTGCTACATGCCCGGTGGTTGTGGCCCCGGCTATGGATGAGGATATGTGGCATCATGGTACAACAAAAAAAAATCTGGATACCATAAGCTCATTTGGTAATTACATAATTCCTGTTGAAAGCGGGGAACTCGCCAGTGGTCTTGTTGGTAAAGGAAGAATGGCCGAACCTGAAACGATTGTAAACTGGCTGAATGATTTTTTTTTAACCGGCACTGAGTTGTCGGGTAAAAAAGTTTTAGTAACGGCAGGGCCAACTTATGAACAGATTGATCCGGTAAGGTTTATAGGAAACCATTCCAGCGGTAAAATGGGATTAGCCATAGCAGAAGAAATGCAAAAAAGAGGAGCATCGGTAACATTGGTTTTAGGACCGTCGGATATTACAGTTAATGGCGGTATAAAACTGTTGAGTGTTAAAACTGCAGCAGAGATGCTTACAGCCTGCGAAAAAACTTTCCCCGATTCTGATATTGCCATTATGAGTGCCGCAGTTGCTGATTACACACCCGCAACCGTTGCCAAAGAAAAAATAAAAAAAACTGAAAATGATTTTGCCGTTCAGTTAACTAAAACAACAGATATTTTAAAAACATTAGGTGGCCTTAAAAAAAACGGGCAGCTTTTAGTAGGTTTTGCATTAGAAACCAATAACGAAAAAGAAAATGCACTTAAAAAACTGAAAACCAAAAATGCGGATATGATTGTTCTGAATTCATTGCAGGATGCAGGGGCTGGATTTGGACATGATACTAACAAAATCACTATTTTTGATAAAACGGGAAAAGAATATCCCTTTGACATGAAATCAAAAAAAGAAGTAGCTGCAGACATTGTAAATACTATTATTAAACAACTACATGCAAAAGTTTAAATTATTACTGGCCTTTATCATTGCTTTTAAAATTGCTGATGCCCAGGAATTAAAGGCTAATATCAGTGTTGTGACCAACCAGGTAGCTAACAATGTTAATCAGAACGTATTCCGTACCCTGCAAACAGCATTAAATAATTTTATCAATAACCGTAAATGGACACCTGATAGTTTTCAGCCAAATGAAAGGATTGAATGCAATTTTTTACTGAACCTGCAATCAACGGGAGAACTTAATGTATATAATGCCTCAATAACTGTACAGGCAGCAAGACCAATATTTAATACCACTTATTTATCGCCTATCATCAACTTTAAAGATGATAATGTAACGTTTAAATATGTAGAGTTTCAGCAACTGGAGTTTAATGAAAACCGGGTTTCGGGTTCCGATGCCCTGGTTTCAAACCTTACTGCAATTCTGGCTTATTATGTAAATATGATCCTGGCTTTCGATTATGACTCGTTTTCTCCAAGGGGAGGTGATCCGTATTTTCAAAAGGCACAGAATATTGTAAACAATGCACCCGATGGCCGGAATATTTCGGGCTGGAGAGCCTTTGATGGCGTGCGGAACAGGTATTGGCTGGTTGAGAATATGCTGAACAGCCGCTACACCATTATGCATGATGTGTATTATAATTACTACCGCCTGGGCATGGATAAACTGTATGAAGATGAAAATGCAGCAAGGGCAGAGATCATGAATGTGCTGAACCTGTTAAACAGTTTCAATACTGATAATCCTAATAAAATGATCAACCAGTTTTTTTTCCAGGGAAAATCAACTGAACTGATAAAAGTATTTTCAAAAGCACCCCAGCAGGATAAAGCCCGGGCATCGGAAATGTTGCAGAGACTGGATATTACCAATGCCGCCAAGTATAAAGATGAATTGAAATGATAAGAGCCTGTTTTCTGGTTTTGGGATTGATATTTTTTATTTCCTGTGGCAACAATGAGGAAGTACCGGCAGGAATTTTAAAGCCGGATAAAATGCAGGCTGTTTTATGGGATGTAATTCAGGCAGAGGCTTTTACCGAACAGTTTATCAAAAAAGATTCATCAAAAGATGCAGTTAAGGAAAATTTGAAAATGCAGCAGGAAATATTTGCTGTGCACCATATTAGCAAAGAGCTTTTTTATAAAAGCTACTATTATTATAAAAAAAACGGAACTGAACTGAAAAAAATATTAGACAGTATAATAGTACAGGATGACCGGAAAAAAAACACGAAAATAAAACCTTTACAGGCTGAGTGATATGAATAAAGTTTACAACAATGCTGCAGCTGCAGTGGCTGATATTAATGATGGCGCCGTGTTAATGCTTGGTGGATTTGGATTATGCGGTATTCCCGAAAACTGTATTGCCGCCCTGGTAAAGAAGGGCCCAAAAAATCTTACCTGTATCAGTAACAATGCCGGTGTTGATGATTTTGGCATAGGGCTGATGCTGCAGCAGAAACAGGTAAAGAAGATGATATCATCTTACGTTGGCGAAAATGCTGAATTTGAAAGACAGTTATTGAGCGGCGAACTTGAAGTAGAACTGATACCGCAGGGAACGCTGGCCACAAGATGCATGGCATCGGGATATGGCATGCCGGCGATATTTACACCGGCAGGTGTTGGTACCGAAGTAGCCGAAGGAAAAGAATCAAGAATATTTAATGATAAGGAATATTTACTGGAGTACGCATTTGATGCCGACTTTGCCATTGTAAAAGCCTGGAAAGGTGATACCGATGGTAACCTTATATATAAAGACACAGCCCGGAATTTTAATCCCTTGATGGCCATGGCCGGCAAAATTACCATTGCCGAAGTGGACGAACTGGTGGCACCGGGAGAACTGGATCCAAATTTTATTCATACACCGGGTATTTATGTACATCGCATTTTTCAGGGAGTGAATTATGAAAAAAGAATTGAACAAAGAACAACCAGAAAAGCAGGAAATTAATCATGGCACTCAGTAAAGAACAAATAGCACAACGCATTGCAAAAGAATTGAAAGACGGTTACTATGTAAACCTGGGCATTGGCATACCAACCTTGGTAGCCAATTATATACCCGAAGGGGTTAATGTAGTGTTGCAAAGCGAAAACGGTTTACTGGGTATGGGCCCTTTCCCTGTGGAAGGAGAAGAAGATGCCGACCTGATAAATGCAGGAAAGCAAACTATTACCACCTTACCCGGCTCCTCTATATTCGACAGCGCCATGAGCTTTGGAATGATACGTGCCGGTAAAGTTGACCTGACTGTGTTAGGCGCCATGGAAGTAAGTGAGCAGGGCGATATTGCCAACTGGAAAATACCCGGCAAAATGGTAAAGGGCATGGGCGGCGCTATGGACCTGGTTGCCAGCGCTAAAAATATTATTGTGGCCATGATGCATACCAACCGGGAAGGAGAAAGTAAATTATTACCTGCCTGCACACTGCCACTAACCGGTATAAAGTGTATTAAAAAAATTGTGACAGAAATAGCTGTGCTGGATGTTACTGAAGATGGGTTTAGGTTATTGGAAAGAGCTCCCGGTGTATCTGTTGAAGAAATAGTTAGTAAAACTGACGGTAAATTGATTGTGGAAAGGGAGATACCAGAGATGGAGTTTTAAGATAGCTTAAAACTTTCACCTATTTTTGAGTTGTACTCAACAAATA
>JBATAS010000249.1:0-1502 GCA_049661965.1 Ferruginibacter sp. | reverse complement strand
GTCTACATGTTCATCTGGTTCGTTTTTTTCGGGGCAAGCTATGCCGCGAAGATGAGTGCGCATAATCGCGTGACCTTCCAGTTCAAGCTCTTTCCGGCCGCCTGGACGAAATACATCGAAGGCTTTGCCGATCTATTCTGGCTGTTTTTTAATGTCTACTTCATCTACCTGACGATCGACTTCATCTTCTTCAAGATGAACAAATTCCAGTCCTCCCAGACACTTGGCATCCATCTGAGCTGGGTCTACATCGCCTTGCCGATCGCGTTCACGCTGATGACGATCCGTGTGCTGCAGGTGAACTGGCGTCGCATCGTCAAGGGCGAAGAGGTCGCCGATCCCGACAAGATCGACCTCGATGAGCTCAAAGCTCAACAGCATTCAAACGTGAAGTAAGGGGGGCCATCCGCCATGGAAAACGAAATCGTCACCATCCTATTCGGCTCGTTCCTCCTGCTGCTGCTGATCGGTGCGCCGATCACTGTCGCACTGGGCGTTGCGTCGCTGATCTCTTTTCTCTATCTCGACGAAAACCCGATCAAATTCGTGCAGATCGCCTTCACCTCTGTGGGCTCGTTCCCGCTGATGGCGCTGCCCGCCTTCATCCTCGCCGGTGCCCTGATGGAAGCCGCTGGCATCTCGAAGCGGTTGATCAACATTGCTGAAAGCCTCGCTGGTCCCTTCACCGGAGGCATGGGGGCCGCGACGGTCGTGGGCTGCCTGTTCTTCGGCGCCATCTCGGGCTCGGGCCCGGCGACGACAGCGGCCGTCGGTATGCTTATGATCCCCGCAATGATCAAGCGCGGATACGAGCGTGGCTATGCCTCGGCGGTCACCGCTTCGGCTGGTGGGCTCGGCATCGTCATTCCGCCCTCAATCCCGCTGGTCATCTTCGGCATCGCGGCACTTGGCATGGTGCCGCCGCCGGAAGCGGTCGAGAAATTCGGTACCTTCCAATCGGTGTCGATCCCGGTCCTGTTCATCGCTGGCTTCGTTCCGGCCTTCGTCATCGCCGGCAGCCTCCTGATCATGAACTACATCCTGAGCCGCAAGCACGGCTATACCGGCATGACCGAAGGCTGGTCGGCCCGCAATATCCTCTGCGAGCTCTATCGCGGCTTCTGGTCACTGATGGCACCTTTCGTGATCCTCGGCGGCATCTATACCGGCTGGTTCACCCCGACCGAGGCAGCCATCGTCGCGATCTTCTACACACTCTTCGTCGGCACCTTCATCTACCGCGAACTGACTTTCGACTCGATCAACAGATCGCTGGAGACGACGACCTGGCTGACGGGCCGCGTGCTTCTGATCCTCTTCACCGCCACAGTGTTCGGTCGGCTTCTGGTCGAAAACCAGATCCCCGCGATGATCGCCAACGGAATGCTGTCGCTCACCGACAACATTTACATGATCTGGGCGCTGATCATCTTCTTCCTTCTCTTCGTGGGTATGTTCATGGAGACGCTGGCGGCGATTCTGATCCTCGCTCCGGTTATGCT
>JBATAS010000248.1:0-7175 GCA_049661965.1 Ferruginibacter sp. | reverse complement strand
GGACTGTTATTGGTATAAACGATCGTTTCTGTACCCGTAATAGTTCTGTTGGGGGGCGATAGTTTTACATCAATTTTATAATCGGCTGTATTTTGCCAGTAGTTTTTTCCAGGCTTGCCATCCATGCTCCGGGTTCCCTTTTTATAGGCATCCTGAACATTCTTTGGCATATACAATTGTTGGGCGTGTATGGTTATTGCAAGACAGAATAATACTACAAGCAATGTTGCTTTTTTCATGATCGTACTTTTAAAGGTTCAATTACAATTATACGTTTTATAAGTCAGGAGGTTACAAAGTAATATGTTTAACGGTTGATATTTTTGAGCGAACGGTTTTTTGTAAAATAAAAACACAAAAAAGCCCAACTGATTTCAATTGGGCTTTTTAAACTGTTCTGGTTGGTAGTTTTAAACTGGTTCATCCATATAACTTTCCATCGGCTCACAGGTACATATCAGGTTCCTGTCGCCAAATGTATTATTGATGCGGCCAATGGAAGGCCAGAATTTATTTTTAGTTACATAAGCCAGCGGGAAAGCAGCTTTCTGCCTGCTGTATGCATGGTTCCACTCATCGGTACAAATAACCTGGTGGGTATGTGGTGCATTTTTTAAAAGGTTATCAGCTTTATCGGCAATACCTTCTTCAACATCTTTTATTTCTTCATAAATGCTGATCATCGCTTCGCAAAAGCGATCCAGTTCTCCTTTGTCTTCACTTTCAGTTGGCTCAATCATGATGGTGCCCGGTACCGGGAAACTCATAGTTGGTGCATGAAAACCATAATCCATCAAACGCTTGGCCACATCTTCCGCTTCAATACCAGCGGTGGTTTTAAACGGACGAAGATCAACTATAAACTCATGAGCACAATATCCATTATGGCCTGTGTATAAAATCGGGTAATAGTTTTCAAGTTTCGATTTCATGTAATTGGCATTCAGGATTGCATACTGGGTAGATTTTTTTACACCATCCAACCCAAGCATCTTTATATATGCATAGCTGATGAGTAAAATACTGGCACTGCCATACGGTGCGGCACTAACCGCATGAATGGAGCTGCCGGTTGATTTTAAAGTGTCTTTTATATTATGTCCCGGTAAATATGGTTTCAATTTATTGTTTACACAAATTGGCCCGATGCCCGGCCCGCCGCCACCGTGAGGTATGGCAAATGTTTTATGCAGGTTCAGGTGGCAAACATCTGCGCCAATCAAGCCAGGACTGGTTAATCCAACCTGTGCATTCATATTGGCGCCATCCATATAAACAAGTCCACCGTTATCATGAATAAGTTTACAGATCTTTCTGATACCTAATTCAAACACACCATAAGTGCTGGGGTAGGTAACCATAAAAGCAGCCAGATTATTTTTATGTTCTTCGGCTTTTAATTTCAAGTCATCAACATCTATATACCCTTTATTGTCGCTTTTAACCACCACCACTTTCATGCCCGCCATGATAGCGCTTGCAGGATTGGTGCCATGTGCGGAAATAGGTATCAGCACAATGTTACGGTGGCTTTCATTTCTTGCAGCATGGTAAGCCCTGATGGCAAGCAGGCCGGTATATTCGCCCTGGGCGCCACTGTTAGGTTGCAAGGAGCAGGCAGTAAAACCGGTAATAACACTTAAATACTCTTCAAGTTTTTTAATCATGTACTGGTATCCTTTTGTCTGCGATGCAGGTGCAAAAGGATGAATAGAACTGAACTCGGGCCAGCTTACCGGCATCAGTTCAGTAGCCGCATTCAGTTTCATGGTGCAGCTTCCCAAACTAATCATCGAAGTATTTAAACTCAGGTCTTTATTCTCCAGCGATTTGATATAACGCATCATTTCGCTTTCGCTGCGGTGCGTATTAAAAACAGGATGGGTTAAATATGCAGATGTCCTGTTTCCGAATAATGCATCAGCTTCATCAAAAAATAAAGTAAAGGAGGCGCCGGTTGCCTGTTTAAAAACAGCAGCAAGATTTTTTTCTGTTTCTCCAATATAATTAGATGTTACTTCATCAATGGATAAACTTATAGTACCATTGGAATGATACTGAAAATTAGCTTTGTTTTTTTCGGCTGCTTTTTTGAATGCAGTGGTATTTTCCACTTCAAAAGTGATGGTATCAAAGAAAACGTCATTCAAAATTTTAACGCCGATATTTTGCAGACCATCAGCAATAGCTGCAGTTAAAATATGAATGCGCTGAGCAATTTTTTTCAAACCATCGGGCCCGTGATAAACAGCATACATAGCCGCCATGTTAGCAAGTAAAGCCTGTGCTGTGCAAATATTTGAAGTTGCTTTTTCTCTTTTGATATGCTGCTCCCTGGTTTGCAAAGCCATACGCAGGGCACGGTTATTCTGTGCATCAATGCTTACGCCAATGATACGGCCCGGAATACCCCGTTTAAATTCATCTCTTGTTGCAAAGAAAGCTGCATGCGGCCCGCCATAGCCTAATGGAACACCAAAACGCTGCGCTGAACCTACAGCAACATCAGCACCAAGTTCTCCTGGAGGAGTTAATAGAGTGAGTGCCAAAAGATCGGTTGCCATTACTACATAGCCATTAACTGCATGAACTTTTGTGATAAAATCCTGGTAGTCTTCAACCGAGCCAATGCTGTTTGGGTATTGAATGAGAGCACCAAAAAAACTTTCATCAAGTGTGGCAGTTTTGTAATCTCCGTAAATTAATTTAATACCAATAGGGTTGGCTCTTGTTAACAACACATCTTTGGTTTGATCAAAAACATTGTTGTCAACAAAAAATTTAGGAGATGCAATTTCTTCCGATTTGTTTTTGTGATGAAACAGCATAGCCATCGCTTCTGCTGCTGCTGTAGCCTCGTCCAGTAAACTGGCATTGGATAATTCAAGTCCGGTTAGGTCGCAAACCATGGTTTGGTAATTGAGCAAACTTTCCAAACGGCCCTGGGAGATCTCGGCCTGGTAAGGAGTGTATTGTGTGTACCATCCCGGGTTTTCAAAAATATTTCTTAAGATCACACTTGGAGTAATGGTATTGTAATAGCCCTGGCCAATGTAGTTATTATAAATTTTATTTTTGGCTGCAACTTTTTTCAGTTCGCTCAGGTATTCAAATTCGGTTTGCGCCACCGGTAGTTTTAATTCTTTTTTCAGCCGGATGGGATCGGGCAGGGTTTTGTCAATCAATTCATCAATGCTTTTTACACCAATGGTATTCAGCATCTCAATGGATTCTTCTTCATTTGGGCCGATATGGCGGCCTGCAAATTCGTACTGTTGTTGTTCAAAAAGGTTCATATCTAATCAGGATTTTCTTTTATTATGAGTGGCGCAAATTTACGATATCAGAACAAGATTTGATGCTGATAAGTTCGCTACTTTTGGCCTGTGGAAAATTAGGGGATATAATCAGTTAAATTTGTATACAAATGGGGGAGGATATTTTACATAACTGGAAGAAAAAATCGGCCGACCATCAAAAGCAATACAAGCAGTATCTGCACCGTGCCGATAAGAATAAGGTGCTGAAAGCCCTGCCTGAACTGCATGATGAAGCATTTGAGAAAATTGACTGCCTCCAATGCGCTAATTGCTGCAAAAATTATTCTCCCAGGTTTAAAACACCCGATATTAAGCGAATTGCCAAACACCTGGGAATTAAGGAGGGTGACCTCATCAATACCTATTTGTATGTTGACAGTGAGGGCGACTATGTTTTAAAATCCAAACCCTGTCCTTTTTTAGGAGCCGATAATTATTGCAGCATTTATGAAGTGAGGCCCTCCGACTGTCACCGTTTTCCATATACTGATGAAGATGTATTACTAAAGCGGCAGCCACTTACATTGAAAAACAGCAGTTTTTGCCCGATTGTGTATTATGTTTTAGAAAAACTGATTGCGGTTAAATAAATATAAACTCAGATGACAATTAATCAATCTTTTTCCTCAAAATTAGTTCTGTTGATCTTTATCCTGTTTTTGAGATAATCTGGCAGCGATTTATCTGCCTCATCAAGTTTAGCAAGACTGGCAACCCTGCCTTCTTTTTCCGGCAAATAATAAATATAGTTCAGATAGAGATAGTGCATCAGCAGCCGGTTATAAGCATCAAGTTCATTGTCTTTTATAATATTTATTATTTGATCTTCGAATTGCATCCGGTTTTTTGTTTCGGCCAAAGCTCTTCCCAGTCTTCCTATGCTGCCGTAATAGTGTTTTTCAACCGGGTTCTCAATTCTGAAACTTATTCCCAACAGGAGTTCCTGAACTTCAATATTTAATTCTTCCAGTTCTTTAATATAAGTATTTCTCTGCGCCCAGGCATAACTGCCGTCACTTGCACGTTCAAATCTATCGTTCATAATATTAAGGTGTGCTCTTAAAAAAATCTGCCAATTAATCGTTTCTGCCGAAAGCATAGCTATATTCAAAGCATGATAACGAGGGCTTTGATCCTGGCTGCAACCGCCTATAACCCGCCGGTTTCTTTTCAACTCCAGCGCATCAGTTTTCGAAGCATACCTTGCAACATAATTTTCAAAATCATCATTAGTGGTTATATTTTTTTCCTTTACTTCACTTATCGCTTCGGCAAGAAGCTCGCTGAATTTTTCTGTTGGAACCAGATTTTGTTCTATCCATGCTTTTTTCATACTGTCAAGCGCCAGCCATTTATATTCGCCGTAAGCAGCAGGCACATTTTTCTCTTTTATTTGTTTGGTATTCTTTTCAAGATAATTTTGGAATGCATACAAGCTGGTCTCTTCATAATCTTTACCTGAAAACCTTGTATATCTGCTGTCATCATTAGCTTTTCCGGTAAATATATCTGCAGTTGTATCCACTACGCAGTCTGAGTAAAGGATCATTCTGGCGTATTTGTCCGGAATCTGTGCAGATTTGAATTCATCTGTAATATAAAAAGCATCTAAACTTTCTTCTGAGTACTCAGTTTTTTTGTAATGACTGATTACCCATTTATTTTGAAGTGGTTTAGTATAATATGAAGGATTATTTTCTATACTTATTTTAGGATTACTGTAATCTTTCAATGATTCTCCCGAAAACTGTACTATTTCTTTTTTGTTGTAATCTGTGTACCGGTATTTAATGATCAGCATTTTGTAGTCAACTTCCGCATCTCCATATTTTTTAATAAAATCTTCAAAACTGATATCATTACCGATGTCTTTTACAGCTTCTTTAATATTCCCTTTATCCATAGATACATAATTACCTATGCCCTGATTTTTGGCATAGTATGCCCTGTTCAGGTCACATCGTTTGAATTTCAGGTTAAGTGAATCAACAATGTGCGTAAGTTGTTTCATTGTAACGTCATTGTAGATAAGGCCATTGTTATAGACTGTAAACTCGCTGTTATAACTATTTTGGGCTTTACAGGAAAGGGCAGCGAAGAGCAACAGGGAAGTTATAAGGTGTGACATTTTCATACGTTTAAGATTCAACAACGCCTGAAATTGCATAAACGTATGACTGCTATTTTAAAAAAAAAGTTAAAGCCCGATATTTTATTTGGTAGTAAGTTCTGTATATGCTGCAGTTAAAGGTCTTTCAATTCCGGCGCCTTTCCACTCAGGAGAACCGGGAATTTCAGTAGCTTTTAAAATTTCTTCTTTTGTCTTGCCGGCCTTTATTTCTGTCTCGGTAAATTTTAAAACATTGCCAAGGTAATCTCCAAATGCTTTCACATCATCAGCTTTTAAAATAGTATTGTAACCTTCTCCGGAATGGCCGCAAATGTATTGTGTTTTTTTGCTGAAGGTTGATGTTGCTTTATCTAAAACCTTTATCCAGTTGCCCATATCGGCTCCGGCGCTTTTATCAACATATGGATGGCGGCGGTTAAACACCAGGTCGCCAAGATGAATAATATTGGCTTTTTTGAAATGCACAAAACTGTCGCCATTGGTATGGCCTGCGCCAAAATAATGCAGGCAAATTTCTTCCTTACCAATTTTCTCACACCAGGTATCGGTATAGGTTTGATCGGGATATAATTGTTTGTCTTCTGATTTTTGTTTGATAGCTGCGTTTTGCTGGTTTATTTTACTGTTGGCATGTGCCAGCACATGAGGCGTTAAATCTTTAAATGCAATATTACCGGCAGTATGATCTCCATGATGATGTGTATTGATGACAAGCCGGAAGGGTTTTTCAGTTTTCTTTTTTAACTCATCAATCAAATGCTGTACTGAGTCAGGGAATTGTGTATCCACAACCACCATGCCTTCATTGGATAGGTGAAACGCAATGGTGCCGCCTTTTTCGGTAAAGATGCCGATATCATCAGTAAGCATTTTTATATTCCATGCCGGATCGGCTAAAAATGCAGCAAGAGATTTTTTATTGAGAAGGGCTAAACTGGCAATAGTTAAGCCTGTATTACGGAGGAATGATCTGCGTTGCATATTTTTAGTTTAAGTGTTTAACAGATAAATTGCTTAATAGTTTAAGTTATTTATTTTTTAAGCTCTACTTCCTCAAAAAAATTCTTTATTGCACTTATATTCTGTTCTTTGTTGTCATGCATGGTGCCATGGCCGGCTCCTTCAATCATAACAAAGTTTGAATTGGGTACCAGACTTTGAAAATATTTTACAGTTTCAGGCCTGGCTTCGTCAAATTCGCCGGTGATGAACAGTACAGGGACTTTTATTGTTTTTAAACTTTGTACCCGGTCATAATTTATTAATGTACCGGTTGCAGTAAATTCAGTTGGTCCCCACATATAATTATAGATAAATTTATTGCCTTTTGATGTTGCTGTATCTAATTCACTGGTTAACCTGGTTTTTCGTACACCATAATTTTTGGCGAATACTTCATTGGCATTTTTGTATGCTGCAGATTCATAATCATGATTGGTTTCTCCGTTTTTTATTGCCAGTTGAATGGTATCTGCTAATTTACTGATAAGTGTATCTGCATCTTTTTTCCAAAGTGCTGTACTGAAATACGGACTGTTGAATATGATCGCCTTAATGCCTTTTGGATATTTTAGATAATATTCCAGCGCTAATGCAGTGCCCCAGGAGTGGCCGTGTAAATAAAATTCTTTTAAACCCAGCGATGTTTTTAATTCGTCAACCTGCTCAACAAAGTTTTCAACTTTAAGTAATGATGTATCTGTGTGATAACCTGAGCGGCCGCT
>JBATAS010000247.1:0-2491 GCA_049661965.1 Ferruginibacter sp. | reverse complement strand
AACAATCATAGTGAGTGCAGCAAATAATTTCAGTCTGGGCGCTTTTTCCATTTCCCTACCCACAGAAAGCACATAGATCAAAGCAATGGCTGCAAGTGGAAACATGATATAATCCATCAGGTGATATTGATGAAATAAAGCAACTACCAATGGCACAAGCAATAATGTTCCTCCATAAATCAGGTACTCAGGTTTTATAAAAGCAAATACTGGCTTTTGCAAGACTTCAATTTTTGGTGACAAGCCACGATGTCCAAGCGATTTTTTACCCAATACGAAAACGATGAGACCAATTGCCATGAATATACCTGCAAGGCCAAAACCGTAATGCCAATTTATCTCTGTACCAACATAAGCACATAAAGCTCCTCCAATAGCAGCACCAATATTAATACCCATGTAAAAAATGGAAAAGCCACTGTCTCTTCTAACATCATTTTCATCATATAAAGTGCCTACCATGCTCGAAATATTGGGCTTAAAAAAACCATTGCCGCAAATAATAAAAGCCATACCATAAAAAAAACTCCAGTCATTTGGCAAAGCTAAAATGCCATGTCCAAGCGTCATTAATATACCACCAAATATAATTGCACGTTGGTAGCCGATGAACTTATCGGCCATAAAGCCACCTAACATCGGCATGGTATATACCAATGCTGAATAAGAACCAAAAATGGCATAAGATTTTGTGTCAGTAAAATCTAACTGGGTTGTCATATACACCATGAGCAATGCTTTCATGCCATAGAACGAAAACCGTTCCCACATTTCGGCAAAGAAAAGCAGGTAGAGTTGTTTTGGGTGGCCGGTGCTGGTTAACTGGGTGTTTGTCATTCTAATATGGTTTAATTAAAACTGTTCAATCTTTTGAGCTGTCAGTCAAAAAACTAATTCACTCCCTTCTCTTTCATAATCTGGTTCAACCATTTCAGCATACCAAAAATGATAAAGGTTGCAATCATCAGCAATACAAAATTCACCCAAAAGAAATTGGCTTTGTTTTCATATCCATCCCAAAGCGTTGCCAATACACCCGATAATTTATTACCGATGGAAGTTGCTAAAAACCAACCTCCCATCATCAACGATGTAAGCCGGACAGGACTTAGCTTTGATACCAGTGAGAGTCCCATCGGACTTAATAATAATTCACCAATTGTAATTACCCCATAGGTGCCCATCAGCCACCAACCACTTGCTTTTTCGGCCCCGTTATTACTGGCGTACACCGCACCTACCATAACCAAAACCGATAAGGCAGAGATAAATAAACCAAAGGCAATCTTTGTTGGTGTCGAGGGTTCTTTTTTCTTTCCTCTTAAAAAAGAGAAGAATGCAACAATGAGCGGCGTTAATAAAATTACCCAGCCGGGATTTATAGATTGTGTAAGTGGCGTACTCCAGAGAGTTGCAGTTGTATTCTCTGCAGGAAGTTCCTCAGGCTTTACATTTTTAAAATAGGGCAGGTAATTAAACTCTTTAATTACTTTCTCATCTTCGGTTTTTTGTATCCTGAACTGCTCATCATACAACACAACCGAATCTTTTTTATATTCTTTTTTCTCGGCCAGGTTTGCAAAATTGAGTACATCAACCGCTTTGCCGGTTACATGGCGGTTGGTATAACTTTCTGCCCAAATGGTAAGTGCGGTGCCGTTTTGTTTAAACACGGCCCAAAACATGATTACCGCAGCAAAAATGGCCAGCAGTGCAGCTATGGGGCGCTTCTCCGATTTTTCGGCACGTATATAAAGTGAGGCATAAAAATAAATTACAGGAATACAGGCAAAAATGAATGCATCGGTAGAATCGGAACCAAAAATAGAACTATCAAGATTTGTTGCACTGGCTGTTCCTTTTATCATCCAGCCAACAACACCGGCAACAACTGATGGCAGTAAAATGGTAAGTACGATTCTTAAAAAAGACATGTCTTCTTTGTTCATCGGCTTTCTTATATCACCCGATGCATAATGCCTGGTGCCCAGCATGAAAATGATAACACCGATAAACATGCCAATACCCGCAGCAACGAAAGCGTATTTCCATCCCCATTTGATGATGATAACGGCACTGAAAAAATTACAGATAAACGCACCTACATTAATACCCATGTAAAAAATATTATAGCCTTCGTCTTTTCTTTTTTCAAATTCGGGAGTAGAATATAGATTACCCAGCAGCGTAGAGATGTTGGGTTTAAAAAATCCATTACCAAAAATTACAAGCGCCATAGATACATACAGCATAGGTAAACTGTGTACCGACATCAGGCAATAACCGGCACCCATCATTAATCCGCCGGCAATGATGGATTTACGGTAACCAAAATATCTATCAGCAAGTAAACCACCAATAAACGGTGTAAGAAAAACCAAAGCGATGAAAGTACCATACAGGTCCGACGCATCTTTATTGGTCATGGCAAAACCCTCTTCCACATGTTTCAGGTACAATAAAAAAATACCTATCATCAGGTAGTAACCAA
>JBATAS010000246.1:0-8045 GCA_049661965.1 Ferruginibacter sp. | reverse complement strand
CAAGGAGGCAGTCGGAAATCCTAGGACTGCGCAGAGACATTGTGGAGTTTGTAAAAGAACATGTTGACTTTTCGTTGGAAGAGTGGGGGTATCATTTGAAGGATTTGCAGATTAATGACATCACTTTTGACCAGGCCATTATTGAAAGTATGAGTAAGGTTGTGGCCAGTAATAACCTGAAAGCCGCTGCCGAAAATGAAGGACAGGCTTTATTAATTACTAAAACAAAAGCGGCTGAGGCCGAAGGTAATTCTATAAAGATTGCAGCAGAAGCTGAAAGGCAGGCGGCTCAGTTGCGTGGACAGGGTGTGGCTTTGTTTCGTGAAGAAGTGGCCAAGGGTATGACACAAGCCGCTGCCGAAATGAAACAGGCAAACCTGGATACCAATGTTATCCTGTTCAGCATGTGGACAGAAGCGATAAAGAATTTTGCGGAGTATGGAAAGGGCAATGTTATCTTCCTGGATGGCAGCAGCGACGGTATGGAAAAAACCATGCGCCAGATCATGGCTATGCAGCAGATGGAATCGAAAAAATAATTGGATTAATTTAAAAATATCAGCCGGATAAAAAATTAATGCAGCCTTTAATAAGCTGGTCATTAAATTGTATCCGGTTTTTTATTTTTGACCATTTATAAAGAAGATTAACATTTTGTTAGGCAGCTATTGTAAATTTGTTTCGTTTCATTGCAGAATTGAATAGCTTTGGCATAATTGTAGCGCAGCTATCATATAAATTAAAACCAGCATTACATGTTTAATATCTTATTGCAGATTGACAGTACAGGAATTGCAACCTCATCAGCAGGAAAGGAATCTTTGTTTTCGCTTTTGGTAAAAGGCGGGGTACTGATGATACCGCTTGCCATTTTTATGGCAATGGCTATTTTCTTTTTTATAGAGCGGTTGATCGCCATCCGCAAGGCCAGTAAGATAGAAGATAACTTCATGAACATTATCCGTGATCATATCGTCGGCGGTAATGTTAGTGCAGCAAGAAGCCTGGCAAAAAATACACATCACCCCGTGGCTAAAATGATAGATAAAGGTATTCAGCGTATTGGAAAACCTATTGAAGCCATTGAGCGTAATATGGACAATATTGGTAAACTGGAGATTTATAAGATGGAAAAAAATCTGCCGGTACTTTCTGTAATTGCACGTATAGCGCCGTTGTTTGGCTTTGTGGGTACTATTATCGGGCTGGTTATGTTGTTGAGAGATTTTGCTGCAGCATCAAACCCTTCCATCACCGATATTGCTGATGCAATGTATGTAAAGATGATCACGTCGGCAACAGGATTAATTATTGGTATGCTTTCTTTTTTGGGCTACAGTTATTTAAATACACAGATCGATAAAACAGTTCATAAGATGGAATCAGCAAGCTCTGATTTTATAGATATTTTACAGGAGCCAACAAGATAATTATGAATTATGAATGATGAATTAAAATTGAACACTTTTCAAACTGATATCATTCATAACTCATAACTCATAATTCATAATTTAAAGGAATGAGTTTAAAAAGTCGTTTACGGGATAATCAGAATGAAGTGGATGCAGGTCCGCTGAATGATGTATTGTTTATATTACTGATGTTCTTTTTACTGGTATCTACCTTAGCTAATCCTAATGTAGTTAAAGTAAATAACCCCAAAGGCAAGAGTGATACCAAGGTTAGCCAGAACATTGTGGTTACCGTAACTAACGATCAACGGGTTTTTATTGGTACACAGCAAATAGATATGGTATACATTGATTCTTTACTTAAAAAAGAAGTGGAGAACACAAAAAAATATGTTGATACACCAACGGTTATTTTAAATGTAGATACAGCAGCTTATTACGGTCAGGCTTTTAAAATTATGGAGGCAGCTAAAAGAGCTAAAGCCAAGCTGGCTGCAAATATCAAGCAGTAACCAATACCATTCTTTCTTTACCGTACATATCTTTTTTCAACATTACTGTTGCAAAGTCGTTTCTAAATAAATCTGCTACTTCATTTGCATATTCCTCATGCGTCTCCAGGTATATCTTTCCGTTATGCTGCATTTTGTTTTTACCAAAAGCTGCAATCTTTTCGTAAAAAATTAAAGGCGAACTGTCGGGCACAAACAAAGCCAGGTGTGGTTCAAATTCAGTTACATTTTTACTGAGTTTAGTTTTTTCGTTTTGCGGAATGTAGGGCGGGTTGCTGATGATGATATCGCAAAAAGGTAGTGTATGCCATTTACTTTCATCCAAAAAATCAAGTTTAGTAAAATTGATATGGGCATTGTGCATGGCTGCATTTTGTTTGGCCAAGGCAATAGCTTTTTCACTTACATCAATACTGTGTACAATGCTGGCGGGTAAATTTTTCTTTATGGCGATGGGGATGCAGCCGCTGCCCGTTCCTATGTCCAGTATCACAGGATCGGTGAGTTTCGATTTGCGGTCTGCAATCAGTTGCTCCACCAGCTCTTCTGTTTCGGGCCTTGGAATTAAAACATGTTCGTTAACTTTTAATTTCATGTGATAAAACCAGGCTTCTCCCAGAATATACTGCACGGGTTTATGTTTCATCAGCTCCAGCAATGTTGTCTGAATCAACTTATCTGCTGCATCTGTAATTTTCTTTTCCGGATTTTTTAAAATATCGGTACGTTTTAACGACAGCATTTTTTCAAATACCCAGTCGGTAATAACAGTGGCTTCGCTGAGGCTGTATATTGTTTGCAGCTGTACTAAAAAGTTCCGGTATAGTTCTTTAATCGACATTTTAGCAAACATAGTTTATTTATTGATGCGTATTTTTGCGCCTTGGTAAATCATGAACGATATATGCAGCGTTGTCTGCAACTGGCCGGGCTGGGTGCCGGCAGGGTAGCGCCCAACCCTATGGTGGGAGCATTACTGGTTTATGAAGAACGGATTATTGGAGAAGGCTATCATCAGCAATATGGCGGGCCACATGCCGAAGTGAATTGTATCAATAGTGTTTTGGAATCTGACAAACAGTTTATAAAGCAAAGCACCATGTATGTTTCACTTGAACCCTGTGCTCATTTTGGTAAAACGCCACCTTGTGCCGATTTGATTGCTGAGAACAAAATACCAACCGTAATAATAGGCTGCAGAGATAGTTTTGCTGAGGTTGATGGGAAGGGAATAGAAAAATTAAAGATAGCAGGTATAAATGTTGAACTTGGTATTTTAGAAAAAGAGTCTGTTGAGCTGAATAAAAGGTTTTTTACTTTTCATGAAAAGCAGCGGCCTTATATTATCCTTAAGTGGGCTCAAAGCAGTGATAATATGATTGCCGGTACAGGATCAGAAAGAATTGTTATCAGTAATGATGTTTCCAACATACTCGTTCATAAATGGCGTAGTGAAGAGGCTGCTATATTGGTGGGAACGAATACAGCTTTACAGGATGATCCGGCATTAACAACAAGGTTATGGCCGGGCAATAATCCGCTGCGGCTGGTAATTGATAAAGAGTTGAAATTGCCTGCTTCTTTAAAACTGTTAGATGGCAGCACAAAGACGATTGTGTTTAATTATAAAAAACAATCTGTTGTTGATGATTTAATTTATCAGCAACTGAATAGAGATGAAGATATACTTCCGCAAATTTTATCCGGATTGTATCAGCAGCAAATACAATCGGTGATTGTGGAAGGCGGCTCTAAACTTTTACAGTCTTTTATTGATGCCGGTTTATGGGATGAGGCAAGGGTAATCACTAATACTGAAATGGTTATTGGTAATGGAATAGCTTCGCCGGTATTAAAAAGCGAAGTGTTGTTCAGGGAAGAAAAGTCAGCAAACGATATTGTTTCTTTTTTTAAAAAGGACGGATATAAAAATTAAGACAAGAAAATGAGTGAAGTGGATTTTTACATAACCATTGAAAAACCATCCAATGCTGAATTTAAGGACCGGGGCAGTAAGTTTATTGCTTATGCTTTTCCCATTACTACAGCCGATGATTTTAAAAAACAGATTCAGGAACTAAAGAAAGAACATCCAAAAGCTGTTCATCATTGCTTTGCTTACCGTATTGGAACTGATGGAAATAATTTCCGGTCATCTGATGATGGCGAACCTTCAGGCACTGCAGGTAAACCAATACTGGGGCAGATAAATAGTAAAGGGATAACCAACGCAGCAGTTGTTGTGGTGAGATACTGGGGTGGTACAATGCTGGGTGTGCCCGGATTGATAAATGCCTATAAAACCGCTACTGCCTTGGCTTTGCAGATAACACCGGTTGTGGAAAAGCAGATTGAACTGAATTATTCCATCGAATTTGACTATACACAAATGAATGATGTGATGATGATTATGAAGCAGTATAATTGTAACATTCATTCAAGCGAAATGCAGTTGTTTTGCATAATAAAAACCGGTATTCCTAAAAACAGGCTTGATGAGGTTTTATACCGGTTAAACGATCTGCCGAATGTTTCTGTAAAAAAAGCTGGATAATAAAACAGGATTTTGTAATTTTCTGAAAACATTTTATGGCGACAGAAAAAAAATACAAAAGCTTCTGGAGTTTCTATCCATACTATCTTACCGAACATGGAGATTTAACTAACCGCACTTTACATTTTATAGGAACTGCGGGCTTACTGGCCATTCTTGTTGTCGCTATCGTTTTACAAAAATGGTGGATGTTGGCACTGATACCGGTTTGTGGTTATGGCTTTGCCTGGGTTGGTCATTATTTTATCGAGAAAAATAAACCGGCAACATTTACGTACCCACTCTGGAGTCTGGGCAGCGACTTTGTGATGTTCTGGCATATACTTACGGGACAGATTGGTAAAAAACTGGAAGAAGCTAAAAAGATTGTTGAATAAAAGATGAATATAGAAACGATAAGAGAATATATTTTACAGAAGTCTGAAGTGACTGAAAGCTTTCCGTTTGATGATGTATCACTGGTTTTTAAAGTGAAGATCAGTCCTGAT
Organism: Ferruginibacter sp.; assembly: GCA_049661965.1. Taxonomy (GTDB): domain Bacteria; phylum Bacteroidota; class Bacteroidia; order Chitinophagales; family Chitinophagaceae; genus Ferruginibacter. The sequence goes on along the minus strand of JBATAS010000246.1, from coordinate 3,079 downwards.
GGAAAACCCAGAAAGGAGAGAATATTTTTGATTGCCAGCCTGGATTCGTCTCCGCTGCAGTTTAACGCCAAATGCGATCCCGATAAAGCTATCCAATTAAGGGAAGAATACCCCGAAACGGTTTTACCCGGTTATCATATGAACAAACAGCACTGGAATACAATTATAGTAGATGGCAGATTGACTGCAAAACAATTGAAAGAAATGATTGACGATTCGTATAACCTGATTGCAAAAAAGAAATAACGAGCCTATTTCTTTTCATACTTCCAGTTGCGACCTTTTCCTTCGGCTATCCATTCTATTGCTGTTGCCATTCTTTTATTACGGGTTTCTTCAGTTTTAGCTTCAGTGATCCATTGCAGGTATTCTTTTCGATGTGAAGGAGCAAAGTTTTCAAATACCTGTTTTGCTTTTTTATTCTTTTTCAATGCATCAGCAAAAAAGGCGGGGATGGCGGTTTCTACCTGAGCTACGGATGCAGGCTTTTTTGTGAGTTTTATTCCCTTGTCATTTAATACCATGGCTTCTTTTATCCAGCCGGAAATTTTTTTGTCAGATGGCATATCTTTCAATGATGTAATTCTTCCAAGGTGCCCCATGGCTACTTCCGATTTTGCAGTCTCCATCAGTACCGGGTCTTTCATGAGCGCTGCTTTCCAGAAACCCATTACAGCATGTTGTTTGAATGCTGCGATATGGCAAAGCATTTCGCCCTTGTAATCAAAAAAAGGCATACTCCATTTCATTTTCTCTTCCACATCAGGACAGGTTTTATGTACCAGCTCCCTGAGATGTTTTAAAATAGGTTTTGCAAAATCTGCCTTTTTAGCAATGTAGTCATCAACTGCTTTTATTTTTTTTGCCATGGTTATATTTTTTTTCTGGCAGTACACATCCAATCCCAGGGATAAGGCTCTTTTAACCACTTAGGGGGTTTGTGAAATTCTGTATTCCAGTTGTAATTTATTTTTTTGATAAGGTTAACTTCAAAGCCTTCTAAGGTTAAAAGTAATTCTAGTTCTTCTTTTAAATAATGTTTGGTAGGTACATTATCAATATTGGTAACGCCCTGTTTAATATTGCTCACCTGTTGTATGGCATCTTTGGGTGTTGGTGTTTCATCATTTTCCGCATCATCCACATTCCAGCGGTCGGCAATAATATTGGTATAGAGTTTCGATTCAAGTGAAGGAACAACCAGTACCAGTTCACCACCGGCATTTAAACAAAGTGAAAGTGATTGAAAGAAATTGATTCGCTTTTCCAGCGAATCGGTAAGTATGGCATTAATGCAGATTGCACTATCGCAGGGCGTTACAGTAAGTTCATCAGCAGAAAAATCCATGCGTTGATATTCTACATTTTCGTATTCCGGAAATTTTTCTTTAGCGATCTGTAAATTCTTAGCAGATATATCAGCAGCAATAACCTGTTTGAATTTTGGTGCAAGCACAGGTAACCATTTGCCAATGGCACAGCCAATATCAATCATGGTTTTATCGGGAGAAGCTATTTCTTCAATAGCGTTTACAATACTACCGGATGTATCGTTTTGCAATACATCAAAAATTTCATCATTATATTTTGGGGCAATAGTTTCCCAGTATTTTCTGTCCACTTAATTTATTTTTAGTGTGAAGAATACAGGAGAGAAGTTACGAAAATATTTTTCAAACCAGAAGAAAGCCAAAATAAAAAAGCTTTCCTGTCTTACAAAGCAGGAAAGCTTATTGCTATAAAAATCGCTTATTTAAAACTGTCGCTAACTACCAGGTCTTTACTTCCTGCTGTGTATTTATAAAAGCCTTCTCCGCTTTTTGCACCCAGCTTACCCGCCAAAACCATATTCACCAGCAATGGACAAGGTGCATATTTTGGATTTCCAAAACCATCCTGCAATACTTTTAAGATACTTAAGCAAACATCAAGGCCAATAAAGTCGGCAAGTTGCAATGGCCCCATCGGGTGTGCCATCCCCAGTTTCATCACGGTATCAATTTCTTCCACACCAGCAACGCCTTCGTACAAACTGTAAACAGCTTCATTTATCATGGGCATTAAAATGCGGTTGGCTATAAAGCCCGGGTAATCATTTACGGCACATGGTATTTTGCCCAGTTGCTTACTTAGTTCAACAATGGATTCAGTTACTTCTCTTTTGGTTGCATATCCATTAATGATCTCAACCAATTTCATAACCGGTACAGGATTCATGAAATGCATTCCAATTACAAGTCCTGGTCGTTGTGTTACCGCAGCAATTTTTGTAATCGAAATAGAAGATGTGTTTGTTGCTAATATACATCCTGCAGGCGCATAAGTATCCATCTGTTCAAAAATGGATAATTTAAGATCCACATTTTCTGTTGCGGCTTCCACTACCAGTTCCGCTTCTTTAACGCCTTCGGCGATGATGGAAGAAACAGTAATGTTAGCTAACGTAGTTTTTTTCTGATCTTCAGTTATGGTTCCTTTGGTAAGTTGCCTGTCTAAATTTTTATTGATGGTATCCAAAGCTCTTTGTAACTGCGATGGATTCACATCAACTAAGCTTACTTTAAAACCTGACTGTGCAAATACATGGGCAATTCCGTTTCCCATGGTTCCGGCACCTATTACACTTATATTTTTCATATTGATCTATTTTTATTACACAAATTTAGAAAGTTGAGCAATGAACCAAATGTACAAGAGTGCGACGCCAATGAAGCTAAATAAAGATTGAATGCCCGGTCAATAAAAATAGCAAAACAAAATCTTCGCTTCAATCTTCTCCATTTCCTCCCCCTTCGGGGGAGATAGAGGGGGCTTTTATTTAAACGCATTAATCCCCGTAACATCCATCCCCGTAATCAGCAAATGAATATCATGTGTGCCTTCATAAGTAATCACACTCTCCAGGTTCATCATGTGGCGCATAACAGAGTATTCGCCTGTAATACCCATGCCGCCCAGCATCTGGCGGGCATCCCTGCAGACATTTGTCGCCACTTCGCAGGCATTTCTTTTAGCCATACTCACCTGTTGTGGCGTAACTTTTTCTTCGTTCATTAAAACACCGAGGCGCCAATTTAAT
>JBATAS010000245.1:0-65049 GCA_049661965.1 Ferruginibacter sp. | reverse complement strand
TCCATATACATAGTTTAAAACCCTGGCGTATTTTATTGACTGGTTCAGGTAATATAATGTTGAATCGCTTTCTTCTTTCTGATACTCATATCCGATTTTCTGCAAATAATTCACAAAAGCAGTGTCGGGATTTTTAAAACCCATTTCCATGCGTTGCCTGTCAACCGGAATATTCTGTGAATAAATCTTGACAGCTGTCGCTAAGAGTAATAAAAAACTGAACAATATCCGTATTATACCTTTTTTCATTGGTTTAATTAAAGCATTATTTTAAAAGTACTTCCTTTGTTTTCCTGCGTTTCTGTTTTCAATTCTCTGCCATGGGCATTTTGCAATATCATAGCACAAATTCAATCCCGGTCCTTTTCCCCGGCAGGTTGGTTTAGTGGTTAAGAAGTACGCCAGTGCCGGGATAAACGGGAGTTGAATTTTTATTTTTTATCTGTTGCCATTTTTATCTGAAATAAAAATTACTTACTCATCATCTCTTCAGCACCGGTCCAGTTTTCGGGAACACCTTCGTGATGATGTTTTAATGCTTTGTCTAAAAATAGTTTTGCAGTAAGGTCATCGGAATTTATAGTTAATACCGACTGGAAAACCGGGATTGATTTTTCAAATTGCCTGTTACGGTATAGGTCCATAGCCTCAGTAAAACTCTCCAATGTCTTTAGTTTATTTTCAAAATCGGGCCTGGCTATTCCGTCGAAACATTCAATGATGTTGAGTATTTTATTTTTACCCTTTACTTTAACGGTACCGAGGTTGCGGGTATTAAAATGTTGCTTGCCATCAAGCCGGTCAATGGTTTCCTGGCTAAGCAGCAGGGGAGACTTATAATATTTGGTAAGGCTTTCAATACGGGCAGCGGTGTTTACCGTGTCGGAAATGGTGGCTGCATCCATGCGCTGCTCATCGCCGGTAATGCCCATGATGAGCGGGCCGGTGTGCATGCCTATGCCTGCATGTATGGAAGGAAAATCTCCGGCATTGCGTATTACATTTAACGCAGCCACTGCCAGTTGCATTTTTATGGCAGCTCTTATGGCATCGGCCGGATCGTCGGGGAAAATGGCCATGATGGAATCGCCAAGGTACTGGTTGATAAAACCGTTATTGGAGCGGATGATGGGCCCCAGCTGCGAATTGAATGTGGACACAAAACGAAAATTTTCTTCGGGCGTCATTTTTTCTGATAGGGTAGTGAAGTCCCTGATATCGGTAAAAAGAACGGTAACGATCTTTTCAACATGATCGCCCAGTCTTACATCGGTTAATTTTTCTTTTCCCAGCGAACGGATGAATTCGTTAGGCACAAATTTTTTGGTTACTTCATGAATGCGGAGCATGGCTTCTTCTCTTTCCTTTGCTTCACGAATATTTTTTTCGAAGAGCAACGCACTTTCTATCGCTGCAGAGGATTGCAGTGAAAGGGTAACGAGTAATTTTAAATGAGCAGCGGAGAACTGCTCGGCTTCTTTACCGGCTAAAATTACTGCACCCATAATGCGGTGCTTCACCTTCATGGCCGCATACATTATAGATTGCACCGGGGCTTCAATAATTCCTTTTTCTTTTAACTGCGATATATCTGTTATGATCTCCGACTGTCCACTCATTCCGATCTTGAGCAGCATTTCAAAATTGCTGCGGATATTTTCTTCATCAAACAAAGGTTCTCCCGCCATGGCGGGAATGAGTAATTTTTTATTGTGCTCATTCCATAGCACAATCACACCGCTATGCGGTTCTATAGAATGTATCGCTTGCTCCAATGTGAGCCGTGCAATAACATCAGGTTCTATAGTTTGTGTAAGTTTTTCGGTGAAGTTGAAAATAACGTTTATCTCCTGGTAGAGGTTCAGTACTTCGGCACCTAAATTTTTCTTCTCGTTATCTTTTTCAATTAATCTTGTCAGGAGATCGGCAATTGTAATTCCCTGTTTATCGCCTTTTACCCAACCGAGTATTTCATCATCCAGAGAAATGGGAATGGAAGTTTTATCATTGTCATGCACCTGGCCCATCAGCAGCTTGCCTTCGGCATCTTCTATCCAGATATGCAATCCAAGTTTGGTAACCAGGTTCTGAATTACCGGGTTAAATGCTTTGTTTTTTCCGATACTGTTTTTTAAACTTACTCTTGCCATAATATAGTGGTATGCAAAAAAATAGTTGCACTTACTGGATTAATAAAAAGTTTTTCAATTAAGTTGCCATACCCAATACCTGCTTTGCCTTGTTCAGCAACACTTCGGGGTCAAAGGGTTTTGTCATATAAACATCGGCGCCCACTTCATTTCCTTTCTGCCGGTCAAGCTCCTGGCCTTTAGCTGTTAATAAAATGATGTACACATCATCAAGCTTTAATTCCTGTTTTACTTTGCGGCAAACATCCATGCCGTTCATTTTGGGCATCATCACATCCAGGAAAACAAGGTTGGGTTTTTCTGACTGGATCAACTCCAGCGCCGTTTGCCCATTGTCGGCTGTAAGGAATTCCACGCCTTCGTCTTCCAGGTCTTCCAGCGTTTGTTCAATCAGCATACGGATATGTGCTTCGTCATCAACAATTAAAATTTTCTTTTCCATACTGTTTAATTTGTCCTTTTTTTTAAAAAAAAATTATTTATACACAAAGAATAATACATTTTCAAGTCCTTTTTCAAACCGCAGGGTTTGCACAATATCATTTTTACCCGATAGTACCGAGTTGATAATGATAATATCGGGCTGATTGGCAATGGCATCGGCAATCAAGGCAGAGCCATCTGATTCCGAAACATTATAACCTTTTGTTTTCAGCACTTCGGTGAGTGTGTTAACAGTGCCAAGGTCTTCATCAACCACCATTACTTTTTTCTTCGACTTGCCCTGCTCCAGTAAACTGCCGATTTCGTTGAAGAGTAAACCGGTGTCGATGGGTTTGGTGAGATACCTGTCGACACCAATGCGGAAGCCCCTTGTTTTATCCTGCACAATGGATAAAACAATGATGGGAATATCCATGGTAACCGGATCGTTCTTTAAAACGGCTGCCACATCAAAGCCATTCATTTCGGGCATCATGATGTCGAGGATGATGAGGTCGGGGCGGTTGGCCCTTACTTTTACAAGTGCTTCTTTTCCATCTCTGGCTTCGTCAACGAGGTAACCCAGTTCACTCAGTTCCTGGTTTAATAAGGAGCGGATGGATTCATCGTCATCAACTACCAACAGGCTTGCAGCCTTATCTTTCAGGTTCAGCTGCGAGTTGGCTACCTGCACTTTTAATTGCTTCACCAGGTCGTTCAGGTGTACTGCTCTTGGCTCGGTTGATTTTGAAATTGGTAACGCAAATAAAAATGTACTGCCCTTGCCCAGTTCACTTTCGAGCCAGATGCGTCCGCCATGGTGTTCTATTATCTCCATACAAATTGGCAGACCAAGACCTGTTCCTTTTGGTTTATCGGTGAGCGTATCGCCAACCTGTTTAAACTGTTCAAAAACTGCAGCATGATCTTCGGGTGCAATACCAATGCCGGTGTCAGCAATACTTACAATGATCTCTTCGTCTTTTTGCAAAACCTTGCAGGTTACCGATCCTTTAGGTGTGAATTTTACTGAATTGGAAATGAGGTTTACCATTACCTGGATGAGTTTATCCCTGTCGCCGGTAATATCAGGCAGATCGGTTGCAATGTTTTTCTTCAGCTCCAGTTTATTATGTGCAAAGAGGGAAGTAGTTGCTGCAATGGCACGCTCGGCAATCTCGGCAACAGAAACGGGTTCATTATTCCATTCCATTTTTCCGGCTTCAATTTTCGCAAGATCAAGAACATCGTTGATGAGGTGAGTGAGCCGTTCACCTTCGGATACCACTACATCAAGATTATCGGAAACCTGGTTGATGGTTTTCTGAAGTTTTGGATCATCTTTATCAATTACCGGGAACACTTTATCCTCCAGTCTTTTTTTAATGATCTTGGCAAAGCCTAAAACCGATGTTAATGGTGTTCTTAATTCATGACTTACGGTTGAGAGGAAGGAACTTTTTGCATCGTTGGCACGTTCTGCATTTTTACGTGCAGCTTCTGCTTCCAGCTTGGCAACATGCACTTCATCAAAAAGTTTGGCTTTGCGTAAAGCAATTCCTACAGAAGCTGCAATGGTGGTTAACAATCGCTGATCATCTTCATTAAAGCGGTTTACCATTTCGGTGGTTTGAATGCTCAGTACGCCAATCACTTCATCGCCAACAGGAATAGGTACACCCAGGTAAGAGGCCGCAGGAATGCCGAGTTTTTCAACACCCAACTGTTCAGTTAATTCATCAAGGTCTTTATTTACCAATAAAGGTTTTCCGGTGAGGATAATTTTAGAGGTGAGTCCTTCACCCATTTTCATCGGTTTTATGTCATCACCATACTGGTACGGGAAATTGATGATATTTGTTTTTTCATCAAGAATGGCGAGGTAAACGATATTGGCTTTAAAGAGTTGCCTCAATTGTTCTCCTACAAGGTTTATCAGGTCATCTAAATTGAGTTGTGACGTTAGCGCCTGGCTGATATTGTTCACCGTACTCAGTTCGTTGGCTCTTTGTTTGGCTTCGGCCAGTAATTTATTTGATTCATCAAAGAGACGGGCATTTTCCAAAGCCACACTCATACTGTTTGAGAGCGTGGTGACTACCCGCAAGTCCGATTCATTAAATGCATTTTCTTTCTCAACATTCTGCAGACTAACGGAACCTTTTACCACATTACCTACAATCATCGGAACAAACAGTGCTGATTTTGGCGGAAATCCTTTTGTTACTCCGGCCCCGCCGAATTTTTTTGCAGTTGCTGCATAGTTCTCATTGATGAATAGTGATTTTTTATTTTTTATCAGTTCTTTATTAGCCCAGTTAAAAGCTCTTGGTTCACTAAAAATATTTTCTCCTTTTTCGATGGCGTATTGCCAATGTTCCAGCGAAGTATCGTGGTCAAATGTTCTGATGATTACTGTTTGGGTATCGAACAGTTTGCAGATGCGGTCGCCAACCAATTCATAAATAGCCTGGGTATTCATTTCTCTCACCAGGTCTTCCTGTACACTATTGATTACTGCAAGTTCTGCCGTACGCTGCTCTGTTTCATTAAGCAGGCGGTTTGTTTCATCAAAGAGCCTTGCATTCTCAAGTGCAACGCTCATACTGTTGGCCAATGTGTTCAGCAGTTTTACATCTGCTTCGGGGAATGCATTTTCCTGTTTCAGGTTTTGTAAACTGATAACGCCGTTAATTTCACCACCTGCCATCATGGGCACCATCACCAGTGATCTTGCTCCTTCGCCTTTTATAACCGCCTGGTTATATTTTGGCCTTTCTTTATCAACATCTTTGTTTATTACGAGTGGTTTAGCCGATTCAATAACATGTTTCCTGAAACCTTTTAGTTCACGTGCCGCTAATAAAGTGCGGTCGCCATTTTCAAATGCATAGCGGTCTTCAATCTGGTTTGTGGCTTTATCATAAATTACAATGTCAATCACCTGTGCGTTGAAAATATTCCGGATCTTTTCTCCTACCAGTTCATAGATTCCCTGGATATCCATTTCCTTGGCCAACCCATCCTGCACACTGTTAATTACGCCCAACTCGGCAGTACGTTGTTCTGTTTCTTTCAGTAATCTTTTTGTTTCATCAAACAATCTTGCACTTTCCAGGGCAATGCTCATGGTGTTGGCCAGTGTGTTTATCAGCCGTACATCCGACTCGGTAAATGCATGTTCATGATCCAGATTTTGTAAACTGATGACACCATTTACCTCATTACTGCTTATGAGTGGGACAAATACACTTGATTTTGCCGCATCTCCTATGAGAACTTCCTGATCATAATCCTTCACTGCCTGCTCTGCTTTATCATTGAACATCAGGTATTCCCCCGTTTCAATTACGTGTTTTCTGAATCCTTTAACTGGCCTGGCCGGCAGGAGCGATCTGTCGCCTTTTTCATAAGCATACCTGTCTTCAATCATGTTGGTTTTGCGATCGTAGGTAACAATATCAATTACCTGTGCGTCAAAAATTTCACGGATCTTTTCTCCCACCAGTTCATAAATACCCTGCATATCCATTTCTCTAACCAGGCCATCCTGCACACTGTTAATCACGGCCAGCTCGGCATTGCGTTGCTCTGTTTCTTTAAGCAGGCGGTGGGTTTCATCAAAACGGCGGGCACTTTCAAGTGCTACACTCATGCTATTGGCCAGTGTGGTAAGCATACTTACCTGAGAATCGGTAAATGCATTTTCCTGATCGAGGTTTTGCAGGGAGATCATACCCGTAACTTTATTCGATGATATCATCGGAATAAAAACTGCTGACTTAGGCATTTCCCCATGAAGAACTTTGCCACTGTACTCAATCGCTTTGTTTTCCAAATCTTCATTAATTAATACTGTTTGCCCCGTTTCTACCACATGTTTTCTGAATCCATTGGGTTCAAAAGTTCCCACTAAAGTACGGTCACCTTTTTCGTATGCATAGTGATCCTGCATCAGGTTAGTAGCACTGTCGTAGGTGGCTATATCAATAACCTGAGCGTTAAAAATTTCCCTGATTTTTTCACCCACCAGTTCGTAAATGCCCATCATTTTTACTTCACGTACCAATCCGTCCTGTACGCTGTTAATCACCGCCAGTTCATCAACGCGGTTACTTAATTGTGCGGTACGTTCATCCACAACTTTTTCAAGCTGGCGGTGTTTTTCGTGTAACTGCTTTGTACGCATGCGTACAATGGCGTAAATAATCGCACCGGCAATCAATGCATATAATACATATGCCCACCAGCTGGCGTACCAGGGTGGCGACACAGAAAATGTGAATACCGCTTCGGTGCTTTCAACATCATAAATGTTTTTTGCTTTTACCCGAAACGTATACTTGCCTGCTGGTAAATTGCCAAATTCACGGAAGCTTTGTTTATTCCAATCCGACCAGTTTTTATCCCGGCCTTCTAAAAAAGTAGAGAATACAGTTTCGTTCTCAAGTTTAAAAAATGGAGCAGCATATTGAATGCGGATGTTATTCCATTTGCTGGAGAAACTATGATCTTTACCTGGTATTGTAAGGCCTGAAAAATAAACCGAATCTTCATTAAGTGTGATTGTACGGATAATGGTATTGAATTTTGTATCGGCTGTTTCTTCAAGATTACCATCGTACCGGATTATACCTTCCCTGCCAGAAAACCAAACTACCGGTTTTCCGTTTTTATCAACTGTTGGCATGATGTTCCATACCGGATAATTTTTCCTGAGTTCCCTGAAGGGTGCATCAATTATTTTTTCGGAACCATCTGCGTTTGGAATAATAACCATCACGCCAGCTCCCAGGTTTACCCATTGCCTGCCCATATTATCTTTTACAAATATGCCGGTACCATCGGCGTAGTCAACCAAATGTTTGCTTAAAAAATTTCCGGTGTCACGCAGAAACCGATCCTGCTTTTCGTCGTAAACAAAAACAGAGTCTTTACCGGCCACGAAATATGTCTTGTCATTATATAAAGTTGGCCCCACAGGTCTTCGGGGCAATCCATTTTGAGCATTATATTTTTTTATTGTTGCATTGGCAATATCTGTTTTTCCTGCAGAACGGAGTGGGGTTACCAGATTTAATTCACCATTTCCACCTTCAACAATCCAAAGCGATCCGTCTTTTCTTTCAAGTAATCCGCCAAAACCTACCCTGAGATTTTTATTAATTGATTCAACAGTATACCTGTTGCCGGCGCTATTACCAGGTGAATATCTGACAACTGCTATTCCTTCTCTTAAGAGAACATAGATTATATTACTGTCGATCTTTGATTGAATAAGCTGTGTTACATGAAAGTCATAATTATTGCCGGGGATAACCGGGTATGATTTATTGCCTATGAGTTTTAAGAGGCCTTTTTCTGCAGCACCAACCAGGTAATCATCGCCTTTAAGCAGGAAGGAGTTTATCTGCCCACCGGTTCCCTCAACTTTACTAAAGCGATTCGTATTATTGTCGAGCATGAAAACACCGTTGTTAGTTCCGGCATACAAAGTACCATTGTACATGCCCGTGCCAAAGACTGTTTTGGCAGGTAAGCCGGTTGATTCATCATAAAAACTAAGTGAAGAACGAAGGTCGAGTTTTGCGATACCGTTGAACATACTCATCCATAGCATTCCCCTGCTGTCGAGAAAAATATGATCAACAGAATTATCCTGTAAACCCACCGCTTTATTGATGCGCTGAACCAGTTTACCTTCCTTAGTGATGATGACCATTCCGTCGTTAAAGGAATTAAGTGCAAAATTGCCATTGGGCAAAACCTGGCCACCATATAAAGAGGTATTTATAATATAAGGATCTGCCTCAGTTTTAAAAGGCGTAAACTGTTTGCCATCATAAATAAACAGTCCCTGTGTACGTGTACCTATTAACATACGTTGTTCGTCGTAGGGTAACATCACATAAATACGTTCATTGGCAAAACGTTCTCCTCCCGGCACTACATGAAAGCTGTCGTTTTTTAAAACAGTTAGTCCCCGGTTCCATATTCGTACATAAATATTGTTATGAACAACATTGCCAACATGCAGGTTCTCGTAACTGTCAATAACTTTCATGTTTTTTCCATCCCAGATAAAGAGGTTATTTACGGTACGGAAAATGATTTTATCGTCAAGCCGGTTACATTCCCATACTTCTGCAAACTGCCGGTATTTCTCCGGGAGTTTGTTTTTCAGGGAGAAGAATTTCATTTTACCTTTTTCGTCGGCATCTACGTATCCCAAATCCCCGCTGGTACCTACATATATTTTTCCATCTTTGCCTTTTACCACACACCTCGTTTCGGAATTGTCTATTGGTTTTATCAGTTCCCATGTTTGTCCATCATACATCAATATACCCAGGTTATTGGCAAAATACATCACGCCTTTATCATCCTCGGTCGCCCACCAGTTGATGCCATCGGCATTATAATCCTGGTAGCGGTAATTGGTGATAAAGGGGAGTCCTTTATTTTCCTGACTTTGTGCATGGGTATTTACAGGCAGCAGTAAAAACAAAAACGAGCTTGCAAAAACTAAGTATAATGATAAGCCGGTAAACCCGGAAAGAACCTTGATTTTCTTCATAATAGTTATCTTATTAATTAGGTTGGCTTTTCAATCGTGGATAAAGAACAGTCATTTCATAGGAAAGAACTTCCTGCAAACCGGTCGTAAAGGGTTAGTAATCTTAAATATAGCTAAAAAAAATGTAATCAGGAACCTTTATCACTTAAGGTTTGCAGTTACCTGTTGGATATGGTTGAATTTCTAAACCACATTACATTGTTTGCGAACTAATCTTAACCGGTTGGTATTTGAATGGTAAACTCACTCCCTTTCCCTTCCTTTGTTTCCACCAGCAACTCACCTCCATGTCCTTTAGTAACAATATCAAATGCCAGCGATAAGCCTAATCCTGTTCCCTGCCCGGTGGGTTTGGTGGTAAAAAAGGGTTGAAATATTTTATCTAATACTTTTTGTGGGATACCATTACCATTGTCGGCTACACTTATCTCAACACTACCATTTATTTTTTTTGAACTTACTGTTACAGTTGGTTCATATCCATCCTTTTTTTGCTGTTTCTTTTCATTCACTACATAAAATGCGTTGGTAATTAAATTGAGTATCACCCTTCCTATATCCTGTGGTATCACATTTACTTTTTCCAGACTAGTATCAAAATCAGTTTTCATTATAGCGTTGAAAGATTTGTCCTTTGCCCGTAAACCATGATAGGCCAATCGTAAATATTCATCAGCCAGTGCATTGATATCAGTTGGTTCTTTTGTACCACTGCTGCTGCGGCTATGTTGCAACATTCCTTTTACAATACCATCGGCCCGTTTGCCATGATGATTTATTTTTTCTAAATTCTGAATTACATCCTTCATTATTTCTTTGGCATCTTCCAGGTTTCCTTTTTCCATTTCTTCTTTTATTTCATCAAGCAACTCTTTACTCACTTCACTAAAGTTGTTTACAAAATTCAACGGATTTTGAATTTCATGAGCAATACCTGCAGTGAGTTCACCCAACGAAGCCATTTTTTCTGATTGTACCAGTTGCTTTTGTGCGGCCTGTAAATTGCTGAGTGCATCTTCGGCTCTTTGTTTTTCTTCTTTTAATTTTTGCAGATCTATTCTTGCCTGCGTTAAATCTTTAAAACGGGAATAGGCCAGAGAGAAAACAGAAGCAGCTCGTCGCAACAAGTTCCAGCTTTCTTCCGAAATATCTCCGGCAGAAGCGGCACCAATGGCGCCATGCGAAAATTTATACAGATGATAGGTGCGGTCGGGAATCTCATCGCCGTAATATCCACGGAAAGGAGCGGAGTTGGCTTCGCAAAAACGAATCCATTCCACCCGGTTGATACCGGCCATCAAAATAGAGATTTGTTTCTCTTCAGAATTATAAAACGAAAGCATTTCTCTTCCCACCCAGGTATCGTTCAGGTTTAGAGCAAAATGATCATTCACTAATTTCTTTTCTTCCGACCGAAGGTCTTTTAATGCATACCAGCATTCGGCCTGCTCTGCGTTTTCATCATTGATATAGATGCTGCAGGTTTCCAGTTCTTCCACGCCCAGCAATCCCATTTCCTGGCGAAGTACTTCGGCAACTTCTTTCAGTTCTTCGGGTTGCTGCATGGCTAAGGCTCTTGCTCTTACTCTTTCCAGCGCCACTTCTATTTGTGCCTGTCTTGTTTGTGCTTCCGATTTTTTAAGATCGAGGAAACGGGTATAGGTCTGTTCAAACACTTTGGTAAACCGCTGGAAGATATCATGTGCTTCTGGCACTTGCTCGTAAGTAATAAACAGTAAGAAACCATTTGGAAACTGTACCAGGTGATTGATCTGGTGGGTAGGCAACGCAATACCGGCATCTGCAAATTGTTTTAATGTGGGTTCGAGTTCAGGTAGTGTAGCCATATACCTGTAATGTTCTACCAAATCTTCTCCGCCTTGTTCGTACACAAAAAACGGTAGATCATTTTTGATTGCTTCATACCAGGGAATAAGGCTGGAATGTTCGGTTAATGGCAGTTTGAAAGGAATCTGCATCTCACCTTCACTGCTCATGATACAATGACTTGATTTTTTATCTTCCGATAAAATATTATACCCTGCACTCCATGCCGGAATGCCCAATGCCTGTACTTCCAGGAATAATAAATTAGCTGCTTCGGGTAGTTCATCACTATGCTGCATAGCCATGGTACGGGAACGGATTTTTTCCAAAGCCATTTCAATCTTTGCTTCCCTTGCCTGTGCTTCTGCAAGTATTAAATCTTTATATCTTTTATAAGTAAGACTAAGTACAGATGTAAAGCGACGGAAAATCTGCAGCTCTTCCCCGATCATTTCTTTTTCGGTCCAGGCATAAACACCTCCTTCATTAAAGTAAAAGAAATATCCATATTGAACTACATCCTGGGCATAATCCGGAAATGCCACCATTGGCCTTACTATTTTATAATATTCTTTTATCTCATTTCCTCTGAGTATCGGATGATATTCTGTTTTTGTAAGCCAGCTGCTATGAATTTTTTCCAAAATGGGGTGTCCTTCCATTTTTATAGTTCCTATCAGTTCCAGGCTTTCGCCATGTTCGTTGGTATTCCATGTATAAATTTCACCTTCTTTATTTTCTTTATTCAAAAGTCCTACGCCACATCTTCTGGGAGTAATGCTGAAGGTTTGTAATTCTTTATAAAAAACGCCAATTGTATCTGCAAGGTCCTGGGAGTTATGCATGGCCATGGCCTTGCTTCTTACTCTTTCTAGTGATGCCTCGATTTTTGCTTCTCTTGCCTGTTCTTCTGCTTTTTGCAGATCGAGAAAGCGGATATAAGTCTGTTCAAACACTTTTGCAAAACGGGGAAGAATATTTGCTTCGGCAAAGGGTTGCAGCGCCGAAGCAAGTATGTATCCATGTTTGAATGAGGCGCCATAATCGATTTCCCATGGCGGAGTTGCCGGCATGGGGGTATTGTTGGCTTCAAATTCTTTTAGCACAACCTGTGCAGAAGGCAGACTAAAAATATCATTGAAATGTTGTTCTATAAAATCACCCGGGATTTCTATTGAAAACAATTCTGTGCCTTGCTTCCATTGATCATACCTGTATTGATGAATATAATCCAGATTTACAGGTACTATAAACGGACTTATCATTCCTGCCTCAGGAAGGCTGTGCCATTGTTCTACATGACCTTCATGTTTATCGCAAAACACAATACCTGTTGCAAATAAATCGCTACCCAGCATTCTCAATTGCTCAAACATAGCTGTTGTAACGTTGCTCAGGTCCTTACTGGTCTGCATTCCCATGGATTGCGAACGGACTCTTTCCAGCGCTGCTTCTATCTGTGCTTCTCTTGCACTGGCTTCTGCTTTTTGCAGATCGAGAAAACGGGTATATGCCTGCTCAAAAGCATGTGTCATTTTTATAGTGATATTTCGAATATCATCATCGGGAGGTTTTGTCATATCGAATGCTATCATTCCATTGGACAATCTGCCACAAGCTTCCCATTGATGGGTAAGTTGACCTGTAGAAATTGCTTTTTTTATTACTTTAGCTATACTGACATCAATCTTCTCCCATTCCAGTACAGCCGCACGGAGTTTTTTCAAATCAAAGTCCATTACAAAATATGGATGTCCTTCTTTCCATTTGTTTAAAACTTCGAGTCCCAAAATTGGAAATCTCCTGGCTTCATATCTCATAGTTTGACTTTTGGGATCACTAATGTTTCCTGGAGATGAACAATCCCAGGTAGTCAAAAATTCCTTTTCATCAATTAATATGATTTGAGCACCAGTAAAGCCCTCCAGGTTTAAATGTTGAATTTGTTGCAGGAGTTGCTTAACCACCTTCTCAAAGTCGGACGTAGAATGCATCGCCATTGCTTCAGCCCTTACCCGTTCCACGGCTGCTTCTATCTGTGCTTCTCTTGCACTTGCCTCTGCTTTTTGCAGATCGAGGAAGCGGGTATAGGTCTGTTCAAAAACTTTTGCAAAACGTTTAAAAATATCATGTGCTTCTGCAACGGCATCCAGTGTTACGAATAATAAATAACCATACTTAAAATATGCAATATGGTCTATCTGTCGTTCTGGGACTGCACCAATCTTTTTCAAATGACGTATATCATCCCCCATAATCGGAATTGTCTCCAGGTAATCGTAATGCTTGGCACAGGCTTTATCGTCAAATTTCTCAATATGCAATGCTGTTCCTGAAAGCCCCAATTGATAATACTTTTTAAAAATTTTTTCTCTTGGTGTTTTGTAAGAAGGTATGGTACCCGCCTCTGAACTAAACCATTCTGTAGAATCATCCTTTCCATAAATATTAAATGCGCAACCTCTGGTTTTTATTCCCAATGCTCTTACCTGTTGATCTAATAATAATGATGATGCAGATAATTCATCACTGTGTTGCATGGCCATGGTTCTGGCCCTTACTCTTTCTAATGCCAATTCAATTTCTGCCTCTCTTGCCTGCGCTTCCGATTTCAGCAGATCGTTAAAACGGGTATAAGTGCCATCAAAAACTTTTCCAAAGCGGTGAAGAATATCGAGGCTATCATCAGACAAAGGTTCTTCAGTTACGGTTTGTAATCCGCCAAAATTGCTGAACGTAAATGAGGCCACATATCTTTTCATTGCTCTTGATGCCGCCTGTGCTTTTTTGGGGACTCTTCTCCATTCAGTTTTGTTGAATAAATATTCATCATATTCTTTTTTCTCTTTCCCTTCAATCACATAAACATGCTTCGGCTTTCTTTCCCGGTACCCTTTCATCATGGAATGGTGAAAAGGATAATCTTCAAACTTCATCAGGTAAGATTCGGGTGGTTTATTGGTATCCGGATTGGCAGCCCACACCATATTGGTAAGAGATGGTTCATCTATGATATTGATGATGCACCAGGAAAGTGCAAAATCAAGATTTGCCAGTTCTTTAAAAACGGTATCTACCAATGCTGACAACTCAGCTGAAGTCTGCATGGCCATGGCTCTGGCTCTAACCCTTTCCAGTCCTAATTCAATTTGCGATTCTCTTGTTTGTGCCTCTGCTTTTTGCAGATCGAGGAAACGGGTATAGGATTGTTCAAATACTTTACCGAAGCGTTTGAGAATATCATTATCATCAGCTGAAAAAATTTCACCATGATGGTTGATTATAAAAATGCTGGTATGTTCAGATACACAAACGGACCGGGTATATCCTCCCGGACTTGAAAGGGTTTCTTTTTTTTCTTTGACTTTCAGTTTGGACCAGGGTTCATGTTTAAATAAAAATGTGAAGAAATCTTTTTTCTCTTTCTGTGTAAATGTTTCGGTATAAAATCTCGGGCCTTTTTTTATCCTGTTTATAAGGTTAGTACAAAAGGGTTTTTTATAGAGTGGGATGTTTACTTCTTCCGTTGTATCGGCAGTGCCTCCAGAACCCCAGCAACGGAGTGTTGTGTCAATATCACTGTTAATAGCAATAAATGAACCTCCATCAATAGCAATATTTAAATGAATGAATTCTTTATGTACGGCATGAATGACCTCTTGTAATTCGGAAGTATTGTGCATGGCCAAACTCCGGGAACGAACTCTTTCCAGTGATGCTTCAATTTGTGCTTCTCTTGCCTGGGCTTCTGCTTTTTGCAGATCGAGAAAACGGGTGTATGCTCTTTCAAATTCAATGGTAAAACGGAATAAGATATCCTGTTCTTCCTGTGTTAATGTACGGCGGATATTAATCCCAAAACAACCATATTTCATGTACGACTCTGCATAAAAAAGTCCATCCCGGAAATAACGGGCTTTTAATTTACCGGCTCCCTTTAGTAATTCTTTCCAGATTTCAAAAAAAGCAGCCGTTTCCTTTGCCGGTATTTTATGGATATGAACCGGTGTTTTACTTTTCCAGGCTTTAAAACAGGCGGCCGTATATTTTTCTTTTTTATCTAAAGGATAAACAATGGATTTACTTTCTGTGCTAAGGCTGTTTTTTGTTTGTTCCGTCCAGGTAGCCCAAAATAGGTGTTCTCCTTTTTTTTCATCGGGCAGCCAGATATAGGAAAATTCAGAAGGAATTTGCAATTCATGTAATTGCTCATGAAATATTTTTGATAAATCCTGTATCTCCTGCGAATGCTGCATGAGCATACTCTGGTTACGTAACCTTTCCAGGGCCACTTCTATTTGCGCCTCTCTTGCCTGGGCTTCTGCCAATGAAATATCGGTATATCGTTGATAGGCCAGATTAAATACATTACGGAATCGTTTTAATATCAGCAGTTGCTCTTTGCTGATTTTTCCAAAATTTGAAATGCCAATGTTTCCGAGACCAACTGAAAAGAAATAGTAATTGATTTCTTTTGTCTTTAGCAGCCTTTTATCTTGTAACTGTCCGGTTTTTTTTCTGAAATTTAAAAAATCTGCAAGTTCTTTTCCTTTAACCACCAACTCTGTAAATGATTCTTTCGATTTCCGGATACGTTTCAGAAAATTTTCTACAACTGTGTTCCCTTTGTAGGGCATTGTTGAAATCTTTCCTCCGGTAAAGTCTGAATAATCATAGTCATCGAAGTGTCCTTTGTCATCATTAAAAATGTGAATGAGGGCGCAACGTATATCCTGAAATCCTGTTTTTGAAAGTTCTTTAAATAAGACTTCGCAGATGTTGAGTAAATCATCGGGCTTACTCATACTCATGGCAACGGCCCGTACTTTTTCTAAAGATGTTTCAATTTCCAGCTCCCGGTTTTTTATTTCCAGTTCAATAGTGCGGCGTTGTACGGCATCTTTTAATTTTTTGTTTTCGGCTTTTATTTCATCAAAAGCAAAAGCATCTCCTTTCTCTGTTTTTGAATCAGGGTACGAGCCATGCTGATGAAGGATCTTCCAGCCGGTGTTGGTTTTTTCCAAAAGTGAAGACAACCTGAATTGTTGATAGAACGTCCAGCCATCTTCCATTTTTATAAAGAGGTCGCCGAGCTCATGTACCATAATGTACGGGTCGTATGGGATGATTTTTGTTTTCTTGTTTCTTAATTCTGCCTTGCCCACAGCCTTACTGAATACTCTTTTGGTATAGTCAACAATTTCTTTCTTGCTGTTCCATTCTTCTTCTTTATTCGTTCCGATATTCCGGTAGTCACTGGGAAGAAATGAGGCCCATGTTTTAAGGTCGCCTTCCAGGTAACTATCCCAATAGGAATTCATAACCTTTTTAATTTCCGCTTCCAGTTTTTTTGTTAGTTTCATTATTGGTTGCTTTTATATGCACCGAGGCTACGCCTTTTTGGTTTACTTTTCTTTTTTTTCTGCACCGGTCTGAAGTCCGGAGTTACAAAATAGTACCGTGGCTACGCCATTGGACTCAGCATAGTACTGCCTGCTTGCGCAGTATGAAGAGCCGTAGGCTCAGTTTTGTTTTGTAAGGCTGGACTTTAGTCCAGCCCAGAAAAGAGATACATCAATCGAGTGCCACCTGCCTGCCGGCAGGCAGGTCGGCACGGCTCATCTCAAACTGGTAACAAAATAATAAACTCCGTTCCTGCCTGTCCGGCAGGCAAGCCTTCTCCCTCCTCCGTTTCCACTTTCAACTCTCCACCATGCCCTTTGGTAATAATATCAAACGCTAAAGACAATCCTAATCCTGTTCCCTGCCCGGTGGGCTTGGTGGTAAAGAAGGGTTGAAATATTTTGTCTAATACTTTTTCGGGAATGCCGTTGCCATTATCTTTTACACGTACTTCAATGCGGTCGGCAAGTTTTTTTGTTGTAACTGTTACCACCGGTTCGTAACCGGCAATATTCATTTTCTTTTTTTCATTTACCGCATAAAATGCATTGGTGATAAGATTTAGAATAACCCGGCCAATATCCTGTGGTATTATTTTTAGCAGGCCGATATTTTCCTCATAGTCTGTTTTCATAGCGGCATTAAAGGTTTTATCTTTTGCCCTTAAGCCATGATAAGCCAGTCTTAAATATTCGTCTGCCAGTGCATTGATGTCGGTTGCTTCTTTTTGTCCGCTGCTGGTACGGCTATGCTGCAGCATGCCTTTTACAATTTCGCCGGCCCGCTTGCCGTGGTGATTTATTTTTTCGAGATTTTGTTTGAGGTCCTGTGCAATCTGCTTAGCATCATCTAAATTTCCTTTTTCAATCTCTTCATTCATTTCATCAACCAGTTCGGTACTTACTTCGCTGAAATTGTTTACAAAATTCAATGGGTTTTGAATTTCATGGGCTATACCTGCAGTAAGCTCTCCCAGGCTGGCCATTTTTTCGGACTGGATCAATTGGGTTTGCGCCGCTTTCAGATCGTCCAGTGATTGTTGCAGTGCGTCATTCGTTTCTTCCACCGCTTTTCTTTTCTGCTCCAGTTCTTCAATGGTTTCTTCCAGTAAAATGGCAGTAGTGCGTTTTACTTTTTCGGTACGTTCCAGTTTAAATTCGGAGATGGTTAATGCGGTGTCGGAATCTTTTACTGCTTTACTCAAAGCGGCTTTTTCCTCAGCCGATAAGTGTCCGGCTTGCGTAATAAAATCCAGTATTTTTTGTAAATGTTGATTCATCAATTTTTATATTAAAAACATTTGATTGCCTCAGTTCACCCTTTAGGGGGCGGAGGGGTTTTTTCTTTTAATGCTATGCAACAAGTAGTGAGGTTATGCATTTCCAGATTGCCCCCAGTGGCTCTTCCCAATTCCGCATTAGAGAACATCCCTGCCATCGGCACATTCCATACATTTTTTATTCCTTCCAATTCCTGACTCATTAATGGTCCTAACGAAAGTATCCTGCCGGCACAGCTGAATACAACCAATGCATCGGCCTCGGGCATTTCGGTAGCTTTTAAATTTTCTACTCCTTTTATTACTTTTTCCATTACATCAAAATCGGGTGGGAGTGAGAAACGTACTTTTGATCCTTGAGGTACTGTACCACGTGTATAGTAAGAACGGTCGTTCCAGTCAACCATTAAGCCTGGCCGCATAATGGGGTCGCCTTTTTCCCTTTGTAATTGCAACGGAAAATTGGCAGCAATTTCCATCAGCAGATTTCCATTCGCCGGAGTTACATTTTCGATACCTCCGTATTTTGCTGTAAGATCAAGTACGGGCATATCATCTACTGTATACACATGGTTGCCTTCACTTTTGGTTACCAGCTTTTCAGTACCCACAGCCCGCCATCCGCAGGTGGCAATGCCCTTTATTTCTACTTTGGTTTCATCCAGTGCAATACATACTATGGCATTGCCGCTGTCTTTTTCATTGGTAAAAACAGCTGTTTCTGTAAACGTATAGTCATCGCCGGCACCACCCCCAAAAACATTCACCTCTTTTCCAATCACATCCTCAAATCCATGAAGAACAGATTCCCCATCTGCTTTGGGATCGCTGAGTCCAATTAAAAATGACGGAGCAGCAAATTTTTCCCCGGCCATTTTTGCGATACCGCTTGCTACCTCCCTGTAATTTTTTTTGGGATACTCTTCAAAATAAATTTGAAAATGATCTTTATTCATGTCTAATAAAAGAATGGCTGCCGATTCTTTTTCTGTTTCTTCATCAATAAATTCACCATTAGTAGTACAACCAAAAACACCGATGCCTGCCGCATCCAGCAAATTACTGATGGTTGTTCTATCCAATGTTTTTGAAATAAAACAAATGGCCAGTGTGGGTTTAAAACCGTCTGCTATACTTTTTACAAATGCAGCTTTAATTTCTTCCGTTGATTTTCCTTTGATTGATTTTGCTTTCATGTTTGTTTTTTAATTTGCCGGAAAGGCGGGAAGACGAATAAAGTTTTCAGAACGACTTATCGACTTACCGGCTGATTTTTATTTTTCTTTTATTGCTACCCAGCAGCAGGCGCCGGAATGATATTCCTGTTTCCCTTTTTTGGTTCTGCCAATTTCGCCATAGGTAAAAAAGCCGGCCATCGGTGTTTTCCAAACTTCTTGTAAGCCTTCATTTTCTGCAGTGGTTAACGGGCCCAATACGGGTTGCCTGCCTGCACAGGAAAAAATTAATAAGGCATCTGCATTCAATTCACTGTTATTTTTCAATTGATTGGCCTCGTCTATAATTTCTTCAACGATTTCAAACTCCGGTGGCATGGAGAACCAGAGTTTTGTGCCTTCTTTAGTTGGCATGTCAACAATCAGCGCATTATCTTTATAATCAATACCCCGTGGGGTTATTAAAATTGTTTCGCCACCTGGTTCTCTTTCAGTAATAAACGGATAAGAAAAACCGAGTTCATCCATAAGATTAAATAACCGGTCTGTTTTCTTATTCTCTCTACCAAGATATTTGAAATACATGTCCACTGCGGACATGTCATCAATTGTGTAAATACTGCTGCCTGTACTCTTCGTTATGGTTCGGGCAATACCCATGGGTTTCCATCCTGTAATAGCCTTACCCTGCAATGAGACGCTATCGCCATTCAGGACCAAGGCAGATATTCCAAAGTCTGTTTCCTTTTCGTGGTTAAATATATAACTGCCGCTAAAAGTTCCATCATCTCCTGCCATGCCACCAAAAAATATTTTATCCGGTCCAAGTGTTTTTTCAATACTCTTCACCATTGAGGGTCCGTCAAAATACTCTGCTTTTGTTGTCATACCCGTACTGCAAACAATCAAAGAAGGGTTCTTGAATTTCTGTAGTGCATTTTCCGCCAATTGCGCAGCAGCATCACTTATACTTCGTTCACCTATTTCTTCATACAATATGGAGTAGTTTTCTTTTGCTATATCCAGCAACATAATTACTGTTTCTCCTTCGCTTTGATGGCCATTGATAAATTCACCACAAGAAGTAGCACCCAAAATGTCTATGCCTTTTTCATGAAATAAATCAGCAACGGCTTTTCTGTCTTGTTTGATAGAAATAAAAATGATGGCCAGTGTTGGTTGATAACCGTCAGCCATTGCATCTAACATTGCCTCATTAATTTCTTCTGTTGATTTTCCTTTGATTGATTTCGCTTTCATCTTTTATTTTTCTTTTAATGCCACCACGCAACAGGCATTGTTATGAAATTCATTGGTGCCGATTTTGGACTTGCCATATTCGCCATAGGTAAAAAAGCCGGCCATGGGTGCATTCCATATTTGTCGCACCTGGTCAATTTCTTCTTTCATTAAAGCCCCAAACGATAAATGCCGGCTCACACAGGAGAACATGATCAAAGCATCGGCTTGCTGTTCTGCATGATCCTTAATGCTGGCACATTCAGCAACCACTGTTTCAATAGCATCAAATTCCGGTGGCAGTGAAAATTTGATCTTTGATCCTTGGGGCACACTGCCGGTACAGATAAGTGAACGATCTTCGCTATTTGCAAATCGGGTTGCCCGAATCACAGTATCTCCATTTTCACGTTCCAGTTGCAATGGATAATACCAGGAGTTTTGAAATGTGGAGATTCCCTTGCTTTCATCCTGCTTTACATCAACGCCAAGATATTTCATCAGCATATCCAATGCCGGTTTATCGTCGATGGTATATACAATATTGCCTTCGCTTTTAGTAACTGTTTTTGAAGTGCCGACAGCTTTCCAGCCACAAGTAGCAATACCTCTGACATCTATTTTATCCTCATCAATAATGAGGGCAACAATTGCATTGTCTTTAGTTTTTCCGTTGGTGAAGACAAGTGGTTTTTCAGCTATCAGATCATCTCCTGCCATACCTCCAAAAACGGTTATCTCCCTGTCTGCAGCAGGCTTTCCAAAACCTCCTGTGATGCCTTCTATAATTTTGTCGCCATCTATGAATATTCCACCGGTTGCCAGTATTAACGAAGGGTTGGTAAAGGATTCTTTCCCGGCATTGCCAAGTATTTTCGCAGTTTCTATGGCGTTCTCCGGGCTTGTTTCCAGAAATTTAATTTTAAAAAATTCCGGATTCATGTCGAGTAGCATTATTACAATACTGCCTGCTTCAATTTCGCCATCAATAAATTCCCCTGCAGTTGTGGCGCCGAATATCTGAATGCCTTTTGCATCCAGCAAATTGCAAATGGTTTCTCTGTCCTGTTTAATAGAAATGAATACAATGGCTAAAGTTGGTTTGAATCCGTCGGTCATGCTTTCAGTTAACGCAGAACTTATTTCTTCTGTTGATTTTCCTTTGATAGATTTTGAAAGCATCGATGTAAAGATTTGCAGTTAAGTTGAATAACAAGTTTTGGTTTAAAAACCTAAACCGACTGAGCAGGATATTTGAATATCTGTCCAGTGACCGGAAACGGAAATTTAAAGGAAAAGGATTATTAAGCTAATTAGTTGTGTTTTAATGGCTATGAACCTTAAATCTACTTATTTTATGGCAGTATTCGGGCATTTTATTCCTGTAATTCATGATATGATGAAAACGAATATCAGCAACTACCCCTGACAGGTGATTTATATGGGGATAATGTGGTAGATTTATAAAATAGTGCTGGAATTATCTATTCCTGGTTCTTTTTAATTTGCTTCATGGCAAAATAGATCAGAATGATAGCCCCGATGAAAATAAGTGCGGAAAGAATTTCCCATTTAGTTAAGCTGGTGAGTAACCAAATTATTGCGGCAATACCAATCAAAGGAATCGTTATTCCGCCCGGCATTCTGAAAGTTTTTTCTGAAGTCTCGTTTTTTTTACTTCTTAGTTTAATACTGGCCAGAATAACCGAAAGATAAATAAGCAGTATAGCTGCGCTTGCCAGCACCGCCAGTTGTTTAAACCCACCTGCAACTGAAAGTATAAAAATCAATGAACCATAAATTGCAATTGCCCAATAAGGTGTTGCAAATTTTGGATGAACTTTCCCAAGAATCTTCGGAAACAGGCCATCTTTAGCGCCGGCAAAAAGTAATCGTGGCGTTGCAAGTACATCGCCGCTTACTGTGGTAAAGCAGGAGAATGCTGCAGTAAGTAACAGAATGGTGGCTCCAATGGGGCCAATGATTTTTTTGGCAATGGCAGCCAATGGAGCATCTTTTACTGCAGCAATTTGTGAACCCAATACACCCTGGGTTACGGTTTGCAGTAACAGGTAAACGATAAGTATCAATACACCCGCCAATAAAATGCCCATTGGCACAGTGCGTTTTGGATTTTTTATTTCGCCACTTACAC
Organism: Ferruginibacter sp.; assembly: GCA_049661965.1. Lineage (GTDB taxonomy): Bacteria > Bacteroidota > Bacteroidia > Chitinophagales > Chitinophagaceae > Ferruginibacter. The sequence continues at coordinate 42,821 of JBATAS010000245.1, read as the reverse complement.
TAAGTGCAGATTCAAACCCGGCAAATGCAAAAAATAAAACAAGGGCAGTATTTCCAAATGATTTTAGAGAGGGGATATGATTCCAATAGAGGTTATCTGTTTTGATATAGCCAAAACCAAAAATGATAATGGCGAGCAGCGGTATTAATTTTACCAGTGTAACAATTTTAATAAATGACACTCCTTGTTTAGCGCCACGTATGTTCAGCAATATCATAAAACTCATCAGCACAAAAAAGAAAACAGCACGTAGCCAGGGATTTAAAAAAACAGGAAAAATAACTGCCAGCGAATCGGCAATGATGTTCAACAAAGCTGCATCACTTAAAATGCTCCAGCCAAAGAAGAATAACCAGTTAACAATAAAACCCGGTAATTCGCCAAAAGCGGCTACCACATATGCATACGAGCCACCACTGCTTGTTACACGGGCACCTGTTTCGGCATAACAAAGCATGATGGTTGCCAGCATGATGGCACAAAAAATATAACTGAATATTCCGAAGGCTCCCATTTCAATACCAACAACAGCCGGTAAAACAAAAATACCGGCACCGATGGTAAAATTAACAATGGTAAGTGCAAGGCCTGATACACCAACAACCCGTTCTAACCCTTCTTCTGTTTTTTCTATGGCCATGTTTGTTTGGTTTGATTGACGTTTTATTTTATTTCATTAGCTTTAAATACCCGTAAAATATTTCCACCCAGTATTTTATTGATATCTTTTTTGCTGTAGCCTTTTTCAACCAATGCTTTTGTAATTAAAGGATAAGTAGTTACATCATCTAATTGTTGCGGTGTAAGATTTATACCATCAAAGTCGGAGCCCAGGCCAACGTAATCAACACCAACCAGTTTGATGATGTATTCGATATGATCCATGAGTAAGGAGAGGGGAGGACGCATACTGATTGCTGCTGCCGGATATTTGCGATAAAGTAAATCAAGTGCATAGTAATCCTGCGTGCCGCTTTTGAGGAGAGAATCAAACTCTGCTGCATGGATTTTTAAAAATGCTGCTTCTTTTCTATCGAAACTGCTGTCAATAAAACCAGGATGAAAATTTACTTGTATTACACCGCCGTTTTTAGCAATGGCTTTTATCTGCTCGTCTTTTAAATTACGACGGCTTTGCACTAATGTATAAACAGAACTATGAGAAGCAATGATTGGTTTTGTCGTTAATTTAATTACATCCCAAAAAGTCTGATCACCAACATGGCTTACGTCTATCATCATACCCAATTCATTCATGCGCTGTACTACTTGTTTACCAAAATCAGTTAGCCCTTTGTGAAACAGGGGTTTTCCGCTGGTTTCATCAGCCGCACTGGTAGCCCAGGATGGTGCAATATTATGTGTAAGGGTTAAATATCTTGCACCACGATTATATAGCGCTTCCAGTTTAGTAATGTCATCTTCAATCATATGTCCTCCTTCCACCCCAAACATAGCAGCTATCTTATGTTGCTTTACTGCTTTTAGGAGTTCAGCATAATTGGCAACTTTTACAATCTTGTCAGGATTGCGTGCCACTACTGCATCCAGGCTGTCCATTTCCCGGTTGGCATAAGCGAATGCATTTTTTTTATCGCCATCGCAGTACACAGAAAAAATCTGCACGTCAAGTCCACCTTTTTTCCAACGGTTAAGGTCGCTATGAGTTTTCCCGGTGAGGTCCTGGTCAAAAACAATTCCCAGATCTGCTGCCCTCATCAGTATATCATTGTGTGTATCTACAACAATAGCTTTGTTGTGTGTTTTTTGGTAAGATTGTGCATGTATCTGCTGTGCAAAAAGAATGCTGAGGAGTAATAATTTTTTTTTCATTTTTATAATCTATTTATCAATAGTGTTACTAAAATCAAACCGCTTGTATTCCGATTCGTCGGGCGGGCCTGCTGTAACCTGTAAGAAAGGTTTACCTGAAAGCGTCATGATGACTGATCCAAAAGTAACCCCGCCATTTTTAGGTGCACGGCAAACAGGGTTGTTACTATCATCTTTCGACCGTAATGTCTCTTTTATCAATACATCATTAATTACCGGGTTTTCAGCAATCCTGTTTTTAACTGCTGCCAGCCGGATAGAACTGTTATTTTCTGCAGGTTTAACAGCCAATGTGGGGTCATATTTTTTATACCATTCTTTTACATCATTGTTTACCAATGGATGATTAGTATGGTATATGGTTCCATTGGCATTGTCTGGATTAAACCTTACAACTTTATTGGCCGAAGCTTCAAAATCAAAAACCTCATCTTTAATACCGATGATATAATTCTGACCGGAAGCGTGTGGCACAGTTTGGATAAAATTCAGCAACTCATTTTTATCAGTGCTGTTTAAAATACGTCTTACAATAAATGCAACGGGTAAGCCTGAGACAGAAGCTTTCAACTGCATCAATGTATTCATGCAGGCACCGATTCCTTTTTCATTCATGCCGTTTAATGCTATAATACCCGGATGCGTTAAAATAAATTGTTCGGGCCTTGTGTTGGTTCTTGATAAACGGATCAAAACCTGGTAGCCATCTGTGTAGCTTTCAATATCCATATTCTGGGCAATATAAGCCGGGTGGCCTTTTGTGGCCGGCACACCCATGCCACTGCAATGATGATTGGCAAGATTATTTTGATATACCCAAAATTCATCCAGCAAATTAAAAACCATGATATCTTCCAGTGTCTGGGCCGAGCCATCAGCAATGCCTTTCACTTCTTCGTAAAGTTCAGGCGTATATTTTTTTATGGCATCAGTAAATTTTGCATATTCACTAAATTCTTTAATGGCGAGGTCAGCATCTTTACCGAGTGCCTTTGATGTGTTAGCTTTCATCAGGGTTACTAATTCGCCAATTTCCTTTTTCAATAACTTACCATGTTGCAAACCCAGTTCGTAACCGGTTCCTGTTAGGTTGATTTCTCTGATTGCTCCTCTTTTTTGGGTTGTGGATTGACCAAAAGCGGAAAAAGAAATCAGCAAAAAACAAAAGGATATTAATCTTATCATGATTTTTGATTTTAATTTATTTTGCAGATAGAACTTTTATAATGCTGTCTTCAACTGCTGCTTTATTTTTTATTACTTCATCCAGTTGATCGTTTGGAACCATGGTTGATAAGATATATTGCTGTACTTTCCAGTCATCGTCCTGTTTTACCAACACACCTGATCCTCTGCAGATTTTCATTTGTGTATTCAATAGTTCATCAAACCAGGCAAGTGTGCTGGTTTTGTCAAAATAGATATGCCGTTCTATGGCGGTAAAATCCCAGGCGCTGCCTTTATCGAAAATGGGTTTGGCCCAGGCCATAAATGCTGTTTTGTTCCAACGCTCAGTTGCATCGGTGCCGGTGAAGATGGCATCATCGGTATAAAAATTAAAATAGGCATTAAAGTCGGCTTTGGCGGCTGCCCGGTTAAAGGAGTCAAGCATACTATTTATTTGTGTTTGCTCTTTTGCAGTATCCACAACCAGGCTTTCGGTTGTTTTTGTTGATTGGGTGCAGGCGCACAATAAGAAAATTAAGGCAGCAAGCAGATTTAGTTTTTTCATTTGGTGTTTTTTTTTGCCGGAAAGGCGGGAAGGCGAAAATTCTGGTTTATGAAATGCCTTACTACCTTCCCCGCAGATTTTTTATTTTGACTTATGCACTTCCAGTTCAATCTCTATCATAAAACCTGGTAGCGCCAGCTCTTTAACGCCAAGCCATGATCCGGTTGGAAAATGATTTTTATAAATTTCGTTTCTGTAGCCCGATACTTCCAACATCTTGGGCATATCGGTTGTAAAAATATTTTCCACTACCACGTCATCAAATGTGCAGCCATAATGTTTTAAAATTTTATCCAGATCGGTATAGCAATTTTTCATTTGTTGTGCAATGTTACCCACTGCAGTGGGTTCGCCTTTATCATCCATACTTACTGCGCCCGAAACTTTAATGTCATCACCAATCTTCACGGCATGCGAATAGCCAAAAGCTTTTTCCACTTCGGGCCTCAGTATAAAGTATTCAGGCTTTTCTGATGCTTCGGCTGATTCTTTGTGGTCTTTATGAGATTCATCTTTGTCATTATCATCGCAACTTGTTGCCAGAAACGACAGTGCAACAAAAGCTGCGGTAAAATAAGAAAGACGGAGAAAGCTGAGTTGTTTTTTCATTTTTATGTTTTAAAGTGTAAATGAATGAAGCAAATGCAGGCCAATATATAATTGGCCTGCCAATACTTTTTTTGACGGTAATAATTACTTGTGAGAGTAGCAGTATAGCTTGTTTATTGAACAAAGTAGCCATTTGATTTTACATATCCTAACTTCCGTAAATCAAATTATTAAGGTACCTGACTTTAGCGGGTACACTATATTGTTTGCAGTACGAAGTAAAGAACCGGTGTTCCTGTAAGAATTTTATCTCAATCTGATCCCATTCATCTTTAGTCAGGTGGGAATTCAAAGTTTTCAGTTCCCGGTACAGGTTATTTGCCTGTGTGGCAGCTTCATTGGTTCCCAGGTACTCCATATCAGCATCAGCAATTATTTCTTCGAGTTTGTCAGCAGGCGTGTGCGGTAATTTTGTAGCCATGATCATACTGCATATCATGTCTATCTCATTGGTATCGTATCCGTAGCCGGGTAGTGATTGTTTTGCCAGCCTGCAGCTTTCTTCTTCATGATCTTTGTAAGTGTTGATATATCCCAGGTCGTGCCACAGTGCTGCAGTTTTCAGAAGCTTAAGTTCATTGTTGCTGCAGTTTTCGTATTTGCCAATTTTTACAACCTTATCCATTACATACAATGTGTGTTCATAATTATGATAATAATAGGTACCCGGTATTCTGTTCTTCAATAAATTGATTACAAAATCAATCATCTCCTGTTTAATGTGCATGCGCCTTTGCTTTTAAAATGCCGCCCGAAGCTTCTTTAATACTGTTTACGTAAATGAATGCCTTGGGGTCAATATCTTTTATAGAATCATGTATCTGTTTTATTTCTAAACGGGTTACAATGGTAACTATTATCTGGCAATCGTTTTTTGTTTCAAAACTATCCGGAAGATAACCCCGTTCCCCTTTGTATACCGTAATGCCTTTTCCAAGGTCGTTAACTAAATAATTTTTTACATCTTCTTCTTTAGCCGAAACAATATTCATGGCAGTAAATTCTTCTATACCATCTACCACATAGTTGGTTGCCCTGCTTGCCGTGAAATAAGTAATGATGGAATACATAGCGGTTTCAATGCCAAATTTTAAAGCCGCCACGCCAAAAATGATTACGTTGATGATCATGATGATCTCGCTGTTTGAAAAACCGACTTTACGCCGGGTGAAAACTGCAATCACTTCGGCACCATCAATAACACCGCCGCCTCTTATGACCATGCCAACGCCTGATCCCATTAAAATGCCGCCAAAAATGGCGATGAGTAATTTATCCTTTGTGATGGGATTGATATCAATAAAAAACAAGCCAATTGCCAGGATAACAACGGCAATGATGGTTTGCACGGCAAAAGTTTTTCCAATATTTCGATAGCCCAGGTACACAAAACCAAGGTTGAGACCAATTACGAGTAAACTGATATTTATGTGAAAAATTTCGTGCAATAAAATAGAAACGCCGGTTACACCTCCATCCAGGAAATGGTTAGGTATCATAAACCCCTTCATGGCCAAAACAGCCAGGCCGCTACCTATAAATAACAAAATAAAGTTTTTCAGGTCAAAAACATGCTTCCAGTCAACTTTATCAGCCTTGTGCTTTCTTATTTTAGCCATCAATCAATTTTGGTTTGAGTTACTAATTTAAGATAGTATTTTCATTTAACCGTATATAGTGTTAATGATAAATGAGAAAGTGTTTAATTATTCCGTTTCTCCTTCCAGTTGCTCAATCGTTTTTTTTGCTGCCGCCAATCTTATTTTTTTATTCTTTTCCACCAGTTTGGCCGTTGCCCATTTTTCCAAACGATGGTGAAAGGGGATTAATATAGCAGCTATACAAACCAATGCCAGCAGCATCAATACAGGATTGTGATGTGTAACTCTCTCCAAAAAAGGATGCAGCAGTAAGTTGAAAAATTCAAACACCACCAGCAATGCTACTATACCCAGGAATTGTATAACTTTTGTATTGGTGATAATGCGACGACTGAGCAACAAGAACAACATGAGAAAACTGATGACACCAAAACCAAGCAGAGCGTATTGGATATTTTGTTTTCGTCGCTGTTCTGCATTTGCCTGTTTTGCCTCCTCTTCTATACTTCTGATCTGTTCATTAAAAGCCAGTGCCTGAATTTTGTTGTTATTATCCTGGCTGAAAATCCTTGCATTAATATCAGCTTCCATCCTCGAAAAAAAATATGCACTGTCTTTATTATTTGCTGCATCAAAAACCTGTCGCATATATCCGGCACCCGCCAGCATCAGGTTGTTATTATTAAATTTTTTACCCAGGCTCAGGAGCAGGTTGGCTTGTTCTTTGGCTTCCAAAAATCTTTTCTCATTAAGTAAGTAAGGAATATAGCCTGATTCAAATCTCAATTTTGCTGCATTGCTTGTGATGAATTCAGTAAGTGCCAGAGCCTTGTTGAAATATATTTCGGCCAGTTCTTTTTCAGCTTTTGCTGCAAACGCAGTTCCGGATAAATGCAAGGCGGCATATTCAAAGAGCAGGCTTTTTGCCCGGCGGCTGGTTTCCATTAATGCCTGGGCGTAGTGTAATGCAGAATCGGGTTGATTTTTCAATAGAAAATAAGTTGACATGCCCCGTTGATATTGTACTAACATGAAATCGTACAAGGGATGTGTCTTTTCCGGTAAATTATCTTTTCCAAGTTGATTGAATTTAAGCATTTCCTCATTATTCTGCAGGTATAAGTAAATAAGTGCCATATCAAAGTATATAGAGCTTATCCGTCGCTTGTCATTTGTTTTTTCAGCAAGAGGCAGCGCTTTAAAATAATATTCCAGAGCAGTTGTGTTGTCGCCTTTTGCAAGTGAAAAATAAATGCCTATCCAGTTGTAACTGGAGGCCAGCAAGGCATCGTCGTTCTGTTGCTGTGCTATTTTAAGTAATTCAATAGATAAAGAGGAGTCGGTATCCCCTGAAAATTTATTTATATTTTCAAGAATTTTTTCAATCAGGCGAAACCTGTCTGTTGGTTTGGTTGTTTGTGGCAACAGGTTCTTTAAACTATCAATGGTTTTATTTTGGGCGGTACAGTTAAGTACCAAAAAGCAAATACAGGCGGTAATAAATATTTTTTTCATCATTCTTTAAGTTAAACGAATTATTTTTATTTCACCCGGTTATACTTTTTCAAAACATCCATTACCAGTTTATGAGGCAGTGCATAAGCTTTATTACCATTGATGCCTTCCATGGTTTCGGCAGCAACCATTGCATTGATGATTGCTTCTTCCGTTGCCTGTACCGTAGCATCAAACAAAGGGCTTATTAAATCGTTGGGTAATTCATCTAATTTAGTAAAGTCTTCTCTTTGAAATGCTGCAGGATTGGCTGTAGAGAAAGCAATAAAAATATCGCCTGATCCATTCTCTCCACGGCCACCAACAATGCCCACACCCAATGGAACCCTGGCTGCAATTCTTTTTAACTGGTGTGGCAACAATGGCGCATCAGTTGCCACAACTACAATGATAGAGCCATCGCCGGGCTCGTAGGATGGGGCAGCTTTAAATTCATAATTCATCGTATCTTTTAATTCCCTGCCTACGGGTACACCGGCGATGGTAAAATTTCTTTTGCCACCAAAGTTTGATTGTACAAAAACACCTACTGTGTAAGTAGAGTCTTTTATTTTAACTACTCTTGACGATGTCCCTGATCCACCTTTAAATCCCAGACACATCATACCTGTGCCTCCGCCTACATTTCCTTCTTTTATAAAGCCGCTCTTTGCGCTATCCAACGCTCCAAATGCATTGCTTTCTTTTACATGAAAACCATAAATGTCATTTAAGAAGCCATCGTAAGTTTCTGCTACTACAGGATATGTGTACCAGAAATCTTCTTTGTACCAGCCAGTTTTTACATACCATTTCAACACGGCATCCCGTACAACACCAACGCTGTTTGTATTGGTGATCATGATGGGGCCTTCGAGGAAACCCGATTCTGTGATCCAGGTTGTTCCTGTCATTTCACCATTGCCATTTAATGCATACCAGTTGGCATAAACAGGATTATTGTTTCTGCCTCTCGGCAGGATGGCTGTTACACCTGTGCGTACAGGGCCTTTGCCACGGCTGTTTTTGCCGTTACCGGAAATGATAGTACTGTAACCCACTTCAATTCCTTTTACATCGGTAATGGCATTGTATTTTCCAGGCGTACCGTTAAATGGAATACCGATATCCCTGGCTCTGGGTTTTTGAGAAAACGCACAGGAATAGAAAAGGATAACAATTGTTAAGGTTAATAACTTTTTCACGTTTATTATTTTAAATTCTTTTTTCTGAAAGGCTGCCATTTTTTATACGTTGCACTCCGCCATATCCATTCCACAGGTCCATAATTAAAATACTTTAGCCAATAGGTACTGAGGATTACCTGTCCGGCAAAAATTATTACCCCAAACAAAGTATAATAAACCGGTCCAACTTTTTCCATGTAGCCAAGTCCTGCACCCAGGAAAACAAAATTGCCAATGAGCGACTGCAGCATATAATTACTGAAAGCCATTTTACCAACGGGTGCCAGAAAGGAGCTTAACTTTTTACCCATACCTGTTTGAAACCAGAGCATGAACATAGCAACATAAGCCATGGCCAACGGGGCTACCCCTATTGCATAATATACAGTCCGGTAAAAACCATTTATTTTAAGATCATAGTAATCGCGGCTGTGCAGGAACATACTTTGTGACAGCAAATAATTTGCCGGCAGGCCAACCACCAAACCAAAAGCAATAGTATAATACAGTGTTTTTTTATGTTGTTGGATATTTTTATAAAAGTTGCTGCGGCCCAAAGCATAACCAACCAGAAACATGCCCAATACTTTGGGTATGCGGCTTTGAAAAAACAAATCGCCATAACGGAAGAAGAAACCGCTTAGATCCGATTTAAAAACCGACCACCAGTCGCCATGCCGCATCAGGTTCATAAAACCTTCTTCCGATGTGGTTCCGTTCAAATAATTATCAACCTGCATACCGGTATCATATAACGCAAAAGCCGGTGCATTCAGCCATTGCCAGTACATTTTAGCAGCGTATAAAAGAACAGGCAGCAGTATAAGTATGCAGCCCGTAATCAACAAAGCCTTATCAGATAATTTACGAAGCGGTAACAATAAAAAACCAAGCAAAGCATAAAAGAAAACGATATCGCCGGGCCAGATGAGTAAATGAACAGCACCAAGCAGTAACATAATGCATAACCTTCGCCTGATGGTTGGTAAAGCACTGATTCCTTTGTCTATTCCTTTTTGTACCTGCAGGGCTATGCCCCAGCCAAATAAAAGGCTGAAGATGGAATAAAATTTTCCTTCGAGCAGCATATGATGCAGGAATAACATGTTGTGATCTGCATCGGGCAGGAGCCAGGGGCCGCTTAGTTTTGCAGATTCGTTGTACCAGCTGAAACCGGTGCCCAGGTTGGCGATAAAAATACCGAGGATGGCAAATCCCCGGAGTACGTCCATAAAAACAATTCGTTCTTCAGTACGAACAGGAGTTAATGTTTGCATGCAGTTGTTTTGGTTAAAGTAGTGTTCTGTTTTATATCCTTTATTATAAAGCCATTGTTTTTATAATAATCCGCCTGAATTTTCCTGGTGGGATGAGCGTGGTAAGCTGTTGTTCGTCAATCCGGTAAATGTTCTTAAAGTAACACATTTACAGGCAGACTGCAAAGTAAAAGAGTAAATTATGATAGAGTAACTGCGAAGGGTAGGGCTGTAATTCAAATTATGGCTGTAACGCCGGCTATTCTTTTGGCCGGTAATCAAAAACCAATACTGCATTCTCTTCCAGGCTGGCACTGGCAAACAGTTCATAACGTTTTTCACCGGCAGTAATAACTATCAGAGCGGTGTTCGGCGGTATGCTGCCAAGGTTTTCTGCAAACAGCGTTATTTCGTGGCGGGTTTGCCTGGGGTCAAGCTCCAGGTTTATTTCAATTGCTTTTTCCGAAAGTAACTGATGGCTAAGTAACATTTTTCCGTTGTACAGAATACTTACCGTGTCGCCATCCATAATAGCATTATCGTACACTTTTAAATTAATGGTTTTTACATTTACTTCAATATGGCTTTGTTCTATATTCTTTCTTCTTTCAAGCTCTTCGGGAATACTTATTCTGTCTTTCTTAATCGCAGGCGGTGCTGATATTTTTACAATAGTATCTGCAGGGGGGTCGGGTATTGTAATATCTTCAGGCATATCGGCAGGTGGTTCAGGAACATTGATAACAGGGTCATCAATTATCTCATGTTTGTCCATACAATCTCTCATGCCGGGTAAAATCTGCGTAGGGCGGTCAGATACTTTTTTAAGGTATATACCGGTTTCTACTTCTTCCTGGGCTATGACAGCCTGGAGTTTTTCAAAGAAAGTAGGTTCGTGAAATAATACCGGCTCGTCATTTACATATTTGTGCGACAATACAAGCTGCATTAGTGTATGCGACCCGGTATTTGCAAAAAATGAAGTGCCGTCAATGATCAGTCTGTTTTTCTTTTTATCAAAGCGGGCTTCAAAATAGGCTTTGCAAAAACTTTCCTGGTCATAGTTGAGATGATCCCAGCTATAGCCACATATCCTGTCTCCGTTCTGAATGATGTTGAGTTGTAAAAACTGGTAAGTACCCATATCACCTTCCCAGGTACCTGTTAAATTTTGTGCCGGTAAATAAGTAGTAAGCAAAACGGCAGAGAGTGCAATGATATATCGTTTTACTGTATTCATGCAGTATTAAATGTAGCCCAAAAAACTGAGATGAAATGTTATAGTTTTCTGAAGAATATGCAGCAGCAGTTGCAACAATAAAATGATGAGCCTGGCTCACAAAAAAGACACTGTTATGTTTTCATCAAACCAACCAGCTCATTTATGATCCTTGTCAGTTCGGGCTTTCGGGCTTTTACTTCTTTCATATTGTTGAAGTACATCATCCGCCGGTCTTTATAATCGCCTTCTAAAAAAGCCGACTTTATTTTAACAATGGCAGGATGATGAAATATGAGCAGCACATGTTGTTGTGCTTTTACGTGTATAGTGGCCAGGTCTTCTATATAAAAAAAGCTTGGAGCATTCCATTTAATTCGCTCTGCAATTTTTTTGTTTGCTTTGATGATGATTGAACGCACTGCTTCAATTTCAGCCTGTAAAGGATGGTTAAGCTGCTGCATAAATTCATTAACCCGGGCCTTGTTTTCTGTATTCATATTATGTATTGAAAGCTAACTGCCACGAAACACCAAATTTATCGGCAACCCAGCCAAACTTATTACTGAACGGATAAACGGTCAGTGGCATAAAAACCTCGCCGCCATCTGCAAGTTTCTCAAAGGCTTCATCAATTTCTTTTTCTGTTTCACATTCTACAAATAAAGATAAGGCAGGGGTGAATGTAAAATCATGTTTTGCAACACTGTCAATACATTTAAACTCCTGGCCGTTAAGCGAAAACACGGCTACCTCTACCTTACCCGGAGTACCGGCCTCACCAACCAAATATCGTTTTATGAATTTTATATCAGATTTACTGAAAATGCCGGTGTAAAAATTAATGGCTTCTTCGGCACAACCATCAAACATTAAAAAGGGAGATATTTTTTCCATAGTTAAAACCGTTTTTAGAAAAGTTACTGCTGCCGGAGAGGACCAGATACTGCCAGCCTTGCACAAAGCATCTATGTTTCAGGCAATGTTTCTTTCTTATCGTACCGTTTTATGCAGTTCGCAAAATCTTTTCCATCTTCCGCCCTTTTGCCAATTCGTCCACCAGCTTATCCAGGTACCTTGCCTGTTTTGTTAAGGGGTTTTCAATTTCTTCAATCCGGTAGCCACAAATCACTCCTGTTATGAGATGAGCATTGGGGTTTAATTTTGCTTTTCTGAAGAATGTTTCAAAAGTCGCTTTCTTATCAATCAGTTCCTGTAGTTTTTTTTCATCAAAACCCGTCAGCCACTTTATCACCTGATGCAGTTCTTCCTTTGTCCTGCCTTTATTCTCAACCTTTGTAATGTAGTGTGGGTATACCCCTGCAAATACCATCTTTGCAATTCGTTCATGGTGTTCTGGTGTTGCTTTCATATTTCAAGTTTTTTAAACCATTTTTTTGCATTTGGCCTCCTGTGCGGACATCCGGGCCAGCAACAGGGTTGCCGTTTTCCTTCTTCCAGTTCTTCAACCATACGGTTAATATGTTCTACCCTCGTTTCGCTTTTTTTTACTATAGTAACCCAGCAGATCCATTCGTTGCGTTGAATAGGCGTAAGATTATTCCATTTCACAAGAATACCTGAATGGGATACCAATGCTTTTTGCATATCATCCGGTACTTCATGCAGGATACCATTGGAAATTTTACTTGTCATCTTTTTGTTTTTTAAAGTCATCTGCCACACGAAACTTCACTATCTTTTTATTAATGCCAATGCTGAGGGCAGTTTCTTTAGACTACTTTATAATATTTGATATTTGATGTGCGTACTGCAAATACTGCTATCAGTTTTTCTTTTTGAGTTAAAGGCTGTAAAGTACTATTCAAGTATTTTATTTTACACAGCATCATGCCAATTGTTTTTCCGAATACCAGAAGACAGAGTAGCCTGTATACAAGCATTAAAACAAAAACAATAATATAGGTGCTATACGATTTTGTATTTATTAAAGTTGAAATTATTTCTTTAGGCAGAAGTAAATAAAGGGTAACAATCAGCAAAATATCAATAGCCCAATCAATCAGGTTGGTAAGTGCACGTTGAAAATAAGCGGCCTCTACTTCTGTTGTTTGTATATCTGAAAATATAGAATCTTTATCCTCCATTATTTAAAACTTTAAAGGTTGCGGTGGTTCGATGAAATTGTACAAAACCCCACAGAATTACTAAAGTTGAAGATAATAAATAAAAGCTGAGAGTTACTTCTCCAGCCCTAAACAAAGCCCAGCAAAGTTACTGCTGCCTGGGCAGGACAACCTCCTGCCAGCCTTGCACAAAACCCGATGTTAGCTGATGTTTTTATAGATATTGTACTCATTTATTAATAGATTACGGTATGTCAAAATTAGTGTCATAGCCATTAAGCCGTAAATAACAAAAAGAGGTCTGCCAACAATAACTCTAAAGTGGCTATAAAAATCAAACCCATAGTATTGACATAAATTGTGAATTGTCGCTAGAAAACTCCCGATAATAATTACAATTGTCATAACATACCCAAAATGGGCAAATAACACCTTTTTGTTGTTCGGAACTTTATAGAAAATTTGATGAAATTTATCGGTCGTGTTAAAGTATTGTAGAGAAGCTAACTCTTTATAATTTGATGGTTCTTTGTATAAATTTGTAGTTCTCTTGTACTTGAAATTGTAAAAGTAATATGCATAGATAACTAGTCCAACAATTATTACATTAGCAAAAATTAAGCCTGTCCACCCAATTCCAAGAAATCTGTATAATGGGTTTGTTTCACCTGTTGGATTGTCAAAAAACCAAAGACTTGTTGAATAAAAGTCGCAGCCTCTAGCAAAAATTAGGAGAAAAGTAAATAATGCAAATTTTAATTTCATTGTAGAAATAGAATGTCGGTTTAAAATATCAGCCAACATTTGCATTGGCGTCATTTTTTGTACAATTTTCTATTGATTATCAGTACAAATTTGTACAAATCGTATACCATTATGCAATGTAACGAAATTATAAATTTCCCATCTTCTTCCTTAACAATTTCTTCTCTGCATCCGATTGGGTAAGTGAAATTGCTTTTTCAAAATTTGATACAGCTTTTTCTTTGTCGGTAGCCGCATATATCTCGGCAAGTAAACTGTAGTAGAGATAATGTTTTTTCCATTCGCCCAGGAATGGGGAGCTGTTTAACTGGGGCAGGGTAGCGGCGGCTCCGTTAAATTTATAAACAACCGTAAGGCGGTTGAGGGCCACAATAGCTGTGGGATGTATCAGCACCAGCATGTCGTAATAATCAAGTATCTGTTTCCAGTTGGTTTGCTCAAAAGTTGGGGCACTGCAATGTTCGTAAGCAATGGCGGCTTCAATATGGTAGCTGCTGAGGCTGTCGCCAAAAGCGGCTTTGTTCATATAGTCGTTGCCTTCGGCCATCAGTGCACGGTTCCATTTACTGCGGTCCTGTTGTGCCAGTAATATTATTTCGCCTTCTTCATTTATGCGGCTGTTGATCCTTGCCGCATGAAAACACATCAACGCCATGGCGGCATAGGTTTCGGGCATTTGTGTTTGGGGGTTACTGCATAACAGGTTGCAGAGGTACATAGCTTGTGCCAGCAGGTCACGGCGTATCAACTCATCGGAATGCGATGAATTATAACCTTCATTAAAAATTAAATAGATGGTTTTTAATACAGCTTCGGTACGGAGTTTTAAAAGGCCGGTATCGGGAAATGCCGGTTTTATTTTTTTATCCCTGAAAAATTCTTTGGCCCGGTAAATTCTTTTGGAGATGGTATCTTCTGATGTAAGAAATGCTTTTGCAATTTCGGCAGTGGAAAAACCGCAAAGGGTTTTCAGTATCAGGCTTATCTGGTATTCAACCGTAAGTTCGGGATGACAGCAGGCAAACATCATCCGCAACTGATCGTCTTTTATTTCATCTTCCTGCCATAGCTTTTCCATCTGTATGGCCAATGTGTATTCCGATGCCAGGAGTTTTCTTTCGGGGTCGTTGAAATCTATCTGTGCCGAAAATTTATTTCGTCGCAGTGCATCAATGGTTTTGTTTTTGGCAACCTGCATCAACCAGCCCGATGGATTATCGGGTAATCCTTTCAGCCCCCAGGTTTGCACCGCCGTTAGAAAGGTTTCCTGTACCACATCTTCGGCCAGCCTGATATTTTCGGTACCGAAGACCTTGGTTAAAACAGCAACCATCTTTCCCGATTCACGGCGGAAAAGATGGTCAGTGAGTTGATTGATATCCGAAACTGCTTTATTCAACTATTTTGCTTTCATCCTGGTGCATGGTAAACTCCGATGATAAGGGCGGTGTTTTTAATTTTATCGGTTTGTCTTTTGCGCCAATTTCTTTTGCCATAAAATTTATTTTTTTGGCTCATCGTAACTCATCATCCAGGCAATGCCAAACTTATCGGTACACATACCAAAATATGATCCCCAGAATGTATCAGCCAATGGCATGGTAATATTTCCGCCGGCCGCAACTGCATTGAATAATTTATCGGCCTCTGCTTTTGAACCTGCAGTAATAGAAATTGAAAAATTGGTACCCGGATTTGCCGTTTGGCCAAAGGCTGCTGATGTATCGCTGCCCATTAAAATTGTTTCTTTGCTGATGGGTAAAGAAACATGCATAATCTTATTGCCTTCAGCCTCCGGCACATTCATGCCATCTGTTGGGGGCATTTCTTTAAAGCGGCCCATGTAGCCGAATTCGCCGCCAAAAACTGACTTGTAAAAATTAAATGCATCTTCGCAATTACCATTGAAGGTAAGGTAGGGGTTAATGGTTGCCATAATTATTTTGTTTTTTGAATGAATAAATTGTTACTGTAAAATACTGCAACCATCTTATTTAATTAACGCTGTTATGGATGGCCGGTAAATAATAGTTGACCGGTTAGTTTTTTGGGAAATTTTCATTCGCCTTTACTTCCTCAATCTGTTTTACATGCCGCTCATTGTGTGCCGACATAAATAACAAAATCTGGAATGCATCAACGGTGCCAAATGGTAATTGCTGGTAGCGGTTCCGCAGGTCTTCTTTAGTTGTTTTCACAAATTCTATATTGGCTTTGCGCTTTTCCAAAAATGCATCAACTGCAGCTTCATGGCCACCATAACTGCCGGTTGGTTCAAATGGTTTTATTGTTTTCACTTTGTTGGTACGATCAACTATCATGGCCAATACCTGTTTATCGGTCATTTTAACATCAGACCTTTTAGATGGGTCGGCTTCTGTTTTTAAAGCGCCTTCCAGCATACCAAAAATATTATTTTCGGAAATGGCAATATGCTCGGTACATTCCGCTACAGACCAGGATTCGGGGCTGCTTTTAAAATTCAGTTGTGCTTCGCTGAGCCCTTTTATAGCATTCAGTAAAAGATCACTGGTTCTGTTCATTTCTGTAATGGCCAGTTTTCTTTCTGCCTTGGTGAGTGTTGTGTCGGCCCCGGTAAAGCTGACCATGGCCAGCACCAGGAGGGGGAGAAGAATCTTTTTCATAATTATAAAATTTTTATTTGGTTACATTTTTAATTCCTTGATCTCCCTTACTTCTACAATGCCATTGTCAAATTCCAGAATGGGGCATCCTTTTGAAATCTCCACGGCTTCTTCCAAAGTATCAGCCTTGCAGGCCAGGTAACCACCTACCATTTCCTTGCCTTCCATAAATGGCCCGTCGCTTACAGCTTTTTTACTGCCCTTAACAACTTTCCCTTCGGGAGTTAATGGCTGGGCGCCAATTAATTTGCCTTGTTCTTTTAAGCCACCCATCCATGCCATCCATTTTTGCATGTGAACCTGCCATTTTTCAGGCGATTGCTGTAGTTCGGCTCCTTCGCCGCCTCTGAATAATAATAAATACTCTTTCATGATTTAGTTTTTTAAGTTACAAATAAAGTTTCTAATCAGCAAGGTCAAGAAACGATGCTGATGTTGGATCAGCATCTATTGTCATCACCGGCCTTATTTCTACATTACCGCCATAAGTAAGAATGGGGCAGCCTTTTGCAATTTCTGTGGCTTCATCAAGCGAAGCTGCTTTTACAATTACATATCCACCCAGCATTTCCTTCGCTTCCAGAAAAGGCCCGTCGGTAATTAGCTTACCGGCTCCTATGGTTTTTCCTTCGGGCAGTAAACGGTTGGTGCCGTTGTAATTTCCTGCTGCTGCAATGCCGCTTATCCAGGCCCTCCAGAGCTTCATTACTTCCTGCATATGAACTGATGGATTCACTCCACTATCCGGTTTTTCATTTCTGAAGAGCAACATATATTCTTTCATTTTTTTTTAAGATTGTTAATGTGATTAATATTTTTACTTTCTGTATCCTTCGCTGCCAAAAGCTTCTCCTTTGCCGGTTTGGCAGTATTGTCTTAAACTTTCCAGGTAACGGCCCCAGCTGTAATTACAGGCTGCATAAAAATCATCCTGCTCTTCCCATCCGTCATGTGTAAAACGAATTCTTGTCTTTCCGTCATTTTCATCCAGGGCGAATGTGAATGTATTGCCCAGCCAGCCATGCTCACTGGCTACACATTCCCAAACCAGTTTTTCATTCGCTTTTTGTTCAATAACTTTCATGGCCGGGCCTTTGAATTCTCCAAAGTCGAATTGAATGGTTTCGCCTGCACCATCTTTTCCAATAGTTTGCGTAGTCCACCAGTTTGAAAGTCCTTTAACAGTAGAAATGGCTTCAAATACTTTTTGCTTTGAAACATTGATGTGATACAAATGTTTAATTGAATAAGGCATAATTTATTGTTTTATACCGTAATGACGAACGTAGGGGACAGATTTGGACAGAGGAGGGAAAGTTTTTTACAAATTGTTTTATAAGCGCATTGTTGAAAGAAGCTTTTAGTTCTCCGGCTGCATTTCAACAATTAATCAATAAAAATTAGCCATGCTTTGAATGCATCTCTTGATAACCTGAGCTGATAATTTCTTTTAAAACATCAAGGTCTATATCAGCCAGTTTGTTTATGTACAGACATGATCCCGTACTTACTTTAAACTTTCCCAATTTTTTTAACAGTGCCTGATATTTGTTGATGCCGGCTATTACATATACAGCTATATAGGCTTTCCGCGGAGAAAAGCCAACCATAAACCAATCACCTGCCTGTTTACTTCTTTCCGATTTATAACTGTAGGTACCAAAGCCAACAATGGCAGTGCCCCATAATGCCGGTTTTTCTTTAGTGATGTCGGTAAAAAGTTTCAACAGCGTTTTACTGTCTTTGCGTTTTTCTTCGCTCTCAACAGCTGCCAGGAATGCAGGAACGCTTGCTTTTGTTTTTTGTGTTTTAAGTACTGCCATAGTGTTTAAAACTACAAAAAAGCTTTCTTATTTAAAAGAGCTGTTTTTCCAGAACCATAAACTCAAGCTTTTGTAAGTGTTTGCCGGTTATGCCGTCTTCTTCAAACGGAATTCTTTTGCCTGTATCGGCATAACCATACCGTTCATACCAGTTAATGAGTTCTGTACGCAGGCTGATGACCGACATATAAATGGAGGAGCATTTTTTTTGCAACGCATATTCTTCTGATGCTTTCAGCATAAGTTTACCAATGCCAGCGCCCTGTAAATTGGGCAGTACACTAAACATACCAAGGTATATTTTTTGTCCCTGTTGTTCAAGGTTTACGCAGGCAATAATTTTATTTTCGTCGTTGGTAAATTTTAAAAAGATACTTCCCGGCCGTTGCATAACATTTTGTACCATATTTTCATCGGCACGGGTATCGCCGGAAATCAGTGCGGCTTCGGTGGTCCAGCCCTGTTTTGATGCTTCGCCACGATAAGAAATATTCAGCAGGTTTGCCAGGTAAGCAATATCGGTTTCTGTAGCAATAGAAATATTATGGTTGCTGAATAAATACATTGAGGCTGCGAAAATATAAAAAACAACGAAATATCAGAGCTGCATTTTTAAAGCAATCTGCAGGTATTCTTTTTTTCTACGTGATACTTCTACTGTTGAACCGTCGCTCATGGTTAGCTGGCCTGCACGATCGTAACTGAGTATATGTGCCGGGTTTACCAGGTGCGATTTATGCACACGTAAAAAATGATGGCCCAGTAAAATTTCATCATACTCTTTTAAAGTTTTGGCCGATACAAATGTTTTATTTCCGGTAAGATGAACATGGGTATAATTACTTTCGGCCTGCAGGCGGATGATCTCATCCAGTTGTACATATTTTACTTCGTTGGCATCGGCCAGGGCAAGTTTGAATTTATCTTTATTGCTCTGCGAAATATTCTGAATAAAATTGCGGAACAAAACCTGACCTGCCGGTGCATATATTCTTTTGGCTTTAAAACGTTCAACTGCTTTTTTCAGTTCTGTTTCATCAACCGGTTTTAATAAATAATCCAATGCACTGAAACGGATGGCTTGTATGGCAAATTCGTTATAAGCAGTAGTGAAGATGACTTCAAAATCCCAGTTGTCGATACCGGTCAGCAGATCGAAACCGCTCTGGTGCGGCATCTGAATGTCCAGGAAAACAATATCGGGTTTAAAAGACTGTATAACAGGTGTTGCATCTTTTACGCTTCGGGCTGTTTGTATGGCGGTAATGTCGGGGCAATATTGTGTAAGTAACCATTGCAGCAGTTCAATGGAAGATTGCTCATCGTCAACGATCATTGCTTTTATCATATCTCTTCCGGGTTATAGTAAGGAATGCTGATGATGACTTTTGTGCCCCCGTTAATATTATCCTGTAACAGCAGTGTAGCTGGCTTGCCGGTTTTTTGCTGCAATAACTCCAGCCGTTCTTTAATGATACTGATGCCTTTACTTTCATGTATCATACCCGACAGTTTATTCTTTCCGATTACGGCAGCATTTTTACGGCCAACGCCATTGTCTTCTATTTCGCAGATGAGCACATCATCTGCAGTACTGTTAAAGCGGATGATCAGTTTCTTTTCGCCTTCTTTGTGCAGCAACCCATGCCAGATGGCATTTTCAACAAATGGCTGCACCATTAATGAAGGTAAAAATACAATATCATTGTCCAATGCTTCATCAGTCAGTATCTCGTAACTGAACGATTCGTCAAAACGTAGTGACTCCAGTTCAATATACATTTTCAGTATTTTAAGTTCATCATCAAGTGTTATAAAATTCTTTTCGGCAAACTTGAGCAGGGAACGCAGAAAGTTTGAAAAGATAGTAAGGTATTTATAAGCTTTGTTGGATTGTTGTGAAACAATCAAGTGCTGAATAGAACTTAGTGAATTAAATAAAAAGTGAGGATTCATTTGTAAACGCAGGTTCAAGAACTTCGATTCGGCCATCTTTACATTCAGCTCCATCAATTCCAGTTTGCTTTTTTTCATGGCATCATTTGCCATGGCAATAGATATTTTTCCGGCGCAGATTGCTGTGATTGCCTGCAGTGTTTTAAGATCCTGCGTAGTAAAAAAATTTTTCTTTTTATTTTCCGAATCAATGATGCCGATTACTTTTCCCTCATGTATAATCGGTACGGTTATTTCCGAAAAACGATGCATATCATCAACAAGATATCTTTTGTCTTTTGAGGTGTCGCCTACAATACTAGCCTTGCCGGTTTTAGCCACATCACCTACAATACCTTTACCAAGCGGTATCTCTATAGGGTTACTGATTTCTTCGGCATCGGGATTTTTTGGTCCGTAGGCTGCTTTTTGAACCAGCATTTTTCTTTCATCATCCAGCATATAAATCACACAATCTTGGTAACCCAGCCTGGATATGCAGTTCCTAGATATATCCCATAATATATCATCAACAGAAGAGTGTGCATAGCCTGAATTAGAAAAATAGCTGATTGTTTTCTCTATCTCCTTTGCTTTTCTTTTCTTTTGAAAATATTGATAAACCAGCCAGAGTATTAATGCTGCGGCAAGTATAGTTAGCAACCTAAACCAGGTTTGCTGCCACCAGGGCGGAATAATAACAATGCTAACAGGGTAGGGTGCATCGTACCAGGTAATACCATTACGTGATGCTTTCACAAAAAAAGAATAACGCCCCGGCGGCAGGTTGCTGTACACCACCTGGCCACTGCTGACGGGTGTTTTCCAGTTCTTATCAAATCCTTCGAGGCGGTAGAGGAACTGAATTTTTTTTGCACCACCGAGCTCGCCGGATGAAAAATTAAAGGCGAACGAAGAAGTATTGTATGGAAAGCGATGTTGATCTTTTGCCGTAAAATGAAAAGATTCATTATCGGCCTGCAGTTCGTTTATATAAGGATGCAGCGGTAATAAGGTGTTGGTCATCTGTGCCGGAAAAAAATAATTCAATCCTTTATCTGTACCCCAGAACATTTCGCCGTTGCTGCTTCTGTGCGATGAACGCATACGGAATCCGGCATGGCTGAAGCCAAGCCCTTCTTCAAAAACAGCAAATTTTTTATTTACCGGATCAAATCTGAGTATGCAGTTCTGATTTCCGATCCACATATATCCATCATTATCCCGCAGTATGCCTTCGCAACGATCATTACGTAATCCATTACTCCGGTTGTACGTTGTTATTTTTCCATCGCTGGAGAGAACAGATAAACCTTCGCCGGTTGCCATGTAAATATTGCCCAGTTTATCTTCGTCAAAATCATATATCAGGGTTTGCGGCAGACCATCTTTGGCATCGTAATGCGAAAGGGTGTTTTTGCTTTCATCATAACACCAGGCACCACGAAAAGTTCCAAACCATATTCTTCCTAATTCATCTTTCCATATAATTTCGCAAGGAACATCACTTAATTTATCAAGTACCGGATGACCGTTGAATGTTGTTATTTTAAAAGTTTTGTTGTTGATCAGGCAAACACCTCTGAAGGTGCCAATCCAGCTGTATCCTTTATCATTATTACAAATAGAATTAATGGAGAATGATGGCAAACCGGTTTTTTTACCTTTTGCAGAATCGGTTAACTGAGCAATGGTTTTAAATTTATTATTGAGAATAAGTATTCCATACCTGGATGTACCTACCCACAACCTGCCCTCTTCATCTTTGTTTACAGCCCTGATTGTTTCGTTACCACTGATATTAGTACCGTTGGGCAATGTACAGGGAACATAAAGGGTTTTATCTGTTGTACGGTTCCACATAATGAGCCTGTCCTGTGCACCCATCCAGATATTATCATCATCATCTGTTGTTACGCATTGTATATACCCGTCGAATATTTGTTTGTTGTCGTCAATAAAGTATGGTTTGCCGGATGCCTGTTGCTGATTGATGCTATAAAAATGAAGCCCTGATGTAAGTGAGGTTACAAACAGGTAACCGCTTGTATCGTATTTTATATTGAAGGTGTTATTGCTGCCGATACTCTGATGGTCAACCGGGTCATGCTCCCAATGATGTACCATTTCTTTTTTAAGATCAAGAATATATAAACCGGAGAAATAAGAAGTGATGGCAAAACGGTTTTCATCAATCCTGTCTATATTACGCAATCTGCCGTTGATAGGTTTGTTATGCTGATCCCTGATATTCCTGTATTCCCTGATCACTTTTTGCTGGCTGATACTGATGCGGTAGAAAACATCGCCTTTTTCGGTAAAAGCCAGCAGTTCATCATCATTAATATAGTGTGCGCCTTTTATATCGGGTAATGGCAATTGCAACAGCCCTTTCATGGCAGCATAATCAATTACTACCAGGTTATTGTTACGGTAATAAATAGCCCTTTCTTTGTTGATGAAATAGGTAAAGCCAATAGTGCCTTTTAACAGGCTGTCGAAAGGCATAGCTGTTTTTTCAAACTTTACCGGATTGTTTTTTTTCAGCAGATAGTGCTGCCGTTCTTTAATGGCAAAAATGCCGTGACTGGCTGAATAAAACAAGGCGGTGACATTTATTTTGTCGGTAGTGTCTCCAACCAAAAAGCGATGAATTTTTCTTTTTTCATCCAACATGTTAACGTAATGGCTATTGGTACGTAGCCAGATGCGGTTATCATTATCAATTACTATTCTTTCAACATTATTATTGGCCAGTAACGGATGTTTGTATGTATTGTAGGAGTTGATGCGGTTCCCATCGAAACTATTTAAGCCTTCTGATGTGGCTATCCAGATAATACCATTCCTGTCACGGGCTGCAACTCTAACATTGTTATCGCTTAAACCTTCGGCCGTACTTAAATGGTAAAATGCAGGAGCCTGGGCCTGCATTTTACCTGAATTTACTAAGGCATATAAAAACACTATGATGGTAAATACATTTTTCAATCTAAATGCTGCTTGATTTTTATTTCATAAAGTACTTCTTTTTGTACAATTAGTAACTGTATTATTTACTTTATCTTTTTTTTCAGTTCATCAATCTGCTCCTGTTGTTGTAGGATATATAAAGTGAGTTCTTCTATTTTTTCCATCAACCGCTTGCTCATATCACCGAGCGATACTCCGGTTTTTTCAATTTCTGCTGCAGATGGTATATTAGGAAGATGTTTGTTTTCTGCTATGAATTGTTTTACTTCTGAAAGGGTTTTTAGTTTATAGTCTTTTTCAAAAACATAATCAGGCCAGTTGTTAACTGCCTGCTCTGTTACCTGGGTGGCTATAAATCTTCCATGCACACTTAAAAAATAATTATTTGCCTTAGTGTTTCCTCCCATGCTTAGTTCACCAGACGAATGAAACTTTATTCCGTTACCGGCTGTATGTATTGACATCTCGTTATTCGCCTGAATAGTTGCGGAGTTAAGTGAAAAATTAAGATACCCGAAGCTTTGATTGCTATTTGAAAAACCAATACTTGCAGGACCATTAGCGTTTCCGACAGTTAAGGCATTAGATCCAAAGGTATTGGGATTATTTATTGCTACTCTTCCATCTTCGTCCACAATAACCCTGTCGGACCCATTTGTGCGAACAATAAATTTGCCGGTATTGTTCGAAGCGTTAGTGCCGATTTTAATATTATCTCCCGAAAGCTGAATAAAACCTTTGTCAATATTTGCATTGCGTATTTGCAGAATAGGGTCTGTTCCATTAAGCGTTAGTAACGATGAAGGCGAACTGGTGCCGATACCTACCAACCCGTTGTTATCAATCGTCATCCTGTCAACAAGTTTTGTTTGTAAAACCAGGTTACCATTGGTATTAGTGGAATTAGTACCGAGTTTTAAATTTATTCCTGATGCCTGTAAAAAACCGGTGTTTATATTGCCATGCTGCATTTCAATATAAGGATTGGTGCCGTTTATGGTTAATGCAGATACCGGGGCGATAGTGCCGATACCCACCTGCCCGTTCTCATCAATCATCATCCGGTCTAATTGTTTGGTTTGAAAAACCAGGTTGCCCAATGTGTTGGTTGAGTTTGTTCCCAGTTTAAGATCATTACCCAAGGCCTGTAAAAAGCCTTTATTTGAATTTGAATGACGCATTTGAAACAGAGGATTAGTTCCGTTTACTGTTAATAATGAAGATGGTGTTCCTGTACCAATACCAACCTGTCCATTCTCATCAACCCAAACCCTGTCAATACCTTTTGGTTGAAAAACAATACCACCAACGGGATTATCAGGATGTGTTCCTATTTTCATATCGAAACCGTTTGCCTGTATAAACCCTGTTGCCAGTCCGTTATTCAGTAATCCGATTACAGGATCAGCTCCATTAATAGTTAATTTAGATCCCGGTGTGTTGGTACCAATGCCAACATTGCCAAGGTTATTATTATAAATATCGGTGCCTGTTTGCGTCCAGTAATTCTGCTGGCTGTGTACCATTTCTACCCAGCCGTTATTCAACGCACCTCTGAAAATCCAAAAACTGAAAGTATTGATATCAAAAACCATAAGCCCTACAGCCGGCGAAACAATGGCAATTCTTTGAGCACTCGTCATCCTTGGCGTTAATAAACCTTTGGTAGTACTTTTAATATCCAGCAGTGCCGAATTGTCTGCAACTGAGGCATCGTTATTAATGGCAACATTTTGCCCAAATGTTATTACCGGAAAACTTAAAATAATAATAGCAAAAAGTTTTTTCATAATAATAATTAGTTGGTGAATGAATTTTTTGTTTTGTACAGCAAAGAAGAAACAAAGATTTTGGTTTGTATACCGTTGAGGTAGTTTACGGTTGAGTTCTGTTAGTTTACGGTATCCGGTTGATTTATAATTATAATTTTTGACAGTAATGGAAATTAGCAGAACAGGAGTATTATATACAAACAAAAAGCTGCATCAGGCAAAACTTAGTTTTACCTGGTGCAGCTTACCAGCGCTAATAAATATTTATTCCGGGATATAAACGGGGTTACTCTTTATCCAGATTCTTCGTCATATTAAACCCGATGAATAAGCCCACTCCTGCCATAAAGAAAATGGTAGCGGGGTAAATTCCATCAGAATTTAGTGATGTGTAGGTTGACAGCAGTAATGCTATAAAAACTCCAACACCTATACCCATTAATAAAAGAGACAGGTTAAGAATGAATACTTTCCAGATAGGTGCTGTGCGCTGTTTGCCCGACATAAATATACTGGCATCTGCACCTTTTTCTATAAGTGCCAGGCGTTCTTTGTTCCTGCTGGATAAATAAAGGTAGCTGATCCCGAAAATTACGATGAACAGGCTGATGAATACGAATGCTGCTTCCATGGCTTTTTGTTTTTTTATTGTTTAATTTTAATTGGTTTCATAGGTTATGACGACGGCAGTTTAAAGGAGGTTACAGTATTTTTAAAATATTTTTCTGAAGCCGTAACCTGAACCGGTTTAATGTCGTCTTATTAAGTAATATATGGCTAATATAGATGATCAACATTATATCAATCTCGTAATTAACGGAGATACCAATGCTTTTGCGGTATTGGCTGATCAGTATAAGGGTATGGTATTTTCTTTAACCTTAAAAATGCTGAAGAACAGGGAAGAAGCCGAGGAAGCAGCGCAGGATTCGTTTATAAAAGTTTACAGATCGCTGGCTAAGTATAAAGGAGAGTCTAAATTTTCTACTTGGTTGTACACTATAACTTATAATACCTGTTTAGACCGTATCAGAAAAAATAAAAGGGCACAACATGTGGTTGCCATTGATGATTACACAGAACAACAGGTAACATCGTTAGATAACGCACTTGACGGCATGGAAGCAAAAGAGCGCACACAATTAATACAGGATTGTTTAAATTTGTTACCTGGTGAAGATAGTTTTTTACTGACCTTGTTTTATTTTGAAGAAGAATCCGCTAAAGAGATTGCAAAAATAATGGGTACCAATGCCAACCATATTAAAATAAAACTTTACCGAAGCAGAAAAAAACTGGCTGCTGTTGTAAAA
This sequence comes from Ferruginibacter sp., assembly GCA_049661965.1. GTDB lineage: Bacteria > Bacteroidota > Bacteroidia > Chitinophagales > Chitinophagaceae > Ferruginibacter. The sequence goes on along the minus strand of JBATAS010000245.1, from coordinate 16,577 downwards.
ACACATTTGGAAACCGAAATGACAGAACATTATGAAAGTGAACAAAGATAAAAACCTCGAAAGATTTGTTGATAAACTGATGAAGAAAGCTTCACCGGAGTCACCATCGACTGAGTTTACAGCAAAGCTCATGATGGAAGTGCATAAAACTGAAATGGATAAGGTTACGGTTTACAAGCCTTTAATTTCAAAAAGGACCTGGTTTATTATTTTTGGAAGCATTAGTGCATTAGCACTGTATGTTATTTTTAATACAGATACCCAGACCGGAAGCTGGCTGACAAGCTTTGACCTTGGTATTGTAAGTAACGGCCTTTCGGAAAGCTTGCGTGTATTTAAGTTTTCAACAATTACGTTCTATGCAGTTGCTTTGCTTACAGTAATGCTGTTTGTACAGATAACTTACCTCAGAAACTATTTTGATAAAAGGGTTGAAGAATAAGCTGATTTTAATCAGGTGTGAGTGTTTAAATATAAAAATCAGGAATTTGCTTCAGTATCGGAATACTATTAAACTGCCTGCCTTGCAGAAATCCTGCTCCTTTTTTTCTCACAGCATAGTTTTGTTACTTTTGCTTTAGTCTGTTGTTTGATTTTTAAAAGCAGACAGTCTTTGTATCAGCAGAAAAACTAAAATGAAAGTAGAACAAGATATATCGCTAAAGCAATACAATACATTTGGTATTAACGCGGCAGCAAAATTCTTTGCTGAATTTAAATCAATAGATGAACTGGGTGAGCTGTTTGAGTTTGCTGAACCACAAACCACAAACCGCAAACCTAAAAGCCTTATCCTCGGTGGCGGCAGCAATATCCTTTTTACCAAAGATTTTGAAGGACTGGTTTTAAAAAATGAACTGAAGGGCATTAAAGAAATAAAAGAAGATGAGCACCATGTGTATGTGCAGGTTGGTGCAGGGGAGAACTGGCATCAGTTTGTTTTGCATTGTATAAAAAAAGGCTGGGCCGGGGTGGAGAATCTTTCCTTGATTCCAGGGAATGTTGGTGCATCACCTATGCAGAATATTGGAGCCTATGGTGTGGAAATAAAAGATGTTTTCTATTCGCTTGAGGCTTATCATGTCAAAGACAAAAAGATTGTCAACTTCAGTTTAAATGATTGTGAATTTGGTTATCGTGAATCTGTGTTTAAAAGAAAGGTTAAAGATCAGTTTGTAATAACTGATGTTACTTATCGCCTGAATAAAATTTCCAATTACAATATTTCTTACGGTGCTGTTGAACAGGAACTGGAGAAGATGGGTATTAAGAATTTAAGTTTGCAAGCCGTATCACAGGCTGTTATAAATATCCGCAGCAGCAAATTGCCTAACCCTGCCGAAATTGGTAATGCAGGGAGCTTCTTCAAGAACCCCGAAATTCAAAATTCAAAATTCAAAATTCTAAAAGATAATTTTCCAGAAATTGTTGGGTATAATTTGCCAAATGGTAATGTAAAACTTGCTGCCGGTTGGTTAATTGAACAATGTGGATGGAAAGGTTATCGCAAAGGCGATACCGGTTGTCATGAAAAACAGGCATTGGTATTGATTAATTATGGTAATGCAAACGGCAGTGAGATATATGATTTAAGTGAAGAAATATTAGAGAGTGTGAAAAAGAGATTTGGCGTGGTTTTAGAGAGAGAGGTGAACATTATTTAGAAGCAGGTGAATATATCCATTATTTATCTTTTAGTTGATGAATCCTTTCTTACAGTTTCAACTATTTCCTCAACTCCTTCAGTAATTTTTTGTAATGAATTTTCAATTTGTCTTTTTTTAGCCGTATCAGAAATCAGATCATCAATTAAAGTCTTTGGAAGATACTTTCCCCGCAATGTATCTTTTATGGTTAGATAATTTGTTTTATCAGAAAATTCAACATCAATTGAAGTAACTGTCAATATACCATGAACAACAGTAAATTTAGAATCCACTGGTATTCGAATCTCTGGATTTAATTCAAGATTGGCTAAAACCAACTTTTCAAAAAGTTCAAGCTTTATTACTTCTCCAATTTTAATTCCTTTATTCTGTACATCAGAGCCAACAGTCAGTCCATCAACCCTGTCAAATAAAACTGTTAGTCTTGTTTTAGATTCAGCGCAGCCGGTAAGTATTACAATGAACAATAATGGAAAAGTATATTTTTTCATTTTAAGTCTTATTTTCTTTAACCACTTTCTTCTTCCTGAAAAGCCTTTCTTTTAAACTCCTTCCCGAATTGGTAAGCCTGTTATGCGAAGTCAAATAATGTATTACTTTATGTTCCACCCAATGATGAAGCGGCAGCAGAATGGCTGCCAGGGCTATCATAAATAAAAGGTCTTTCCAGGGCTCGCCTTTAGTAAAGCTGTAAATATTCTTTTTAAATATCAGGAAAATAAATTCGAAGAACATCAGAAACGAAAAGAACCCAATCATCTTAATAGTTGTTGCCGAAACCTTAAACATACCCATCATCACCATTAAAATAAACAGACTTACAATACCAATAGTAATCAACATGTATTGAATATTATCCCGTTTGCGTTTTGCTTCCAGTTTTTCTTTTACTAGCCGATCCAGCCGTTGCTGTTCATCTCCCACTTCAATCTGCAACAGGTCTTTTTCTTTTCCCAGTTTTTGCAAACTGTCTTTATAAGTATGATTCAGCGAAGCATAATAATAGGATTGTTTATAATCTCCCTTAAACTGGTAAAGCGAATCGAGTTCGCCGGCAACCCCGCTCATGGTTTCTAATTCACCAATGTCTGCTGCCAGTTCTTTGGATTTTAAAAAATATTCCAGCGATTTGTCATACTCCTTCGCCTTCTTGTGTATAAGCCCTAACTGGTAAAAATAATTTAGCTTGTTCCCTTTGGTTACATCTTTTTCAAAAAACGGGGCCACTTTATTGTAATAATATTTTGCCGAATCGTAGTTGCCAAGTTTATAGTAGATATATCCATAAGACTGATCAATAAAGTGCCCGAAACCTATTGAGTTTAAAAATTGCTTGAGCTGTGGCTGCTTATTGAAATAGTCCAATGCTTTTTGAGGCTTATCGGCAGCCAGATAATTATTTACAATACTTCGGTAAGCAATGGCTTTTATCGGTTGAAAATTTACAGAATCGGCCAGACTCAGCGAATGCTCATAATATGTCATGGCCAAATCATAACTTTTCTTTTTGCCATACAAATCACCTATTTGGGCAAGATCCTGAATACGGTTATAAACTGTTTGACCATTTTTTATTTTACTAAGTGTTTCATATGCCTTCACCTGGTAATCTATTGCCTTATCTAACTCTTCAATCATTGCATAAAAGGTCGATAGATTAACATATACTGCCCGTAAGAGGTATTCATTTTTTAAATCTTCGGCTAAGCGTAAGGCATTCATGAAATTTTTAAGAGCCAGTATTTTTTCATTTTTACTCAGGTACACGGTACCGTACTCAAGGTGAACTTTTGCAGTAATACTGTCATTCTTTATAAAGCCAATCTGAGCATATGCCTGATTACAATAATTCAATGCCTTATCCGGATCGGGAATATAACGGGATACCGTTGATAAACTCAGATATGCTTCTATTATCTCTTCATCCAGTTTATTCTTTTTAGCAAGTTCCAGCCCCTGTGTGTAATAACTGGTGGCTTTAAGTATATTTTCTTTTTTCCCGGCCAGGTATGAATGACGCTCACCATTGGTAAGTAAGGCTTTTACCATCAGTTTGCGGTCACGAGACATTTCAGCCACTTCAATCATTTGAAGCCCGTATTTGTCGGCTTCGGCTGGGTTCAAGTTCATCAGTACACGACTAAGGAAGCCAAGTGTAGATACTTTCTCTTCATTGGAAGTAGCCTTGGCTAAAACATTTTTGAAAGAATCTATTAAAGCAGTTTGTGATTGGACAGTTACAGAAATGCAAACCCAGCAAAGGATGAAAATTATTTTTCTCATGCTTTAAATTAGGATTTTTTTGTAACATTTAACCAAAGATTGGTATACAGAAGTTTTTATACCATTGCGAAAATCAAAGCATACCGTATGTTCAGATTATAAGTTTGAAATCTTTTCAACAGTTTCTCCGGCTTTAACGGTAATAATATATTTGTCATTTTTTCCCTTGTTTGCACCAAGACCGGTTAGCGAAACTTCATATGTGCCGGGGTTAAGTAAAAACTTTTTGGGGTTGCTGCTGGCTGCCATATATGTTCTGCCGTAGGCAACAATTTTTTTACTTTTAATTTCTGTAATTTTTACTGAAGCATCTACATACCCACTGCCTGTTTTTGCGCCAATCATAGCTACTCCTGAATTAAAATTGTGACTGATCTTATTTGTTTCTGCTGCCTTGATCTCTACATTTTTCATGCTGTGGATTATTTCTGTTCCTTCTATCACCAGGGCTGTAAGTTCTATATCATATATGCCGGCATTAAGCTCAAAATCTTTGTCACGTCCGTATGTACGGCCTGTAGCAGCTACTGTTTTAGTACCTTTCTTATATATTTTTACCAGGCAGTCCCAGCCTTCATTGTTATTGGTGGTAGTAAACGTAAGCTTCCCGCCATCAAAACTTACCGTACGGTGTGTTATCTTTTTATCAACAGTCAGCACATCAGTCAAGGTTAGCGGGTTTATCTTAGAGCCTTCCAGTGGAAGAACTTCCAGATTGTAAGTGCCCGGCTGCAGGTAAAATAAAACAGTATCCCGGTAAGTACGTGCAACTGCGTCACCTCTTTTCTTTCCTTTCATTATTGCTTTTACATAGGCATCAATGGGTTTGCCGTTTTTTAAGGCATACACCGAAATATTTCCTTTAGGTTTATCAACCGACTCGGTTGTTGCATCATTGAGTACATCACCAAGGCCACCGGCATCGGCAGCATCATAGTAACGTCCATCACCGGCTTTAGCTGCACATTTCAGTTGCTCCGTTTCATTTTCCTTTAATCCAAAACCTACAATGTGCAATTTAAAATCAATGCCTTCTTTTTTGGCTGCTGCAATTACGTCGCAGATATTTCCTCCGCATGATTCGATACCATCAGTAATTAAAATGATGGTCGCTTTCATTTTAGTAGTTCTTAGTTTATCAATAACCTGTTGGGCCGAGTAAGCAAGCGGTGTTCTGCCCAGCGACTTAATTGTTTTTAGTGAATTGTTGACATCTGTTTTATTTCCTTTTTCAACGTCTACCAAAAATTCTACATCCTTGCAATCATCTTTCTGACGATGACCGTAAGCAACCAATCCTGTTTTTTGATTTGCCGGAAGTTTATTTACGGCTGCAGTCAACACCTCAGCCGCAATATCTTTTTTTGTTTTACCCTGTATCTTACCCCACATGGAGCCACTGGCATCGTAAATAAAAATTATAGGAGAGGGGTTTTGATTGTTTTGGGCTTTAAGCTGAAACATGAAGCAGAAAGCGAATAAAAAAAATGAAAGACATTTCATGATATTCTATTTTGATGATTTACGAATCAGGGCAGGTATCATCAAAATATAAAAAAAATACTAAAGATTTAAACTTTAGTATTTTTTGTGTGAATTTAAGAAACAATTTAGCTGTCTTTGCTTGATTCAATTAGTAAAAAACTGATTCAGCGCATAAATCAATTAAAATCCTCTTCATCAAAATCTTCCTCGCTATAATGCTGCGAACCTATATTCAGCATGCTGCCCATCAAATCCTTAAACTCAATTTTTCCTTCCAGCACTTTTTTGCTGATGAGTGAATGTGCAGCAAGCCCATGCAACACAAATTCCATGAGCAAAGCATTTTCTTTATCATTAGCTGCTTTAAAATATTTTTTTACCAATGCATGCAGGCCATCTACGTTATATAGTAATTGTACTTTGTCTTCATCTTTAGTTTCAAAAAATGTATTTAAAGTATTGCCTGCATCAAACCAACGCGTTATTGAACGGTATGGATTATCATCAGGAACAGCCTCTTTAGTTCTTTTCTTTTTTAAAGTATCGGGGTTAGGAAAGTATAAACCAAACTGAGTGCGGATGGAGCGCTCCAGCAAATTAAATGCAACCTGGTATGGTCCTTCCTGTTCACCTTCGTAAACCAATTCTATTTTTCCGGTGATGGATGGAATGATGCCGATCAAGTCGCTCAGCCAAACCTGTGTTTCTTTTTCTTCATTAATGATGGCTCTTCTTTCGGCAGCACTGATGGCGTTTTCATAGGCACTGATACTGAGCCTTGCACTAACACCACTTTTCTTATCAACCAGTTCACTGGCACGGGCTTCAAAAGATACCTGCTCAATTAATCTTTTTATAAGATCGCTTGCTTTTACTTTTTGTTTTTGTGCGTCATTTATTGCAGCTTCCTGGCCAGTAATTTCTAAAGCTGTTTCTAAAGATTTTGGATAGTGGGTGAGTATCTGGCTTTCAATCCTGTCTTTAAGCGGTGTTACAATACTCCCACGGTTTGTATAGTCTTCGGGATTGGCAGTAAATACAAACAATACATCAAGCGGTAATCTTAACTTAAAACCACGAATCTGCAGATCACCTTCTTCTAAAATATTAAAAAGCGAAACCTGTATCCTTGCCTGCAGATCGGGTAATTCATTTATAACAAAGATACTGCGGTTGCTTCTTGGAATGATGCCATAATGCAATACCCGTTCATCGGCAAAACTTAATTTTAGATTGGCTGCTTTTATCGGGTCAATATCACCGATAAGATCAGCAACACTTACATCGGGCGTTGCCAGTTTTTCTCCATACCGTTGACTGCGATGCAACCAGGCAATAGGTGTATTATCTCCTTTCTCATCAATCAAATCAATAGCATAACGTGAAACCGGATGAAATGGATCATCATTGATCTCACTGCCTGCAACAACAGGAATATATTCATCCAGCAGATCAATCATCTGCCTCGCCATTCTTGTTTTAGCCTGACCACGTAAACCCAGAAACAGAATATTGTGTTGTGATAACAATGCTCTTTCAGTATCTGGTATTACAGAATCTTCATAACCTAATATGCCAGGGAAAGGGTTTTCTTTTGCTTTGATTTTTGTAATAAGATTTTCACGAATCTCCTGCTTGATGCTTTTTGAAACATAGCCACTCTTTTTTAATTCACCTAAGGTTTTAATTTTCTTAATATCCATTTTTATTTTTTAATAATCTTATTGAATGTGATTTTTTCATGCAAAGCCGCAAGAGAAAAATGCAAAAGTAGCTAAGGTAGCTTTGCGGTTCTTTGCGCCTTTGCGTGAAATATTTCAATACACAGTCTTCCTTTTTCCACTTTCAAAATCCTTAAATATAAATGCACCCAGTTTATCCAACGATGCAAAGAAAGCCTTGCCGTTATTGGTTTCAGTAAATTCCTGTACAAAGCGTTGCAGATAAGGATCGGATGCAATCATAAAAGTGGTGATGGGTATTTTGTTTTTTTTGCATTGTGTGGCCAGGCTCATACAACGGTTTAGAATTTTTCTATCAACTCCCCAACTGTTTTTATAATAACGCTTACCCACTTTTAAACAGGTAGGCTTACCATCTGTTATCATAAATATCTGTTTGTTGGGGTTACGGCGTTTTCTTAAAATATCCATTGCCAGTTCCAAGCCTGCTACAGTATTTGTATGATAAGGCCCAACCTGTAAGTAGGGAAGGTCTTTAATTTCAATAGGCCATGCATCGTTGCCAAACACTACAATATCCAATGTATCTTTCGGGTATTTAGTTTGAATTAATTCACTCAAGGCCATCGCTACTTTTTTGGCTGGTGTAATCCTATCCTCGCCATAAAGTATCATTGAATGAGAAATATCAATCATTAATACAGTAGATGTTTGTGACTTGAAATCAGTTTCTCTTATTTCCAGATCATCTTCCTGCATTTTAAAACTATCAATACCATGATTGATCTGTGCATTGCGGATGGAATTTGTAAAATCAATTTGTTCCATCGTGTCGCCAAACTGAAAAGGCCTGGTCTCAGGGTTTATTTCATCACCACCACCGGGTTTAAAGGTTTGGTGATTGCCCTGCTTTGTTTTCTTAAGTTTACCAAAAATTTCTTCCAGGCTTTTTTTACGGATGCCCTGCTCGGTTTTGGAAGTTATTTTTATTTCTCCTCTTTCATTTTTGTCGTCAATATATCCTTTCGATTTAAGGTCATCAATAAAATCGCCAATGCCATATTCGCCATTGGTTAATTTATATTCTTTATCCAGTTCATTCATCCACTGCATGGCTTCATTAAAATCGCCATTGGTGTAGGTGAGGAGTTGTAAAAACAGGTTGAGCAAAGTCTCAAAGGGAGATTTGCCTTGTGCATCGGGATCGTATTTACTGAAGTTATAGCCTAACACAGGGAGTATTTAATAATGAAAGTTGAATATCTAAATTACGAAACATTTAGCTGCATTGTTTTGTTCGTTTGTTAAATAAAAAAATCTCCTGAAAACTCAGGAGATTTATGATTAATGTTTTATTGATTATCATTTTTGCGAATCGCCGGGTACCACGGGTTGTACATTTATCGGGTTGGGCGTTTCAGTTGGAATGCCGGCCGGGTTTTTAAATTGCTGTTCCAATGCCATTATCCGCATTAAAAATTCTTCAGCTGCATTTCTGTCACCAGCTTTTCTACCCGACTGGTCAACATAATTAAATACAGCATTTTTGTTATCGGGCAAGGCATCATAATAACTTATCTGTTGCTCAAGATCCTTTTTCAGGCTCTTGGTTATTTTGTTTGCTAAAACAGTATCGCCGGCAACATAAGTAGCCTGTAACATCATGTACGAAATATAATTATGCTGCTGATTACGTGACACCATTCCATAAGGGAAGTTTTCGTCCAACATCATTTTATCAACCTTGTTCAACATTTTTTTGGCTTCTTCTTTCCTGTTTTTCTGAGCCAGACTTATTGCTGCCGTTGCATAAGCCATGCGGATGCTGTTAAGATGACGGCGGTTTTCTTCATCAAAATAAACACCTGGTTTATCTGCATTGCCACTGGCAAATTGGGTCATCATTTTATCATACACCCAATCGTCATTTACCTGGCTGTTTGCAACCGGAACCAGGCGGTAGGTTAATCCATCCTGACGCAGATAGTTTCCAAATCCTAAATCACCTGCCCCCTGAGAAGTAAAGTAAATAGGGCGTTTCCATTTGTTGGCAGCAATGATGTTCAGAATTGCTGCATCATTTTTAAACAATACATTTTTCGGAATATCAAATACCACCTGCGATACAACACTGTCGGTTGCATTTACTGTTCCGTTCTGACGGACCATATTTATATCAACCGGAATGGAAACTCGTTTTGACGGAAAGATATTTAACATACTGCCGTCTCTGCCCTGTTCCATTTTATTGGGGTCATCGCTGCCAGCAAAATCCTTCATCATGGTATATAAATCCATTGGCTGAGCGGGGTCGCCTGTAATACCTGCCTTCACTCTGTATTTATTTAAGTAAGTAGGGTTGTTACCGTATAATCCTTCGGGAGAATAAACAATATCCCGGTTAGCTCCTTCAATTTGAGCCGCCGACCAGATAGGATCAATGGGGTCACTTTCATTTACTTTATAGCGAAGCTGATTAATATACCAGTCGGTACCCATTAAACTGGAGTTGATGACACGGATATCTTTACGCACACCCTGTACTTCCTGGGCGTACCAAAGCGGATAAGTATCATTATCACCAAAAGTTATCAGTATTGCATTTTTGTCACAACTTTCCAGGTAATCTTTGGCTAAATCAATTGCCAGCTTTTTATTGCTGCGGTCATGGTCGTCCCATTCCTGGCTTGCCATTAAAACAGGCACTGCCAGTAAACAAAGCCCGCCTGCCGCAATATTTAAAACATTTTTATTTTTTATAAAACCTGAAAACAGTTCTTTAACATACAATACGCCAAGCCCTATCCATATAGCAAATGCGTAAAATGATCCTACATAGGCATAGTCACGTTCACGTGGCTGGTTGCCGGCCTGGTTCAGATAGAACACAATGGCCAACCCGGTAAAAAAGAAGAGTAACCCGGTTATCAGGAAATCTTTTTTATCCTTCATTACCTGGTAAATAAGGCCCAGCATGCCCAAAATAAATGGGAGGGCAAATAGTTTATTATTGGCCTTGTTATGTTTTATACTGTCTGGTAAAGTATCCTGGTTTCCAAGCCGCATATTATCCCAAAAGCCTATTCCGGTTTTCCAGTTACCATCACGTACATTACCCATATTAGTGCCTTGTATATCGTTTTGTTTACCAGCAAAATTCCACATAAAATAACGCATATACATCCAGCCTACCTGGTAAGCCATCGCAAACTGAATATTTTCTCCCATGGTTGGGGCACGTTCCCAGTTACCCTGTTGGTCTTTTCCAATACCCATCCAGCTTGCATAGTAATCGGCATGCCCCTGGTCGTTGCTTTGGTCCCACATACGTGGAAAGAGGTGCATATCGGCAGGCGCATAAATATATTCTACTTTTTTTCCGTTCTTTTCATATTTTCCGTTACTCTTAACATAAGTCTCGGTTACTTTAACATCTTCGTAGTTAGCGGTAAAGTCCTGCCCGTACATAATTGGCCAGTCGCCATATTGTTCACGTGCTAAATATCCAACGAGGTTTACCGGGTTATCTACATTAAACATATCTACCGAAGGGTCGGCATTGGAACGTACCAAAGTGGTGAAGTAAGTTGAATAACCCAATAACATAAATAAAAAACTCCAGAGCCCGAGCTTTAAAAAGTTCCAGTTTCTTTTGGCAGCTATTTTCAAACCAAAATAAACCAGTGCTGCAATAAATATAAAGAAGAAAGCAAAGCCCGAGAAGAAAGGCAGACCGAAGCTGTTCACAAAAAGAATATCGAAATTGCCAGCACCTTTAATGGTCCATACAATTACAGCTTTTTGTACCAGCCCGGTTATACCACAACCGATAAGAAAGGCCCAGAAGGTTCCCCACTTAGTAATTTTTTCGTAACGCTTAAAGTAATAGATGATTACAATAGCCGGTATGGTTAATAAATTAAGTAAGTGAACACCAATTGATAAACCCATCAGGTAAAAGATGAGAATGATCCAGCGGTCGGCTCTTGTAAAATGGCCTTTTATTCCTTCTTTCTGTTCAACATCTACATTCTGCTCCCATTTAAGCATAGCCCAAAAAACCAATGCAGTAAAGAATGATGATAATGCATACACTTCACCTTCAACCGCACTGTACCAGAATGAATCAGAAAATGTATAAGCCAGGGCGCCAACAATACCGGCAGCCATGATACCATAAATTTTATCGGCAGTTAATTCACCGCCGTTTTTCATAACCAGCTTACGGGCAAAATGGGTAATGGTCCAGAATAAAAATAAAATGGTAAAGCCACTGGCCAACGCACTCATCAGATTAATACCTGTTGCAGCATTTTCGGGGCCAAACGGAGCCATAAACAAACGGCCAATCAATACAAATAAAGGGGCTCCCGGCGGGTGAGGAATTTGCAGTTTATAAGCACTGGAAGCAAATTCTCCACAGTCCCAAAGACTGGCCGAAGCTTCCATAGTCATAATGTACACAGCGCATGCAATAATGCAAACGGCCCATCCGGTAATGTTGTTGATGCGTTTAAAGCTCATAATATATATAGGTTATAAGTTGGCAAATATAAATTAGTTTAAGGTTAGAAGAGGGGCTGTTTGTAGATTTTTATATTTTTTTTGCTTCCTTTACCGGAGGCTTATATTTGTTTTATGAAAAAAGCCCTGATTCAACTTCATGTAGCTGTTTTCCTGGCGGGCTTTACAGCTATACTGGGTAAACTTATTACGCTTAACGAAGGTTTATTGGTTTGGTTCAGGTTGCTGATAACTGTTGTTACACTTGCAGGGATATTGTATTATAAGAAGCAGTTGATACGTATTCCTTTTAAAGATGCGCTTAAAATATTTGGCGTTGGTATTATAGTAGCATTACATTGGGTTACTTTTTATGGTAGTGTGAAATATGCAAATGTATCGGTAGCCCTGGTTTGCTTTAGTGCAACCGGTTTTTTCACTGCTTTTTTTGAACCTCTTATTTTAAAAAGAAAAATTTCGGCAATTGAAATAGCATTGGGGCTATTGGCTATTTCGGGTATTTATATAATTTTTGATTTTCATCCGCAATATAAAATGGGAATCATTTTCGGAATCCTATCTGCAGTTGGCAGTTCCTTGTTTCCCATCTACAATAAAAAATTATTACTTACCTATACACCAAAAATATTAACCTTATACGAACTGGGGGGAGGCCTGATTGCACTGACTGTTATTGTTCCGTTTTATGTAATGCTATTTCCTGCCACTTATTATGTACCAACCACCACCGATTGGTTATGGCTGCTGGTATTGGCCTGGTTGTGTACTGTGTTGAGTTTCGACCTGCAATTAAATGCACTGAAAAAAATATCGGCTTTTACTGCAAACCTTACCTATAACCTGGAGCCTGTTTACGGCATTATACTGGCATTTATATTTTTTAAGGAGAATGAAAACCTGAACAATCAATTTTATATTGGCGTGCTGTTGATATTGCTGGCTGTTGTATTGCAGATGTTCAGGATCTATAATGAACAACGCAAATTAAAATTGACAAAGACAGGTATTTTAAATTAATCCAGGTAGATGATCTCTGTTGTAAGCTCTGCAAACGCAGTAAACATAGCACTTACGCCGCAGTATTTTTCTTTAGATAGGGTAACCGCTTTTTCCATCTTGAGCTGATCTTCAGCCGCCAGCCTGATTTTGTAAGTCAGTTTTACTTTATTGTAAATCTTTGGGTGCTCATCGGTTAAGTCGGCATCTACAACCATGCTGTAGTCACTAAAATCAACTTTCATTTTGCGTAGCATTGAAACAACATCCATACCTGTGCAGCCTGCCAGCGAAGCCAGCATCATCTGTTTGGGACTGGCTCCGTTGTCATCTTCACCATCGTTCATTAAAACATCAAAACCGGTAACATTGGCTGTAAAAAGCATGTTCCTGTTAAATACTGTAGTAACTGAATGTGTTGCCATATCGATTATATATTTATAAAACCTGTAATTTTGATGCAGGCAATATTATGAATTGGACGCCGATTTCAGCAATTTTATCCCGTTAAACTGCTGTTATTCACAATTTAGCTTTGATTGTGGGTAGATTTCAAGAAAAAAACAAAATTTCTTCTGTTTCAAACTGTAATTATTAATATTTAACCTTACCTTTGCCGTCCAAAAATAAGCACTATGGCTAGAGTATGTCAGGTTACAGGAAAGAAGCCGATTACAGGTAATAAGGTTTCTCACTCAAATATTAAGACAAAACGCAGGTTTTTACCAAATTTGCAGACAAAACGTTATTTCCTTGCTGAAGAAGATAAGTGGGTTACCCTTAAGGTTTCTTCAGAAGCAATCAGAACAATAAACAAAAATGGTTTGTATTCGGTAGTTAAGCAATTACGTGCCGATGGCGTAAAAATCTAATAATAAAGTATTAAATAAATAACAATGGCAAAGAAAGGCAACAGGGTGCAGGTAATACTGGAGTGTACCGAGCACAAAACAAGCGGAATGGCCGGCACAAGCCGTTACATTACAACAAAAAACAAAAAGAACACGCCTGAGCGTTTAGAGTTAAAAAAACTTAACCCTATTTTAAAGAAGGTAACTGTTCATAAAGAAATAAAATAATTAACCGGTTTGATCCCGCATTGGGCGGGAGATGATGTGCCGATTGCAGTAATCATCAAATCAACTAATTTTCAAATCATCAAATAATAAAACAATGGCAAAAGCAGCTAAAACCGCTATAAAAACCAAAGACCAGAAAGCAGCAGCAGATGCAAAGAACTGGACTAAAGTTATACGTACTTTACGTAGCCCTAAAACAGGCGCATATACTTTTAAGGAAGCTATCGTACACAAAGACAAGATCAAAGAATACTTAGGCAGCTAAGTTTTCCTGTTAATACTATAATTTTGTAAAGCTTCCCGATTTGTCGGGAGGCTTTGTTTATTTTAGGAACAGTCGGTAAATATTAAACAACCATCATGGGATTATTCAATAAACTATTTGGCAAAAAAGAACAAAAAGAAACGCTTGACCAGGGGTTGGAAAAAACCCGTGAAGGATTTTTCAGTAAGATAACCAAAGCCATTGCAGGAAAAAGTACAGTTGATGTGGAAGTACTGGACGAAGTGGAAAATGCTTTGGTAAGTGCTGATGTTGGGATTGAAACTACTGTAAAAATTATTGAAGAGATTGAAAAACGCGTTGCTAAAGACAAATACCTCAACACATCGGAACTCAATAAAATTCTCAAAGAAGAGATACAGAATATTTTAGTTACTGCTCCCCAGGATACCAGCTATACTGATTACGAATTACCCACCGGCCATAAACCTCATATTATTTTGGTAGTTGGTGTAAACGGTGTTGGTAAAACAACCACCATTGGCAAGCTGGCACATAATTTTAAACTGGCCGGTAAATCTGTTCTGTTGGGCGCTGCAGATACTTTCCGTGCAGCAGCTGTTGATCAACTTACTATTTGGAGCGAAAGGGCGGGCGTGCCTATTGTAAAAAAAGACATGGGCAGCGACCCTGCGGCTGTGGCATTTGATACGGTAAACAGTGGCGTTGCAAAAAATGTTGATGTTATTTTAATAGATACCGCAGGGCGTTTACACAACAAAGCTTATTTGATGGATGAACTGACCAAAATAAAAAGAGTCATTCAAAAAGTTGTACCCGATGCGCCACATGAAGTAATGCTGGTATTGGATGGCAGTACGGGACAGAATGCTTTGGAACAGGCTAAACATTTTACAACGGCAACCAACGTTACCGCTCTTACTATAACTAAGCTAGATGGTACTGCAAAAGGTGGCGTAGTATTGGCAATAGCCAACCAGTTTAAAATTCCCGTAAAATTTATTGGTGTTGGCGAAAAAGCCGAAGACCTGCTGGTTTTTGATAAGCAGAATTTTGTGGACAGCCTGTTTAACCTCCAAGGGCAATAATAAATTTTTGCCGAAGGGTTTGCATTTTTATAGCGAACGTTGTACGTTTACAGTCGTTATGTTCATTTCCAGGCATGAGTCATCCGTAAAGGATTAACTTGTTTTCAACTTTTTGTAAACAGTTTAAATTCATGTTATGCCATCATTCCCTAAACCCCAGTTTGACCATGTTGTAGATCTCCCCAAAGAAATTACTGCGCTACGCAAGTACAGAGATTCGAAACCTTCTTTAAAAATACCCAAAGCAACAAGTAAAACTTTACGCATTGCCACCTGGAATATTGCCAACTTTGGCGAACAGAAAAGAGAAGAGCCGCATTTAAAGATCATTGCCGAAATTATTTCGTGGTTTGATGTAATTGCTGTGCAGGAAACAAAAGAAAACTGCGAGGACTTTTTAAAAGTTGTTGCCCTTGCCGGTACAAAATATAAGTTTGTTTTTTCTGATGCTGCGGGTAATAACGAAAGGCTTGCATTTATATATAACAGCCGGAAAGTAAAACTGCTGGATGAAATAGGAGAGTATGCCATACCACCCAGCGATTACAGGGATATTAAAATAACAGATGTGCCTGCTTCCTTTTCGGGCTTCGACAGAAGTCCTTTTCTGGTGAGTTTTGCCAAAGACAATTACCAATTTACTTTGATGACTGTACATCTTTATTTTGGTGATGATACCGATAAAAAAAGTTTAAACCGCCGCTGCCTGGAAGCTTATGCTGTTGCCCGTTGGGCCGATTTAAGAACAAAAAGTAAAAACACTTATCGTGATATAAGAGATGTATTTGCTTTAGGTGATTTCAATCTGCCTAAAATTGATAAAGATGATATTATTTACAAGGCTTTAGTGAAACGTGGTTTGCAATTGCCCGATCATACTTCATTGGTTTATTCAAATATTAACAATGATAAAAATTACGACCAGATCGCTTTTTTGCCGGGGTCAAAAAGCAGAATATTGAGCGATGGTGTTTTTCCTTTTGATAATGCAGCTTTCGCAGATATTTATAATAACAAAACTGCTGCGGAATTCAGGGGGTATATCAAATATTTTATTTCGGACCACCGGCCCATGTGGATTGAACTCGATACGCAATAGATAATAAAAAAAGAGAAGCCCCTGTAGAAACAGGGGCCGGTTACCAAAACTAACTGCTTATGAGAAAATCTTTATTGTTTTATTTTTAATTGCTGATACAAATATCTAAAGAAATTTTATGGTTTGCTGTTAAGAAAATACAAAAGCCAGTTAAAGTAGCGTTAAAAGGAATTTACTATGCAGCGCCTGTTTACAAACTCATGACAAAAAAAGCCGCCTTGTGAATAAGGCGGCTTTTTTATTTTTAGTTTTTCGATTTTAATTTCCACTGCCACCACCAATTCCACCACCGCTTGATTGTGTTCTTTTGTTTTCATCTTCAATAGATGTCTTACGCTGGCGTGCAGCCTTAACCTGGCTGTTACCAAAACGGTAACTGAAGTTTAATTTAAACTGGCGGCTTTCCCAACGGCCACTGGCTTCTGTATAC
>JBATAS010000244.1:0-7987 GCA_049661965.1 Ferruginibacter sp. | reverse complement strand
AGCCAGGCACGTTGTCCCTCATACATTATCTGGTGACTGTAAGTTTCTACCTGAATAACAGTTCCGTCTTTTTTTTGATGCCGCCAGTTCCTGATGTTGATGATATCCGGCTGCATCTTATCAACTTCTTTTAAAAAAGTTTCTACATCTTCAACAGGACGTAATTGCCTGGTATTTAGTTTTAAAAATTCTTCCCTGCTGTATCCGTATTGCTTTATCGCGGCATCATTAACATCAATGATATCAAGGCCCGGTAAAGTTGTCATCCACATAGGCAACGGGTTGTTATAAAACAACAGTTTATATTTTTGTTCCGACTGGTATATCTTCTGTTCGGCATGTTTACGTTCACTAATATCAATTATACTTCCTCTTATCAGTGTTTTACTTTCTGAAGGTAACTTCACTAACCAAAGTTCGCATTGAATAGCAGTGCCGTCATTTCTTATATGCGTCCATTCAAAACTCGACTTTTCTCCATTTACGGCTTTAATAATATAATCTTTAGCCGCATCTGCTGATGGCCTTCCATCGGGCTGGTATTCGGGACTCAGTTCAATTGGTCCCAGTTTTAAAAGTTCTTCTTTAGGCAAACCAAAAAGACTGGAGGCGCTGTCACTTACACTTACAAATTTCTGTGTTTCAAAATCCAATACAACCAGCGCCTCGGGTGCATTTTCAACCAAAACGCGGTAACGTTCTTCACTTTCCAGTATTGCTTTTTGTGCATTTTCGCTTTCGGTTATATCATGCATCGAACCTAATATTCTTACAGCAGCTCCGGCGCTGTTGTACTGGATTGTAGCCCGGTCAAAAAACGTACGGTATGTTCCGCTTGCGGTTTTAAACTGAAAAATCTCTGAAACTGAAGTTTCCGAATTTTTAATGGCATTACTTAATCTTTCTTTTATACCGTTTCTTTGATCAGGATGAATTCGCTCAATAAACATTTCAAAATTGATCTGTTCTTTATCGGGTTCGCTACCATATAATTTATACAGTTTATTATTACCCCAGGTTTTGTTTTTTATTAAATCATGATCCCATACGGCATCATTTGTCGCCTCGGCTATCAGCCCAAAACGCTCATTCGATATTCTTAAAGCTTCTTCCGATTTTTTTCTTCCGGAAATATCTCTTATAAAACCAATGAGTGTGTGTGAACTGGCCATCTTGGAATTTACTTCCACATCTAAAACTGTTCCGTCTTTTTTTAACACCCTTCTTTCGTACAACAGGCTTTTGCCCTGCAGCAATTCATGTATACGCAATGGAATATCATCAGTATCTTCTTCGGGTAAATATTCAACTAAATGATGGCCAATCGTTTCTTCTTCGTCAAAACCAATCATACTAAGCATGCTGTTATTAACTTCCAGTATGATGCCTTCCATATCCGTTATTACAATTCCATCCGATGCCTGCTCAATGAGTGAGCGGTATTTTTCTTCCTTGTTCTTTAAAACCTGTGTAATCTTTTTAATTTCAGTTACATCTTTAAAAAAAATAGTCAATCCGTCAGCAGCAGGGTAAATATGATTTTCAAACCATTTTCCATAAGGCGAATAATATTCTTCAATGTATTGATAATCCTGGGTTTCCATTGCCCTGTAATAGGCATGGTAAAAAGGCTTATCAACCTCTTCCGGAAATTCTGTCCAGATATTTTTTCCAATCAGGCTTTTTGCGTCTCTGCCAAATATTTCGGCAGCTTTTTGGTTTACATAAGTATATTTCCAGTCTTTATCAAGCGATACAAAGGCATCAGAGACTCTTTCTATCAGCGACCGGTAATTATTTTCGCTGATTTGCAAATCGCTGGTCCGTGCTTTTACAAGTTCGTTTAGCTTCTCGGGACGTTTTGCAAAACGATAAACAGAAATACCACCCAAAAGCGATAATAATAATCCTGCAAAAGCCAGTAAGGCCATATCATTAAAGCCCCGGTATCTTTTTATATCAACAACAGAAAGCTGCCATTCGCCATCAGATATTTTTAGCGACACTGAACGGCTGTTAGACTGTTCGGGCTGAGGTGGCAAAAAGTATTCTTCTATTTTGCTATCGGGATTAATTTTAGAAAATTGAAAATAATACCCGTTACTTCCCGAACTGTCAATACCGGCAGTTTTTAGTAAGGTTGACATTTTGATAACTACGGCCGAAAAGCCCCAGAATTTATTATTCCGGTAAACAGGCAGCCTTCCTATAATGCCTGTTCCGCCTTGTTTTAATGCTAAAGGTCCTGCAAAAAAAAACTGTTTCTTTTCAATCGCCTTATAGGCTTCTTTGTTACGGGTCGAATCAAGTAAAATATCATATCCCAGTACACTTTCATTTCCCAACAAAGGGTAAACATACTGAATAACGCCGCCGGGTACCAATTGCAATACATCAATATCATTTTCCAGTTCCAGTATCTGCTTTGCCACTGTATAAAAATTATTAACAGCCCCATCTCCGTCTATTAAAAAAGTAAGTGTTCTTGCTGCAGATAAACTGTGAGACAAGGCTTTCTGTATATTGTCTTTTACTTCGTTAAGCACTTTAATGGACTCAGTAACTCTTGTTTCCTGAGCTAATTTATATCGTTGGTAAACAAGCAGGCTGAATAAGCCTGCAAGAATAAAAAATACCAGCGCACCCGACAGCAGGGGTCTGTTTACAATGGAAAAGAATTTCTTCTTCTGCACTGGCCTGTCAGACGACTTTTCCTCCACGGTATTAATTAAAGATTTATTTTTCAGCATGAATTTTTCTGATCTTAGTTGGATAAACGGATTTATATATTACGAACAATAAAAGTTACAAAAAACTTACCGGATATTTAAGGAATAGTTATTTTCTTTTTTCTTCCCAATTCAATGGTCAGATTTCTTCAAAGGCAGGAAGCAGTTTTATTTCGTTCCTGTATAAGATTATCTGGTTACTGTTTTCCAGTTGTTTTAAAAGGCGTGAAATTACAACCCTGGAAGTTGCCAGTTCATCGGCAATTAAACTATGCGATGCTTTAATAACAGCAGACCCTGAGATTCGTTGTTTTTCCTTGAGATAGGCTATCAGCCTTTCATCCAGTTTATGAAAAGCAATGCTTTCTATAGATTTCAGGAGCTCAATAAAGCGCTCGTTAAAACTACGCATTATATAATTTTTCCAGCTTGTGTACTTACACAGCCATTCATCTAATTTTAGATGTGGTATAGCTATCAATTCCACATCTTCTTCAGCAATTGCTTTTACTTCGCTTTTCTTTGCCTCAATACAACAACTGTATGCCATGCTGCAGCTTTCGTTGCTTGACAAATAATACAACAGTATCTCATTACCATCATCATCAAGCCTCGAAACTTTAATGGTTCCTTTTAAGATGATGGGCATCATGCGGATATATTTTCCATAATCCATAATGATATCTCCTTCATTGAATTGCTGAATAATACCAAACTGTTCAATCTCTTTCAACAATGCAGGCTCAAAAACAGCAGTAAGATTTTCCAATACTTTCATATTACATAAAGGTATTTTAAAAATCAATGCGGCAGTTTTTCCCTGAAATAGCCATACAGCCAGGTACCGGCAATGGCACTGAGAATAGTAATACCAATTACAGTTGCTCCCGTACCCAGTTGTGCATACAGCGGGCCGGGACAGGCCCCGGTAATAGCCCAGCCCAGGCCAAATATAAGTCCGCCGTAGATCTGGCCTTTGTTAAAAGTTTTCTTCCCAAAACTTATTGCCTCGCCATAAATGGTTTTAATATTAAATTTTTTGATGAGCCAGACTGAAATGATACCAACAACGATGGCGCTGCCTATAACGCCGTACATATGAAATGACTGCAGACGGAACATTTCCTGAATACGGAACCAACTGATGATCTCGGCTTTTACAAACACAATTCCAAAAGCCAGGCCAACAACAAGGTATTTGATATTGTGATACCATTTGTGATTGAGTTCGCTTTCATTTACACACATAGCATCTAAGGAACGTACTTCAAAATCGGTGTTTGTATCTGTATTTTTTTGCATAAAAAAATTTAAAGCGATAAAATAAATGGCAGAATAAGATTAGCCATAATGAAACCTCCTGCCATAAAACAACAGGTGGCAATTAAAGATGGCATTTGTAAAGTAGATATGCCCATGATAGCATGGCCGCTGGTACAACCGCCTGCATAACGGGTTCCAAAGCCAACTAAAAAGCCCCCAAATACGATCATCAATAGTCCCTTTATGGTGAGCAATGCCGGCCAGTTAAATAATTGGCCAGGCACAAGCCCCGAATAATCGGTGATACCATATCCTGCCAGATCTGCCGCCAGCTTTGGATGAATAATCATTGCATCGGGATTGGCTAAAAAATTTATGGCTATCACCGCACCCAAAAATATACCCACTACAAAAAATAAATTCCATACTTCCTTTTTCCAGTTGTATTTAAAGAATTTAATGTTAGCCGGCAGGCAGGCAGCACAAATATGACGCAACGACGAGCTGATACCAAAAGATTTGTTACCCAGTATCAGCAATGCAGGCACTGTTAAGCCTATCAAGGGGCCTGCTATATACCAGGGCCAGGGTTGTTTTATCCATTCCAGAATACTCATATAATTTTATATGTTGACATTATTTAAAAGCAGCGCCAACCTTAAAACAGGTTGGCGGTTTTTTTATGAAGAGAATATTATTTCACATACTGGTTAACATAATCCCATGCACCTCCATTTGTCACATTTGTAATTCCATGTTGCTGCAAAATATTTTTGGCCTGCCCGCTACGGGCACCACTGCGACAAAAAACAATTATGTTCTTTTTATTTTTGAATTTTGATACCTGGTCAGCAACTGTATTCAGCGGAATATTTACTGAGCCTTTTACATGTCCGTCGGCAAATTCACCTACTGTTCTTACATCCACAAGGAAAGCGCCTTCTTCAATTAAAGATTTTAAATCTGCGCCGGCAGAACTACCAAACAGGGTTTTTAAAAAATTCATTATTTTCATTTTATAAGTTTGTAAATTTTTTTATTACGCCAACCAAACCCGGTTTATTTACCACCCCACTCTGCCTCCATAATTGTTTTCCGCTTTTAAACAGGATAAGCGTTGGTACACCCTGTACCTGGTATGTCTGCGCTGCAACCGGGCTTTTGTCCACATCAACTTTTATGATTGTAACTGCATCTCCCATTTCTTTTTTAACCTCTTTTAGTACAGGCGACATCATTTTACAGGGGCCGCACCATTCTGCAAAAAAATCAACCAGTACAGGTTTATCCAATTGTATGATTTCGTTAAACGTCATTTTTTAATTCCTTCTTTTTTAAACAATCCAAAAACGAGTGTTCCCATTAAAGCTCCATAGAGGGTACTGTTAACAGGCTTTGATGTGATCATACAGGTACCCGATACACACCCAACCTGTTGCCAGTAAATATATCCTGCAATAGCGCCAACCAATGCGCCAACCACATAAAGTATATTTTTACTAAACCACTTCTTCATAAGTTATATCTTTTGCAGATGACGGTTTCTTTTGTGGCGGTACATAACATCCGTTTGTACCTCCGCAACCCAAATTAAAAACCGGCATAGCAGTAAACAATATTCCCAAAACAGCAAACAGCACATCCCGGGCCAATAAAGCCTGCACTAATACTGCAATACCCAGCCCTAACCTGAGAAAGCGCATAAAATTCCAGTTCGAAAATATTATTTGTTTCATAGCTCAATTATTAAGATGCAAATTTAAGCTTAAGACAATGCATTCAACGTAACAAAGGTTACAATCAAACGAGCATCTGCCAGCTGGCAGATGCTCGTTTACTATTTTATAATTAATTTATTATTTCAGGAAAGCAGAGTACATCCACACCATTTTTTCCTGTGCTCTTATATAATCACTCATCAGGGCATTGGTGCCTTCATCATTGGCATCTGCCGAAATATCCAGTAATTCTCTTTGCATTGAAATAACTGTTTTAAAGGATTCAAGGATCTGCTCCACTGCTTTCAATCCATCAGTAACTTTTGCACTTTCTTTAATAGTAGATATTTTATTGTATTGCGTAAACGTATGCTCAGGTGCATGGCCTAATGTAAGTATACGTTCTGCCACTTCATCAATCTTAAGTAAGAGGTCATTATATAATTCTTCAAACTTCAGATGAAGTTCAAAAAATTTCTCCCCTTTAATATTCCAGTGATAACCTCTTGTATTTTGGTAAAACACCGAATAGTTTGCTAACAGTGTATTTAATTTTTTAGCCAGTTTTTCCGATTTGTCCTTATCTAATCCTATTGCGTTTGTCGTTTTCATCTTCTTTAAATTTAAATGTTATAAAATCAGGCCTGCATAACTTTCGTCTGGCAAACGAAATCTGTTTTAGGCACATCAGTTTTGCTGATGGCACCAAAGCCGCCTGCTATCTCTGTAAAATTACGATAGCCTCTTGCCTGCAAAATAGATGCAGCAATCATACTGCGATAGCCTCCTGCACAGTGAATAAAGAAATGCTCTTCGGGATTGATGTCTTTTACCCATTCGTTAATCAGTGATAACGGTTTATTATACGCTTCATCTACATGCTCTGCAGTATATTCAGTATCCTTACGGATATCAATTATTTTATCTTCTTTTACATTTACCTGCGTTGCAAATTCGTCTGCTGTAATCCTGTCAACCGTATCAGCTTCTTTACCGGCTGCAAGCCAGGTTGCAAAGCCCCCTTGTAAATGTCCCAGCACATTATCAAAACCAACACGACTCAGGCGGGTAACCGATTCTTCTTCTTTTCCAGGTTCTGTTACCAGAAGAATAGGTTGTTTAACATCAACAATCATGGCACCAACCCAGGGAGCAAAATCTCCGTTCAATCCGATGTTGATGGACTGTGGAATAAACCCTTTGTAAAAATCCGCATTGCCTCTTGTATCAAGTATCAATGCTTCTGTATTTTCTGCGGCAGCTTCAAACTCATCGGCTGATAAGGCTTTCATGCCATTGTTTAAAACGGTATCAAAACTTTCGTAACCTTTTTTGTTCATGGCTACATTTAATCCAAAATAACCTGGCGGTGGTTGTAAACCATCAGTAACAGCTTTTACAAATGCTTCTTTATTGGGCTGATTTAATGCATAGTTCATTTTCTTTTGATTACCCAGCGTATCCACTGTTTCCTTCATCATGTTTTTACCACAGGCGCTACCGGCACCATGTGCAGGATAAACGATCACATCATCTGCCAGAGGCATTATTTTATTGTTCAGGCTGTCGTATAAAATTCCTGCAAGGTCTTCCATCGTCATACTTGCAGCCTTTTGTGCCAGATCAGGGCGGCCCACATCACCTAAAAACAAAGTATCTCCGCTAAAGATGCAATAATCTTTACCTGTTGCATCTTTTAAAAGATAAGTTGTACTCTCCATAGTATGGCCAGGCGTATGCAGTGCTATAATGGATATATCTCCAATCTTAAACTCTTCACCATCTTTTGCAGAGATAAAATCAAACTCGGGGCTTGCACTGGGACCGTATACAATGGAAGCTCCTGTTTTCTTAGCAAGATCAACATGGCCACTTACAAAGTCGGCATGAAAATGTGTTTCGAAAATGTATTTAAGTTTTACATTGTCTTTTTCCAAACGCTCTATGTATGGTGCCGTTTCACGTAAAGGATCTATTATTGCTGCCTCGCCGTTTGATGTTATGTAATAAGCACCTTGTGCTAAACAGCCCGTATAAATCTGTTCTATATTCATAAAATAATTTTTTGTGTTTTCTAATGATGTAAAATTCATCAATTTTTTTTTCTTTTTCGGTAACATTAGTAACATACGCACATGATGCTCATCAGCCTTTCCTTACCAGGTTGATAAACAACTCGTTTCCCTGTCTCTTAACAAAAGAGTTATTACAAAGTTCAAAGGTTTTAAAATTGAAATCTTTTTCGAATAGCGGCCCGTACTGGTGCTTACTGCCACC
>JBATAS010000243.1:0-2383 GCA_049661965.1 Ferruginibacter sp. | reverse complement strand
TCCTTACAGGGCTATCCAAACCCATTTGGCAGCGGCATACAGATGCAAGGCCTCGATCCGGCCTACACATTAATTTTGATGGATGGCGAGCCACTTACCGGCCGCAATGCAGGCATCTTAAATTTAGGAAGGATCGCTGTTGGTAATATTCAGCAAATAGAGATCATTAAAGGACCGGCCACCAGTTTATATGGCTCTGATGCACTGGCCGGTGTTATTAATATCATCACCGAAAAGCCAAAAACCAATGTAACTGCGATTCAGATAAACCAGGCCAGTAACAATACCTGGGGATTTACTGCCAACCAAAGCATTAAAAAAAACAAAACAGCTGTACAGCTTTTTGCAAACCGGTACAGCAGCAGTGGTTACGACCTGGATGAATCTGTTTTCGGCAAAACTGCCGACCCATACCGTAACTATTCGGTAGCTGCGAGGATTTTTCATGACTTTACTGCGCGTACACAGTTACAATCATCGGCCAGGCTATTTACCCAAAAACAGTTTAATAATTATTTGGTTTATACAGGTTCTCAACCCGCCGAAGTGGATGGCAGCAGCATAGAAACCGACTGGGGATTTAACAACCAGTTGTTTCATCAATTCTCAAAAAAGATAAAACTGATCAGCAGGCTATATGTAACCGGTTATCAAAACAAAGCCGAAGTTTTTCTGCAAAGCAACAAGCAGCTTTTTGATAAAAGTTATATGCAGCAGTTTTTATTAAAGCCCGAGTTACAGGTTGAGATCGGCGAAAAAATAAATCAAAAACTGATCGCCGGTATTGGATATAATTACGAAACCATTGAGGCTAACCGGTATCCCGATAAAATGAATTTTAAAGCTTTCTATGTTTTTTCGCAGAAAGAATGGTTGCTGTATAATAAATTAAATATCACCCTCGGCGGCAGGCTCGACAAACATTCACTGTATAACCTGCAGTTCAATCCCAAGCTGGCCCTGGGTTATAAGATAAAACCTAATTTTAGTATTTTTGGTTCGATAGGCACAGGTTTTAAAGCGCCGGACTTTCGTCAGCAGTTTTTATTTTTTACCAATTCGCTGGTTGGCTATACGTTGCTGGGCGCCAATGAACTGGCAACTGGTTTGACTCAATTGCAGCAGCAGGGGCAAATTGATCAATCGGTTAACCTGGCTCCTTATCTCGGTGAAAATACTTTGTCTCCCGAAACATCAATAGGCATAAACATTGGCGCGCGGTATAATTTTCACAACCAAACCGGGTTTACCATAAATCTTTTCCACAACGATATCAATAATCTGATAGACCGGTATAACCTGCCTTTTACAAAAACAAATGGCCAGGCCATATTCAGTTATGTAAATATCAACAACGTATTTACCCAGGGATTTGATGTGAACATCAACCACACGATAAATAAAAATTTCACTGTTAATGCAGGCTATCAATACCTGGATGCGAAAGACAAGGCTGTGATCGAAAAAATTAAAAATGCTGAACTGGTTAAAAGAGACCCGGTGACCTATAACAGCAGCTATGTAACCCGCAGCGAGTACGGCGGATTATTTAACCGCAGCAAACATACAGCTAACGGGCAGATCTTTTACACAAACAAAGAAAAAGGCTGGGGCGCCAACATCAGGGCAAACTACCGGGGACGTTTTGGATTTAGCGATATCAACGGCAATAATATTTTAGATGACGACCGGGAATATGTGAAGGGCTATACGCTGATCAATGCAGCGATCAGCAAAACATTCAAAAAAGGATTTGAATTACAGGTAGGTGCCGAAAATATTTTAAACCATCGGGACAAAGACCGTTTGCCAAACCTGCCGGGTATTACTTATTTAATCAATTGCAATATTAACGTACAACAATTATTTTCAAAACAGCCTAAATCCCTATGATGGACCAGGGCACAAAAAAAGAAAAATGAAGAAGATGACCATGGCAGGTATGATTGCCGCAACAGCAACGGTTATAATGATGAATTCATGTTTAAAAAGTGATGACATATACACGCCGCCAACAACCTATGAAAAAACTGATTCTTTGAAAGTGAATTTCAGCTCAAACAGCTCTTTTACTTTTTTTAGTTTTAAAAATGGCTCCGTTATAGCGAATTCAGACAGTGCTACTGCCAAATGGGATTTCGGTTTGCGTTTTACTACTTTTATATTAAACAGTTATGCTTATGGACCGGGTAATGCCGGCGCCATTTTGCAAAATGGTATTTACAGCAACTTAAACACAGCGCCTTCAACAGGTTATGCTTATGATACTACTACAGCGCAAAAGGCAATTAAAGACGGGAGTTGGTACGACTACAATCCGGTTTCGCATGCTTTTTCGCCAAAAGCCGGAAAAACATTCTTCTTTCGCACAGCCGATAATTAC
>JBATAS010000242.1:0-32746 GCA_049661965.1 Ferruginibacter sp. | reverse complement strand
TATAAAGTACTCGAAAAAATAGGTATGTACTATATTGGCGAAGGCATTATAGACGACTGCCCGGTAAGAACTTACACAAAATCCAACCCCAATTTATAAGCCTGGCCTTTACTACCAATTTATCTTTTCAGTGCTTTTTATACTAAACACTGAAAAGATATGTTAAAGAAAAAAAATTATCTGCGAAAAATTTCGTAATTAAGAAAAAGGTTTTACATTTGACCTACTAAACATTTCGTATATAAAAAATCAAGTCATGAAGAAATTAGTTTTTACCGCTGCAATTATAGGTTTTGCAGCAATCACAAGTACAGTTACTGCACAAAAGGATAAAGTAATTGAGAAGGATAAAAAAGAAAGCCAGGAAATCATCATCCGCAAAAAAGGGGATAAAGACACAAAGATTACTGTAGAAATTAAAGGTGATGATATCAGCATTAACGGAAAGCCTTTATCAGAATATAAAGACGATGAAATCACCATCAACAGAAGAAATGTAATTATAAGAGACGGAAAAGGAAACAGTAGGTATGAATTCAGTCCGGGTGATTTTGATGGCCTTACCTTTTGGAACAATGAAAAAGGAGAAAGCCGTGCTTTTTTAGGCGTAACAACCGAAAAGGTTGATGGCGGCGCCAAAATAACCAATGTAAGTGAAGAAAGTGCAGCGGCAAAATCAGGCCTTAAAGAAGGTGATATTATTTCGAAAGTTGGTGATAAAAAAATTGACGGGCCCGAATCTTTATTCGATGCCATTTCATCTATGAAACCAAAAGACAATGCAAAAGTATTTTATAAAAGAGATGGTAAGGAAAGTTCAGCCAATGCAGTACTTGGCGAAAGAAAAGATTCTGGCTCAATGGCATATTCGTTCAGTGGGCCCGATGGTTTGACAAGATCGTTTACGGCCCCTCGTGTACAGGGTATTCCACGTATTCAGAGTTCACCAAAAGTTCAATTGTGGAGCGACAAAGAATTTGGCGAAATGTCGCCAAAGCTGTGGAGCCCCGGAGGCGAAAGCAGGTATTATGAATTGCTTTCGGATGCTTTCCCACGCCAGCAAAAACTGGGTTTAAAAATACAGGATACTGAGGATGGAAAAGGAGTAAAAGTTTTAGATGTAGATAAAGATTCGCCAGCCGAAAAAGCCGGACTTAAAAAAGATGATGTGGTTACAGAAATTGGCGGCAAAAAAGTATCCAACACAGATGAGGTAAGAGAACAGTTACATGACAACATGGATAAATCATCTTACAGCATAAAAGCCAGTCGTAACGGTAATGCTATGAATTTTGACATAAAAATTCCTAAAAAATTAAAGACTGCTAATTTATAGCATCATCTTTCCCGATGATACAGGAATCGGCATAAGCCATGAATAAGCATGAGAAAAGCGTTTTGATAATTCAAAACGCTTTTTTATTTTATAGTCTTTCCTCTATCACTCATTACCTATTGCTTGTTGCCCGGTGCAGCTTACCTTTGCTGCGTGATAGTAAACGACAAATACCAGGTAGTAATAGGGCTTGAAGTACATACCCAATTACTTACCCAAAGTAAATTATTTTGTGGCGACAGTGCGGCTTTCAGTACCAACCCAAACACAAATATCAGCCCAATAACTTTAGCCCATCCGGGAACTTTACCCAGGATGAACAGCAAAGCCATTGAGTACGCTGTTACATTAGGTCTTGCATTGCATTGCGAAATTGAACAGCATAATTACTTTGCCCGAAAAAATTATTTTTATCCCGATCTGCCAAAAGGTTACCAGGTTTCGCAGCACACAACACCTATTTGTAAAAATGGATTTGTACCCATTAAGGTTGAAGATACAGAACGTAATATCCGTTTAAACAGAATTCACATAGAAGAAGATGCAGGCAAAAGTTTACATGATGTTGATGAAAATTATACTGCTATTGATTTAAACCGTGCCGGAGTTCCTTTGCTTGAAATTGTAAGCGAACCCGATATGCATAGCAGCGATGAAGCTTTTGCCTACATCACTGAACTGCGTAAACTGGTTACCTGGCTGGGTATTTGCGATGGCAACATGGAAGAAGGCAGTATGCGGTGCGATGCTAATATTTCGGTGCGGCTTAAAGGCGAAACCAAGCTGGGTACACGTGTTGAAGTAAAGAACCTGAACAGTATCCGTAATGTTAAAAGGGCCATTGATATTGAAACAGCCCGGTTAATAGAGCTGGTTGAAAGCAACCAACCCATCATACAGGAAACAAGAAGCTATGATGCGGATAATAATATCACTTTCTCTTTACGCTCAAAAGAAGATGCAGATGATTACCGTTATTTTCCGGAACCTGATCTTACACCCTTTCATATTACAGACAACTATTTAGCTACAATAAAAAAAGGCCTCCCGGTTTTACCGGCCGCTTTAAAGAACCGTTATATTAATGAGCTGCAACTTTCCGATTATGATGCAGCAGTACTTTGTGATGATAAAGAACAGGCTGAGTATTTTGAAGAAGTAATTAAGCACACATTAAATTACAAAGCTGTTGCCAACTGGATGCTGGGGCCGGTTAAAAGTTATTTAAACGACAACAATATCAACTTCAGATTGTTTTCTTTACCGGCAGAGAAGCTGGCTTCTTTGATTAAACTGGTAGAAACAGGTAAACTTAATTTTGGTACGGCATCAGCAAAAGTATTACCTGCCTTGTTAGCTACGCCGCAAAAACAACCATTGCAGATTGCTGAAGAAATGAATTTATTGCTGGAAACAAACACTGATTCCATTGAACAATGGGTTGATGAAGTGATTGCCGCCATGCCCGATAAAGTAAAAGAATACCAGATGGGTAAAAAAGGTTTACTGGGATTATTTGCCGGGCAGGTAAAAAAAATGAGCAAAGGAAAAGCCGATATGCAAATGGTAAATAGATTATTAGAACAAAAATTAAACAATTAATAAATGAAAAAATTATTTTCTGCAGTTGTAATTGCTGCTGCTTTGATTTCCTGTAACAATAATACCGGCAAAGGAAAATTCACTGTTGAAGGAGAAATAAAATCTGCTCCCGATCAAAAGATATACCTCGAAGAATTATTCTTCAGCGAAAGAAAACCCGAAGTACTGGATACCGGCAATATTAAAGATGGAAAATTTAAAGTGTCGGCCACTGCTGACGAGGAAGGGCTGTACAGGCTACGTACCGAAAATGGAAAAGCCAGCTATCTTTTTGTTAATGATGGTGCAAAAATAAATTTCAAAGCTGATGTTGGTAATCAGGAGTTGGCCAATCATGTTTTCAGCGGAACAGCAAACAGTTCATTAAAAAAACTACTGCTTAATACCGACAGTATGGGAATACTTATTTCGAATAAAGACCGGGCATTAGCTGAATTTATGCAAGCCGGAGGTAAAGAGACAGACAGCACATTTAAAGCTATTTTAGGCGAATTCAATGCACTTAATGAGGAGTTCAGTAAATATGTATTTACCTATGCCGATACTGCACAAAACCCAATGGTAGCATTATTTGCAGCAACCTATGCACCTGTTGAACTGAGCAAGCTTGAAATTCCGGTAACGAATCTGCTCAAGCGTTTTCCCGGTAACCAACGGGTAACAGAAGCAATTACATTTATTAAATCAAAAGCAACAACTCAAACTCCAACTCAACCGCAAAGCAAACCAACTGTTGGCAGTATAGCTCCCGAAATAACCATGAATGATGTAAACGGAAATTCATTTTCATTAAGTCAGCTAAAGGGTAAATATGTACTGATTGATTTTTGGGCAAGCTGGTGTGCCCCTTGCAGAGCCGAAAACCCCAATGTGGTAGCTGCTTATAACCAGTTTAAAGATAAAAACTTTACGGTACTGGGTGTATCGCTTGATAAGGACAAGGCTGCGTGGCTGAATGCTATAAAGGACGATCATTTAGTATGGCAGCAAATCAGCGATCTGAAATACTGGAGCAGTGCAGCAGTAAGTTTGTACGGTTTTAACGGAATACCTTATAATGTATTGATTGACCCGCAGGGAAAAATTATTGCAACGGATTTGAGGGAGAATGCATTGCAGAATAAGCTAACCGATGTGTTGAAATAATTAATGCAACAAAAAAACTCCAATCAAAATGATTGGAGTTTTTTTGTTCAAATAGTAATCTTATTAATAACCCGGATTTTGTGCATAGTTCGTGTTTATCTGCGTTTCACTTAATGGTATTGGCCACAAGAATCTGTAATCGCTATAAGGGAAAGCCGATACAGATGTTGCGTAAATAGGGCCTGCTCCACAACTGTACATTGCAAAAGTAGAAGCACCAACACCTACTTTAGCCGGTATACCGCCTTCGTTAAATACAGGATCGGTAGCATTACGATGAATGTCTGGCCAACGCTTACCTTCAGCAATAAATTCAATTCTTCTTTCTGCAAGAACAGCT
The DNA here is from genome assembly GCA_049661965.1 of Ferruginibacter sp. Classification (GTDB taxonomy): domain Bacteria; phylum Bacteroidota; class Bacteroidia; order Chitinophagales; family Chitinophagaceae; genus Ferruginibacter. The sequence continues at coordinate 28,322 of JBATAS010000242.1, read as the reverse complement.
GCTATAAATGCATTGGTATTGGCAAAAGATAGAGCAGTATAAGCTCCTGCAGGAGGTGCATTAAAGGAACCTGGCCCTGTAGCTAAAGATCTGTTTCTAACATCATTTAACAAGTATAATGCCCGTTGTGTTACTCCGTTTTGTCTGGCTTCAGCTTCAGCCAAAGTCAATAAAACTTCTGCATAACGAATCAATGGAGCCGGATCTGTACTTGTTGTAGGGTCAATATATTTAGTAGTTACATAATTTGCAGCAGCTCCTGTCCCAATAACGCCCATCATTCCTCTTCTTTTATCATTACAAAGAAATTCCGGTAAATTATAGATAACTGGACTTATCCTTATAATCCCCCTGCCACCAATACTTGTATTTCCCATCATATTAGGCAACGCTCCATTTACACCACCATTATCAGTTGATGCATTCCGCATTGAAAAAATAGCTTCATTTCCTTGCCAGCCACCGGTAGTGAACGGAGTTACCGGACTTGATTCCAGCTTCCAGCTACCGATCGGGCTTGTAAAACCTGGATATGATCCCAATACCGGTGCAGCAGGTACAAGCTTTGCTCCTTCTGTTATAACGTTTGCCCAATCACCCATATGTAAACGTGCCCTCATTTTTAAAGCTATTGCTGCAGCTTTGGTAGCACGGTACGTTTTATTTGCACCTGTTAATGAAGCCGGTAAATTCGTTTCAGCAAAATTAAGATCATCAAGCAGTTTTGTATAACCATCAGCAACAGTTGTACGTGTTTTTGATTTTGCCAATTCTGCCGTTACAGCACCATTAATTCCAAAGTCACGATAAATAATTCCTAGCTTATTACCATTATCATCACGATAAGGACGTGCAAAATAAATCAATAACTCATGGTGTGCCATAGCTCTTAAAAATCTGCACTCGGCAACATAAACATTACCAGCAGCAGCAGTAATCACACCCTTTGCTACGGCATCATTAACGCCTTCAATGGTGAGGTTTGCTTTATTGATTAATGCATATAATGTTTGAAACTGAAAATCATTGTTGGCAGAAGTTGTGGTATATGTTGCTTCGTAGGTTACCGCATAAAAGGTAACAAAGGTCAGCATATCATTCCCTCTCATATCCCCCTGCTCAATACTGGCTGCACCAAAAGGATACCCCCTTACTGCACCACCGGCATAAAAGCCGCTTTGGGCTGCGTCATAAACCCCGTTCACAGCACCTTCCACCCTGTCGGGAGTGGTAAATGTTGTAGCATCGGTTAATGAATCATAAGGGCCTACATCTAATACTTTTTTGCAGGAAGTAGCCAGCAATATAAATAATGCTGAAGTTAAAAAACCTGATAATAATTTATTCATAACTGATTTCATTTTAACTTTTTTAATGGCTTTAAATTAGAATCCAAGATTTACACCAAATGTAAATGTTCTTAATTGCGGCACAGAAGCATTATCTATACCAAGTTCCGACCTGTTTTCCGGATCTATACCAGTGTATTTTGTCCATACATGCAGGTTTTGTCCCTGTACATACCAACGCATTGATTTAATTATGCCGTTTGAAATGGCTTCCATTCTCTTACCATCAAAATTATAATTCAATACCAGGTTCTGCAATCTCAGGAAGTCGCCTTTTTCAAGGAATCTTGTATTTGTCTGGCCATTTAGATTAACCTGGTTATCACGTGCATAATACAGTTTTGGTACATCTGTGATTTGTCCGGGGGTTGTCCATCTGTTTAATATTTCAACACCATTATTTACAAATCCTGAACTGTTCCATACTTCCTGGCGGGTTAAATTATATACATAATTACCTCCGCTATAACGGAAAAATACTTCAAGTGAAAAATTATTGTAGGTAAAAGTATTTGTAAATCCACCAAACCATGTTGGTAATGACTGACCAACTATATAGCGTGTACCTAAAGTTGTTGGGGCACCTAAAGCAGCGCTGTTTTTATCAACCACACCATAGTAGCCTGCTGCTGCACCCGGTACATTATTATATTGTACCAGACTTCCATCTTCTTTATACCACATGGCATTTCCGTTTGCAGAATTTACACCGGCATAGGTATAACCATAAAATGAATTAATAGGGTTATCGAGCCTGATTATATTAAATGTACCGTTATTAGGGCCTGCAACAAACATATCAGTTTGTCCGGCAGTTAATGAAAGTACTTTGTTTTTTACTTTAGTATAGTTAATGTCAATTCTCCAGTTAAACTCTTTGGTACGTACTACATCTGCTCCAAGCTCAAGCTCTATACCCTTATTTTGCATAGTACCGATGTTTTTAGTAATAACATTACCGGGTATTCCCAGTGAAGGGGGTTGTAATTCATCCAAAACCTGGTCATCATTTTTATTTTCAAAAACATCAAATGATAAATTGATACGGTTCTTCAAAAAAGTCATATCAAATCCATAGTTTATCTTTTTGCTCACTTCCCAGCGTAAACTTGGATTACCTATCCTGTTTGCTGCAAGCCCCGAAGCACCTCCATAAGGAGCAGCTCCATAAGTACTTAAAAATGGAAATCTTGAAGCTAGCTCGTTACCCACTTCGGCATAACTTCCACGTAACTTCATTTCGCTGATAAACCGGTTTAACCCTATACTGCTCCAGAATTTTTCTGCACTGATCCTCCATCCCAACGAACCTCCATAAAAATTACCATATTGATTTCCTACAGGCAAACTGCTTAACCCGTCACGACGCATAGAGAATTGCAGAAAATACCGGTTGTCAAAATCATAATTTAACCTTCCAAAGAATGACTGGTAACCTCTTTTTCCATAAAACCCACCCGAAAACTGATTTACATAAGTATTAGTGATCAGGTTATTACTCATGAAGAAAGGATCAGAAATTGTGGTTCCCTGTCCGTTAAAGTTTTCGGTATTGTTACGTTGCATCTCCACACCACCTACCAGAATTACCGAATGATTCTTAATCTTTTTATTTAAAGTGGCGTAGTTCTGCCAAACAAAAATGGTAGATTGCAGGCTTTGGTTAAGCAAACTTCCTCCGGCACTTCTTCCATCACCATGCACTTTATCATAACTTCTGAAATCAACACTGCTTGAATAATCTACTGAAGCCTGTGTTCTGAATGACAAACCATTTACCGGTGTTATTTCTAAAAAAAGATTATTGATAACCCGTGTACGTTTATTAGCAAAAATATTCTTATCAAGAACATACACAGGATTAGTATAATTATTTTCAATTACCCTTGTATTGGCTCCCGAACCCAGGGCTGCATTATCGGGTGTAATATTGTAACCGGTTGGGTGAGTTAAGCTGTAAATAGGTACATTGGGAAGGGCTCTCATAGCACTGGCCATCGCCCCGCTCAAAGCATTACCTCCGTTATTCTGATCATTATCTTCAGTACGGCTGATAGTAATATTATTGCCAAACTTGAAATACTTGTTAGGCCTGTGTTCCATATTAGCCCTGAAATTATAACGTCTGTTGTAATTCGTTCTGATTATCCCATCCTGAGTCAGATAATTAACTGACATATAATAGGTTGATTTATCTGAACCTCCACTTGCCGATAAAGTATGGCTCTGCACAAAAGGGTTGCTGTTAAAAATATTACCCAGCCAGTTTGTATTTGTATTATCAGCATCAGCAAATGCACCATTTGCAAGATTTGCATTTTTTAATTTTTCATTAGATATCATTATAAAATCTGTGGCCTGTAATAATTCAGGAGTTCTGAATGCATTACTAAAACCCATGTACATGTCATAGTTAACATTCAGTCTTCCGTTTTTTCCTTTTTTAGTAGTAATTAAAACTACTCCGTTTGCAGCTCTAGAACCATAAATGGCTGCAGCGGCACCGTCTTTTAAAATCTCATACGATTCAATATCAGCAGGATTAATATCTGCCAACAAGTTTGTAGCAGCAACACTTGATTGCCCGCCATCAAACGTAGGAACTCCATCTACCACAATTAATGGGTCTCTGCTTTGTGTAATAGAGTTTACGCCACGTATTCTTATTGTTGGAGCACCACTAACCAGCCCTGTTCCATTAACAACCTGAACACCAGAAACCCGGCCGGCAAGTTGTTTGTCAAAGCTGGTTGTAGCTAAAGTTGCTACTTTATCTCCGCCAACCTTTCCGATAGAACCAGTTACTTTTACTTTTTGCTGGGTACCATAACCCACAACAACTACTTCTTCAAGGCTAAGGTCTTTAGCTTTTAAAGTGATGTTTACAGTAAGCTGGTTTCCTAAGGATTTAGAGAGTGCTTCAAAATTTACATTCGAAAATCTCAGTGTTTTAACAGAGGCAGGAACAGAGATGCTGTATTGACCATCGCTGTTGGTTTGTGTACCTTGTTTTCCATCGGAGCTTAATACAGAAACGCCTTCAACCGGCGCTCCTTTTTCATCAGTAACCTTACCGGTAATGGTACGGTTCTGGGCAGCTGCATTTAGTATAAATACAAAAACAGCCGTTAAGACTAAAATCGTTTTTCTCATTGCTTAAAAAGTTTATGAAGGCAAATATATATTACTATCTCTGTAATACTTTTATAATAGACAAATTTATTTTACCATTAGCTGCTTTTATTTACTGCTTCTAAATAAAAGCAAACTAATCGTATTTTAAAATACAAATCTGCTTATTTTTAATTTGAGGCGGGTTCAATACCTTTCTTTCTTTTTTGACCTGGTGCAATCAGTAATAAAAGTATCGGCAATAAAACCAGGTTGGTTAATGTTGATACCAAAAGTGTTGCTGAAGTTAACCAGCCCAATGCCTTGGTTCCTCCAAAACTGCTCCCACAGAAAATAACAAACCCGGCAATTAATACTAATGCCGTATACACAATACTTAAACCCGTATTTTTTATGGTAACGCTTACAGTTTCTAAAATATTGTTGTTATACAATGGTAATTCCTGTTTATAGTTTACCAGGAAGCGGATAGTGATGTCAACAGCAATACCTAATGCCACACTAAAAACCAGTACTGTAGATGGTTTTAGAGGAACGCCCAGCCAACCCATTATGCCTGCGGTAATAACTAACGGTATAACATTTGGTATAAGTGAACAAAGTAAAATACGGACAGACTTAAACAGGTACAGCATACATATTGCTATCAACAAAAAAGCCCAGAAGATACTATCCTCCAGCCCGTTTACTATAAAGCGGCTGCCTTCCAAAAAAGTAATGCTGGTGCCGGTAAGTTGAATATTATAGGTAGCGGTATCAAATATTTCATTGGCTTTCTTTTCGATGCCGCTCAGTAATACCGGCAGTTTTTCTGTTCCTACATCGGCCATATTTATACTTATCCTCGTCATTTGCCGGGAAGTATCAATAAAGCTGGTAAGCATTTTTGCCAGGTTGTTTTTATTGCCCGCCTCATCTTTATTTGGCCTGAGATATTCGCCTACAAAAGCTCCGTCGAAACTGTTTGGCAACAAATAGTTAACTGAGTCGCCTTCAAAAAAGGCCTGTTTGGCAAATTTTAAACCCTCGGCCACACTAAGTGGCCGGTTCATTTCTTTTTGGGCTGTTATGTATTTAGATAGCTCATCTACTTTTTCATATACAGTTAAAGCCCTCATCCCGGCAAGGCCATATCTTTTTTTTGTATCCACCACAATTTCAAGTGGCATTACTCCATTAAAGTTCTTTTCAAAAAATTTCAGGTCTGTATAAACTTTATCTGTTTTAGGAAGATCATCAACAATAAAAGAAACACTTTTTAATTTGAAAATACCTACGGTTGAAAAAATTAAAACAGCAGCAGTTACTGCATAAACAGTTTTCTTATTATGCAACACCCATCTTTCGATCCTCAGTAAAAAATTAATGATAAACCGGTTGTTTAAATACTTTGTTTGCGCTGGCCTGGGTGCAGGTAAATAACTTAATGCAGCAGGAAGTAAAATAAAGGATATCACAAAAATGACCATGATACTGATACCTGCCACTACGCCAAATTCCTGCAGTATAGCACTTTTGGTAAGGGCAAAAACAGCAAAGCCTATTGCTGCGGTAAGATTACAAAAAAGCGTAACCACCCCCATTTTGCTAACCATATCCACCAACGACTTTTGTTTATCACCATGTTCAATATAAGAGCTGTGGTATTTATTAATAAAGTAAATACAGTTAGGTATACCTATCACTACCACCAGGCAGGGTATCAATGCAGTTAATAAAGTGATCTGATATCCGCATAAATACAAAACACCTACACTCCATATAACTCCTAAAACCACTACCAACAAAGAAAGCAGTGTGGTACTGATGGATCGAAAAAAAAGTAAAAGTATAAGCGTACTGAGTAAAAGCGATCCGAATAAAAAGTATTTCATTTCATTCTGAATCCTGTCGGCAACAACGGTTCGTATTAAGGGAAGTCCGCTGAGGTGAACCGATATTTTTGTTTTTTCTTCAAACAGTTTTGCTGCGTCAGATATATCATTGATAACTTTTGTACGCCCTGCCGAATTAAGTACATCTTTATTAATTCGTACAGCAATCAGGTAGGCTTTTAATACGGGATTGTACAACAGGCTGCGATAAAACGGGAGGTTATAAAATTTACTAACAGCACTGTCCAGTTCAGCCTGTGTTTGAATTGAATCGGGAAATATTTTTTGAGCGACCAGTTTTTGTGAAGCCGAGTCTTTAATCAGGTTAACGGCCGAAGGAACACTCAAAACATCTTCAACATAATTTATTTTTTTTAACTGCTGATGAAGTTCTTTGTAAGCTTTAAATATTTTTAATTTAAAAAGACTGTCGGTTTTAATACCAACAACCAGCAGGTTTCCATCGTCGCCAAATTTTTCTTTAAACGCTACATACTCTTTGTATTTTGGATTATCAACAGGTATGGCTTTCGAAAACTCGTAACTCAGTTTAACCTTGCTTGCATAAAAACCCATCAGTACAGTTACTGCCAGTAAAAGTAAAAGTAAAGGCCCCCTGAACTGCAGAACAAACTTTCCCAAACGTTGCCACATAGCTAAGTATTTGATGATGAAGATGCAAAGAAAAACAATTTGAACCTAATAGAATGATTTAGCCCTGCAATGTTTGTTATTTTTGACTAAGCATGACACATAAAACCAAAGGCATAGTACTCCGCAGCATCAAGTATGGCGAAACCAGCCTGGTAGTTACCATTTATACCGAACTTTTCGGCATTCAAACTTATATGGTAAACGGTGTACGTACTTCAAAAAAATCTGCAGCTAAAGCCAATCATTTTCAACCTACAGCAATTTTAGATATGATTGTGTATCACAACGAAAACAAGCAGATGCAACGTATCAAAGAGTTTTCGTGGGCTGTTTTATATACACACCTGTTAAGTGATGTAGTTAAAAACAGTGTTGCTTCTTTTATGGCTGAGCTGATTCATAAATGTCTAAAACAGCCGGAACCTAACATCGATTTGTTTGATTTTTGCCTGGAATCATTTTGCGAATTAGACAAAGCAGACAAAACTACTACCGCTAATTTTACGCTTTTCTTTACCCTTCATTTTACGCATTTTTTTGGGTTCAGAATGACGGATAATTACAGCAGCAATAATCTGGTGCTGGATTTACAGGAAGGTGTTTTTATTGATCATCAACCAATTCATCCTTACTTTATAGAAGGGAACTACGCCGAGCTTACTGCACAGCTTTTAAAAGTGCAGCAGCCTGCTGAATTAAATGATTTTAAATTAAACCAGGAAATAAGAAGGGGGCTGTTAACAAGATATCTGGAATATTATGCATTGCATATCCCTGATTTTGGACAGATGAAAACCCTGATGGTTTTGCATGAAGTTTTGTAAACGAACTATACAATTCTTTTTGAAACTGATTCTTCTGTAAGCTTCAACCCCGCTGCACCTTCAATTAAAATAACACCAGGTTTTTTCCCTTTTTCAAAACTACCCAATTGATTGTCTAGCCCCAATGCCTTAGAACCATTACTGGTAGACCATTGCAGCAGTACGCTTAAATCGAGATTGGGAAAATGTTTTTGTAAAGTTTTCATTTCATCTAAAATGCTTAACTGATCGTTGGAAGCCAGACTGTCTGTTCCCAGAACAATAGTACAACCCTGTTCTATCAACATATTTACATCGGGCAAAGTATTACTTATATACAAATTGGCGTTGGGGCAAAGGCAATGGATAGTTGTTAGATGTTCGTTGTTAGATGTTAGGTGTTCAAATGTAACATCTTCTTTAGTTGTACTAACATTGTGTACTAAAATTATCGTTTGCTCTTTTGTAAAATAAGGCAACCATGTTTGTACACTTGATTTTTCTGAAGCTCTAAAAAACGAAATATCAATACCCATTTTTTCATACATCATGAAAAAATCGCCTGTGCCATTTTTAAACAATTCATTTTCTGCTGCTGTTTCCTGGTTATGTATGGTTATTATATTATTGTTTGCAAAATTGTTAATCAGCATAAACATTTCAGGCGATACCGAATATGACGCATGCGGCACAATTGAATTAGCAGTTAAATCAGCTGCATAGCTGTTATAAATATCAACAGCTCTTTTAAATCTTTCTTCGGCTACAGCTGGCGGAAAGCCACTGGCCTCAATAAAATTATGATACTGTAATCTTCCTTTTCTTTTTTGAGGGAGGGTTAATGTATTATTACAAATATCACCAACGGCAACAATACCATTTTTCAGCATTTCATCCTCTGCTTTTTCAATGGCAGTAAATATTGCTGTTTCATCAAAATGTCTTTCGTTAACTACTTTCAATACAAAATCAACCAACCCGGTATGTTTAGGTATCAATCCTTTCATATGCGACAGCTCCAGATGGCAATGTGCATTAATAAAGCCGGGGCAAAGTATTCCGTCAAAATGCTCTACCGCTTCACCTGCCTCATGTTTATTTACCAGATCAAGAACTATTCCTGTTGCATCTGTTATCAGCACTTGCTCCTGCAGGAATTGGTACCCGTTGAAAATATAATTTGCCGAAAATTTTCTATACAAAATGAATGGTTGATATATTGTAAATTTGCCGCTCCCGATAAAACCGGGGCAGGCTTTCAATGAAGTTAATTTATTGTTTGTAAGCCGGTAACAAAATTATATAACAAAATATAAATTACGCTTTCGCCACGGTGGAGCGTTGAACGGGCATATGTTAGACAAATTAAATGCGATAAAGGGAAGGTTCGACAACCTGGGCGTTGCACTTACCAATCCGGAAATTGTAAGTGACAATAAAAAATTTGCTGCCACCAGCAAAGAATACCGCAGTCTTGAAAAGATTGTAAATGCCCGTAATGAATATGTAAAACTGCTTGATAATATTGAGTTTAACAAAGAAGTGCTGGGTGGCGATGACGATGAAATGAGAAATCTTGCCAAACAGGAATTACCTGGCCTGGAAGAGAAAAAAGAAGAGATGGAAAAAATGCTCCGCAACATGCTTATTCCCAAAGATCCTTATGATGAAAAGAATGCCATACTGGAGATACGTGCCGGCACAGGCGGCGATGAGGCTTCGCTTTTTGCAGGTGATTTGTTAAGAATGTATTTAAAATATTGCGAAAGAAAAGGCTGGAAAACCTCCATCCTCAGCGAAAGTGAAGGAACCGTGGGCGGTTATAAGGAAGTACAGGTAGAAGTTATTGGTGATGATGTGTATGGCGTTTTAAAATTTGAAAGTGGTGTACACCGGGTACAACGGGTACCTGATACGGAAAGCCAGGGCCGTGTACATACCAGCGCTGTAACGATTGCTGTAATGCCAGAGGCTGAAGAAGTGGATTTTGAACTGAAAGAAAGTGATGTAAAAATGGAAACCGCCAGAAGCGGCGGCGCCGGTGGACAGAACGTAAACAAAGTAGAGACTAAAGTTTTTTTAACGCATAAGCCAACGGGTATTGTTGTAATGTGCCAGACAGACCGGTCGCAGTTAGGCAATAAACTAAAAGCCATGGAAATGTTGCGTACTAAGTTGTACGATGAAGAAGTAAGAAAAGCAGAAGAAGCTATATCGCATCTGCGTAAAAGCCTGGTAAGCACAGGCGACCGAAGTGCTAAAATAAGAACCTATAATTTTCCGCAGGGCCGTGTTACTGATCATCGTATTGGATTAACCGCCTATAATTTAGACAGTATTTTAAACGGTGAGATACAGGAGTTTTTAGATGCTTTACAATTTGCAGAAAACGCAGAAAAGCTGACAACACAAAATTAAATGCGACAATTATATAATTTTCAAATTGGGCGCTTTACATTAATTTAGGTAAACATTAATATTTCATTACACTTTAAACAATAGAAATTATGCTGCAGGAATTATTTAACCTGATCAAGGAATCGGCGCATGAGCCAGTTATCAGCAATGCTGATGTACCCAATGAACTTAATAATGACGTGGTAGCCGAAGCTACCAATACGGTTGCCGGCGGCTTACGCAACATGGTTGCCGGTGGTGGTTTGCAAAACATTATTTCATTATTTACTGATGGGCAACAAAACAAGGATGGCAAAAGCCTTTTAAGCAACCCCCTTGTAAATATGATGATTGGCCATTTTACCGGTAAACTGATGAGTAAATATAAAATTGGGGGGCCACAAGCCAACAATGTTGCCAACAGTTTAATACCAAATGTTTTAAGCAACCTCATTAATAAAAGCAATGATCCGGCTAATAACGGCTTTTCACTGGAAAACCTGCTTAACTCTATAACCGGCGGACAAACAGCGCAGGTTGTTCAGGAACAACAAAATACCGGCAACAGCGGATTTAATTTTAATGACCTGATTGGACAATTTACAGGTGGCGGTGGCGGCCAGCAAAGCGGTGGCGGCGGCCTGATGGATATCGTTTCCAGGTTAGCTGGTGGTGCACAAACCCAGCAGGAAAAGAATGGAGGCGGAGGACTTATGGACCTGATAAAAGGTTTCATGTAATCAACCTGTTGATACTATAGTATAAAAACCCCTGCTGTATATACAGCGGGGGTTTTGTTTAAATTCAAAATTTCAGGCACTCTGCCTGCGTAATACAAGCTGATACTAAAAATAATAAATTCTTTTTTTCGTTAGTGTAAAATATTAGCAATTGGCAAATATGGCGTATTAAGAAAAACTTAACATTACTAAAAAAACTTTTGGCACCCGTTTTGCGTAATTATAATCAAAGAACGATAATTCAAATTTTCTCATAAGCAGTTAGTTTTGGTAACGGCCCCGGTTTCTACCGGGGCTTCTCTTTTTTATACCCCTGGCTTAATACTTACCAATTATTGTACAACACAACTGTTATATTAAAGCTTTAGTACTTTACCTTTGCAATCCCCGTTATAAACGATTTAATACCAACGGTTAAATTTTATAGTGTCTGCAGAAGCATCCGATAGAAAGAAATTTTTAAAGCGCCTGAGGGGTTCAGATAGTGCTGAACCCGAGGAAATGTCTTTTATGGGGCATCTTGAAGCCTTGCGCTGGCATTTAATGCGCTCGGTTATCGTATGGCTTATTGCTGCTATCGTCATCTTTATTTTTATTGATTGGGTTTATGATGAGATCATACTTGCCCCATCCAGCGAAAATTTTATTACATACGATGCCCTATGCCGGTTTGGGCATTGGCTGGGCATTGGTGACGGGCTTTGCATGCCACCTATAAAAATCAATTTCCAGGTAACTGAAGTTAACGGCACATTTACGTCGGCAGTTTCTATTGCTATTATTGGCGCCATTATTATTGCGTTCCCTTATATTTTTTGGGAGTTCTGGCGTTTTATAAAACCTGCCCTTTCTACCAAAGAAAAAAAATATGCCCGTGGAAGTATTTTCTGGGTATCACTTTGTTTCTTTTTTGGTGCTGCGTTTGGTTATTATTTACTGGCTCCGTTTACATTTAACTTTTTAGCCAGTTTTACGCTCGGAAAATCAGGTGCCATTATTTACCGGCCCTCCATCAATGATTATATCGACAGCCTTACCAACCTCATACTGGGTTGCGGAATTGCTTTTGAGTTACCCATTCTTGCCTATGTATTGGGTAAGATTGGTTTGATTACAGCCAAATTTTTAAAACGATACCGTAAATATGCATTCGTTGTTATACTTATAATTGCAGCAGTTATAACGCCATCACCCGATGTTACCAGCCAAACCATTGTTGCCATACCGCTATTACTTCTGTATGAAATAAGTGTGGTACTGGTTGCACGTATCGACAGAAAAAAAGCTAAAGAAGAAAAAGAGTGGAGTTAGAATTGTTATCAGTTAATGGTTAAAAGGTTTTAAGTAACTTTGAAATACGGATTAACATTCAACCTTTAACTTTTAACTTTTGCATTATGTCTCCTTTCAATTTAAAATTACCCATTGCCATCGGATGCGATCATGCAGGATTTGATTGTAAAGAAGACCTGATCTCTGTTCTGGAAGGAGAAGGTTTACCCTTTAACGATTTTGGTACCTACAATAAAGATTCAGTTGACTATCCCGATTTTGCTCATCCCGTTGCCGCTGCAGTAGAAAAAGGCGAAGCGGCTTTTGGTATTTTATTATGTGGCAGCGCAAACGGTGTTGCTATGACGGCCAATAAACACGCCGGCATACGTGCTGCTATTTGCTGGGGAGAAGAGCTGGCCGAACTGGCACGTAAACATAATGACGCAAATATCATTTGCATTCCTGCACGTTTTGTACGTGATGGCGATGCCGAAAAAATGCTTGACATATTTATGAATACAGCCTACGAAGGCGGCCGTCATCAAAAGCGTGTTGAGAAAATTGCCTGTTAAAAACCATTGAACTATCAACTATCAACTTTCAACTTTCAACTCGCTGTGGCCCGCCGCTCATAAAAAACACAAAAAGCATTTAAGCCTAAATAGCTACATTGCCGTTCATTAAAATTTAAAAATGAAAAAAATTGTATCAATTATCTGCTTTATTGCAGTTACCGGCATTTTGTATGCACAAACCGATGCCCAGGCAAAATACGCCGGTATTATTTCCGTAAATAATCTTAATAAACACCTCAGCATTATTGCCAGTGCCGAAATGGAAGGCCGAGAAACCGGTACCGAGGGCCAACGCAAGGCTGCTGCTTATATCGAAAGCCAGTTTAAAGCCATGGGTTTAAAAACGGTGCCGGCGTTAAAAGGTTACCAGCAGTTTTATCCATTATACCAGGACAGCTTAAAAAAAGGCGAACTGGAAATTGATAAAAAAGATGCTGTTTACGGAACCGACTTTATCATTCCGCTTAATAATAATGAATCAGGCAAGTTTAAAGGCAAGAGTATAGTTTTTGCCGGTTATGGTATTGATGATGAAAAATACAGTGATTATACCGGGCTTGATGTAAAGGGCAAAGTAGTCATCCTTTTTTTGGGTGAACCTAAAAAAGACGGCAGCTATTTTTTAAGCGGCAGCAGCCGTTTCAGCGAATGGACTTTTCCCGGTATTCCAAAAAAACTGGCTGTAGCTGCAGCAAAAGGTGCGGCCGGTGTTTTAATCATAAACCCAAGGCAGGAAAGTTTTAACGAACAGGCTGTTGAAAGAGCAAAGAAAACCAACGTTTATTTTCCGGGTGATAAGGAGGAAGGTAAATCTTTAAACTTTGCCCAGTTGTCTCATGCATTTGCAAAAGATATTATCGGTACCGATTTTGATACACTGCTCTCGGTAGTTAAAACCAATGGTATGATAAGCAACCAGTGGCCGGTAGATAAAAAAATGAAGCTTGAATTTGAACTGGATATACAGCGCAACATCGTTAATGCCAGCAATGTGGTTGGTGTTGTAGAAGGTACTGATAAAAAAGATGAGTATGTTTTTGTTACCGGGCACTACGATCATTTAGGAATGCGTAACGGACTGATTTATTACGGTGCTGATGATGACGGAAGCGGTACCTGCTCGGTAATTGTAATGGCCGAAGCCTTTGCCAAAGCTGCGGCAGAAGGCAACGGGCCAAGGCGTACCATGGTTTTCATGACGGTAAGCGGCGAGGAAAAAGGATTATGGGGCAGCCAGTATTACAGCGATCATCCTTTCTTTCCTTTGGATAAAACAACTGTTGATCTGAATATTGATATGGTTGGCCGTGTAGATACTGAACGCACAACAGATGATACACTTAATTATGTGTATGTGATTGGCCACGACAAATTGAGCAGCGACCTGCCCGTTATTAACGAAGGCGCAAATAACAAATACACCAAGCTGGTGCTTGATTATAAATTTGATGACCCTAACGACAGGAACCGTATTTATTTCCGCAGCGATCATTACAATTTTGCACGTAAGGGAGTGCCTATTTTATTTTTCTATGATGGCATGTTAAAATCAGATTACCACAAACCAACAGACACCATCGAAAAAATTAACTGGGACTTGTACGAAAAAAGAACCCGAATGATTTTTCATACTGCCTGGGAAATGGCGAATAGAAATGATATGCTGAAAAGAGATACGCCGCTGAATATGGGGACGAGATAATTTCTACATAAGTTAAAAAGGGGCAATATTGATATTGCCCCTTTTTTTTGCCAGTGTGTCAGCTTTATTCTCTACGTTTGCTGCTTAATCTTTATATAAAATTACCATTATGAAAAAAATTACCCTTTGTATGGCGGCATTTCTTATTTCCGCCGCTTTAATTTTACCCAGCCTTAGCTCCTGCAAAAAAGATTCTCCAAAATCAAAAACAGATTTCCTGACAAAAGCCAACTGGAAAATTGTAAAATCTGAATCCAGGGCCGGAACAGGAGCCTGGGTTGATCATACTTCAAGCGTTCCCTGCGAAATTGATGATTACGTAGTTTTCAGAACAAACGGAACCTATGAGTCAAATGAAGGAGCAACCAAATGCTCTCCCGGAGACCCACAAATTATTGAAACAGGTACCTGGGCTTTTATGACGAATGAAACGCAATTGGCTACTACGCCATCCGGAAGCACTGCACTGGTAATTGATATCAATCAGCTGGATGAGAATACACTTGTTGTTGTGTTATCCTTTTCTAACGGCGGTGTTACCTATTATGACAGGACCACATTTGGTCATTAATAATTTCATCTGAACAAAAATAAAAGCCGCTAAGATTTACTTAGCGGCTTTTGCTTTAATCAATCGTCAGTTAATCTTTCATTGTTTTTTTCATACTGGCAAAAAGTTGCGTTACATTAAAATAGAGATATTCAATCTCTTCATCATTTTTTTCCAGTTTCATTTTATCTACCGGCCCGTACCTGCTCTGTATCAGCGTCTGGCCTCCGCCAAATTTATAACCCATTAATCCAATCAGGTCATACTCATGCTCAACACTTATCACATACGCCGCAGTGGAATCGCTTAGCATATCTCCGCTCGATAAAATAGTTTTAGCCACTGCAATTAATTTTTTGTAGGCTATATCTCCGTTTGCCGTGTCTTTTTTTATGTCGTAATAATTTACCAGCGTATTCAGGTTCCGCAGGTTAAACGGAAACTCTTTCAGCAATTTTCTTTCCAGCTCAATAACCTTATCTATCTCCTTTTCTGTTTTATCTTTTTTGTCAAGCAATTCCCTGATTTTATCATTCAGCGCCGATTTTCCATACGGGCTGTAATTAGCCTGCAGCGAAAAGCCATAGTACAAATGCCGGTATTCCTCCGGTGTAATTGTAGTATCATCATTGTGATAGCGGCTTAATAGACCGGGGTAATAAAACAGAGACTGTTTATCATTGATCGCTTTTTCAATCCTGTCAAAATCAGGTTTTTCAAATTTATTTTCTGTTTGCGAAAAACAAAGTTGTACAAACAACAGCGAAATTACAAGGGCAGTTATTTTTTTAAGCATGGTACAAATTTTACAGTAAGATACTTCGATTTTTAGAATTTACCCCCTCCGCCCCCTAAAGGGGGAACTTTGAAGTATGAATACTTAAACTCTTTTCTGAAATTTAATAATGTGGTGGCCGCTAAAATACGTTAGCGGCTATTATTATTTTATAAGTGTGATTTCAATTTTTTTTAGCACGCCCTTCATGTTTTGTGTAATTTCTTTTGTGGCAAACCGAAGGACTTTCAAACCTAAGTCTTCTAAATTTTTTTGCCTGATTTCGTCATTGACTTTTACTTCTTCCAGTTCATGAATGCTTCCATCTATCTCAATTATTAATCTTTCAGTATGGCAATATACAGTAAGATTGGGTGTTGCCTTCTGAATTTCAAGTCTGGAAAATTTTCTTTTAACCTTCCCCATAATATCATTTCTGTTGGAGTAACATTGTTCCTCAACTTCCTAGCCAATGTAAAAATCATTGGACTTGCACCATAAAACATACTTATCCTCATACAGCTTTTATTTTCAAAAGAGTGACTGCATTCGAATGGTCCAGGTTCCCCCTTTAGGGGGCGGAGGGGGTGATTACCATCCCAGCACCCACGCAAAAATTAATGGGGCGACAATTGTTGCATCACTCTCCACAATAAATTTAGGTGTATTAATATCAAGTTTACCCCAGGTAATTTTTTCGTTAGGCACAGCGCCTGAGTAACTACCGTAAGAAGTTGTTGAATCACTTATCTGGCAAAAATAACTCCAGAAAGGTACATCATGCCATTCCAGATCCTGGTACATCATCGGCACAACACAAATAGGAAAATCGCCGGCAATGCCACCACCAATCTGGAAGAAACCAACACCCTTGCCACTTGAATTATTCCGGTACCAATCTGCCAGCCAAACCATGTATTCAATACCACTTTTCATGGTGGTAGCTTTCATTTCGTTTTTAATAATATAGCTGGCAAAAATATTACCCATCGTACTGTCTTCCCAACCGGGGCACACAATAGGAATACCTTTTTTTGCTGCCGCCAGCATCCAGCTGTTCTTCGGGTCAATCTCGTAGTATTGTTCCAGCACACCACTCAACAACATCTTGTACATATACTCATGCGGAAAATAACGTTCGCCTTTATCATCAGCATCTTTCCATATTTTATGAATATGCTGTTGCAATCTTCTGAATGCTTCTTCCTCGGGAATACAGGTATCGGTAACCCGATTATAATGGTTCTCCAGTAAATCCCATTCTTCCTGAGGAGATAAATCACGGTAGTTAGGAACTCTTTTATAATGACTATGTGCCACCAGATTCATGATGTCTTCTTCCAGGTTGGCTCCAGTGCAACTGATGATGGCCACTTTATCCTGCCGTATCATTTCGGCTAAACTTAAACCCAGCTCAGCGGTACTCATAGCACCTGCCAGGGTTATCATCATTTTACCGCCCTCATCTAAATGAGTTACATAGCCTTTGGCTGCATCCATTAAAGCGGCTGCATTAAAATGCCGGTAATGATGTTCTATAAAATTTGAAACTGGTCCTTTGCTCATAATAATTGTTTGAGGGGCAAAAGTAATTTTTTTTGGGTACTTAGCCGAGGGATTTTGATTAAGCTTTAGTGGCGTCGCACTCTTGTACTGTTTAACATTATTGAGCTTACCAACTGGTGCAGGTATACGGTTACTGGCGCAGATATGCGGCCCGGCAAAAGAGCGTTGGCGTACCTGCCTGCCGGCAGGCAGGTACACCAACACAAAAAAACCAGGCTGCATATCTGCGCCGGTTAATAATGCTGACCATTCTATTGTTTAGCTAAAAAAGCAGGCCCTAAGGAATAGATAGGTATCGTTGCCGACCCCAATCCCGTTATCCCTTCCATAAATGTAAAAGAAGGATTTACGACCATTTTTAAAGTTTGTAATGCATTAAAAGCGTAAGTAGTAAAAACATAATTAGCAATAACAGAATCGCCTTTTATGGTGAATGTGCCATTTGCTTTTGAAGCAAGAGCAGTGTCGGCATTATTCTGATATACCCTTACCGTACTATCTGAACGAAAAAGTACATACATAATTTTATCTGGATAACCAGTTGTATAATAATTGTATTTCCCTTTCCAGAATCCGGCAACTCCCGGAACAACCTGCACCGGCTTTTCTTTTTTACAACTAAGCAATACAATGGAGAAAAGGCAGATAAAAAGCATTATTTTTTTCATAACCTGTAT
Source organism: Ferruginibacter sp. (assembly GCA_049661965.1). Taxonomy (GTDB): domain Bacteria; phylum Bacteroidota; class Bacteroidia; order Chitinophagales; family Chitinophagaceae; genus Ferruginibacter. The sequence continues at coordinate 10,253 of JBATAS010000242.1, read as the reverse complement.
TTAAACATTTTTATAAAAGTATAAAACAGGCTTTTGTAAAACGCTACATAATCATGTAGTAACTTATGCTGAGGATGCTTGTAAAAAAATATCTGGCCTGAAGACAGCTGCTGTAAGACGCCATCCGGTGCTGACGCTGCAATAAAGGTCACTTCTTCCCAAAAAGCTTATCAATATCGCCTTCGGATAAATTGATATAGCCTTCTTTAGTAGTAAGCATTACGCCTTTGCCCGTCACCAGCAGGTAATGCTGCAGGTTAACCATTTTGTCGCCCAGTCTGAATGTTTGTGTGTATTTTTTGTTCTTGCGGTTTTCGTTCAGAAAAAATGACTTTAACAGTTGGTAGAATTTTTCAAATGTATCATCAACCCCATTGAATTTTATGCTGAAGAAATGCGATTCTGCTTTTTCTCCCCGCTTGGTAAAATCTTTCATGAACAGGAGATAGACCGTATCACGGCCCGATAACCGGTATTCCAGGGAAGCTTTTGTGTTTCCCAGCGTTTTCAGTTTGCCAATAGGTATCCAGTCGGCTTTTTCAGCCATGGTTATCTGGCCGCCTGCAAAATGAAAACTGATAACAAATAAAAAGCAAAGCAATATTCTTATCATAACCGATGATCTTTAGCTGTTATAAAAATAACAGAAATTATCAATTAAAGAGACAGTGGAGAATATTGAACAAAGAACCCGGGCAGTTTATTTACCATCTATTTTTATACTGAAAGGAACCTCTTTAGGAAGAAGACATCTTCCACCATTATTACAAACCACGTAGGTAACAGACCCTTTTGCAGAAGTATTGATGGCAGATTTCAGCTTTACTTTTTGAATAAAATCAACACGGTTACTGTAGTAGTTAAGCGTTGCTTTTACATAAGGGTCATAAACCTTTTGAAGTGCTCCCGATTCATTTACTTTTCCATCGAGTATTAGCAGCGGGTTAGGCAAAAAAGAAAAACTGGTAGGATCGGGCACTGCACCGGCATCCTGTGCATACAGATGCCAGCCGGTATTGATTGTTGCTTTAACATGCAGGTCGTAGGTTTTGTTACCGGTTTTTACTGCAGTCCAGGTCCATTGCACCGGGTCTTCTATCTGTGCATATGCACCGATAGTAAATAATCCTAGCAAAATAAATAGTACTGCAATTTTTTTCATGAGCTGACTTGCTTTAATCAAAAAATAATAACATAACCCCTGCATATTTATACTGCAGGAAAGTGTATCTTCATCAATTCTTAATAAAAAAACTTCTCCGAAATAATCTTACCGTCTTTCACTTCATAAAATCCTATTTCTTCCATGTTTGTTCTGGGACCACCTTTTGGCGTAAAATCCATGGTCATATAGCAGGTAAAATAATTGCCTGCCACTGAAGGTTTGCCGGTGGTTCCGCCGTGCATTTCCGCTATGGTATCGTTCCATTTTTTTCCTTTTTCCGCTATCTCAGCCATTCCTTTTGCTTTGCCCCAGTCAGAGCCGGGCGCTTCTTCGCTGCTGGCATCGCTGCTGTAAAGCTCGCTGTAAATTTTGTCGAATGCGCCTTGCTGCATGTACTCGTAAAACTGATTGGCTACTTCCTGTGTTGTCATTTTTATTATTTTAAAGATTAACTGAATTTATTTTTAAGCATTTTTAATGCACGTTCAATTTAAGCAATTTGACTTAGTCTTGTTGTTATTTACAGGACAGTTTAAGTAAATCTTTATTTAATAACATAGATGTACGTTGCAGCATATCTTTATTTAGGGAAGCATTAACAATTTAACTCGCCTTAATTACTAAAACAAACCCAGGTTTATACCGACTTTAAAATACCATTAACTTTTGCGGCTGCACAGGTTCGTTACTTTTACAATCTTAAACCGTAGTTATAATGAAACTTATCCCTGCCCTGTCAGTTATTTTTGCACTTACGCTTTCTTCCTGCAGCACTTTACAAAGATCTTACTTCACTGTTGATACCCGTAACCGGGTGGAGGAAATAGCCATACCCATAGAAAAACTTCAGTTCTACATTGACAAAGATGTAGAGCTTAAGAGAGAACTGGCATCGAGGGATGCTAAAGTAAGTTCCGGCAAGATTGTAATGGAGAACGGAAAATATGTTAACATTATCATACTAAAGGCGGGCACATTGGGTGTTTGCACCCGGGCTCTTAATAACATACTGGAGGTGTCTTTTGAGAACGGTGAAAATAAAAACATAAGGTTCAGTGTACCCGAAAAGGCTGCTTCCAATACGGCCTACAGTCTTTTTGCCGACCAATGGCTAAGCAGTTATAATACTTACAATCCTGAAATTTCGCAGACAGGAAAAATTGTTTATGATGGTGAACTGTATTATATGCGTTTCAGTGGCGAACGCCCCAAGCTGATGATTGAAAAATCGGCACAGGATAAATACAAGGTTAATAAAAGGGTGATGAGTGGCCGTAAGGTGGATTAACCGGATAAATTTATTTATTTTCTAAATTGTTCCTGCATCAGGAACCACTTTACTTTTCTTCTTCGCCTTAATTTCTTTTAAAAATTTATATTTAGTAAACTATGTTTACATTAAAGTAAAGCTGTAATTGGTTTTATCTAAGTACTTTTGTGGCTCTTATAAAAAAACAAGCATGAAACCATTTTTCCGTCTTTTCATTTTCGTAATTTCTATATCTCTATATTCCTGTAAAAAAAATACAGATGATCTGAAAGCAACTTATCTGCCAACGGTTGCCACATCAGTTGTTAGCGGAGTAACTCCCGGTACAGCAATAGCTGGTGGTAACATCAGCAGCGAAGGCGGATCGGCTGTTACGGCCAGGGGTGTAATATGGAGTACCGGAACCTCGGCACCAACCACAACTGTAGATGGTGCAGGAAGCGGAAGCTTTACCAGTAATTTAACCGGCCTGGTTTCTAATAGCATTTATTATGTTAAGGCATATGCTACCAATGCCAATGGTACGGCTTATGGCAATACCATCAGTTTTACTACAGAGCTGCCTGCACCTGGTATACCCGGCGAAAATGACCCTATTTTCCTGGGCAACCCTACCAATGCACAGGCCTCTTTTTCTTTTCCTGAAAACTATTTAAAAGATAACAACTATTATAAAATGGCTTATAGCCGGTCAAGAGGTACACCGGTTTGGATTGCCTGGCATTTACAAAGTGAGGATGTAGGTTCTGCCTCAAGACAGGATGATTACCGTGCAGATCCAAACCTGCCCATTGGTTGGTACCAAGTACAAGATAACAGTTACAGCGGTAGCGGATTCGACAGAGGACATAACTGCCCTTCTGGCGACAGAACATCATCAATAGCCGCAAATTCATCTACTTTTCTAATGACAAATATGGTTCCGCAGGCTTCATCTATGAACGGAGGGCCATGGGCAGGACTGGAAGATTTTGTTCGCAACAACTTAGTGAGCACTAATAATGAAGCTTATATATTCATGGGTAATTACGGGCAGGGTGGATACAATACATCCAGTACATTAGTTAATACCATTAACGGTGGAAACGTTACTGTTCCGGCTAAAATATGGAAAGTTGTAGTGATTATGCCAAAAGGTACAAATGATCTTACCCGTATAAACAGTTCTACTGTTGTACTTACAGTTAATATGCCAAATGATAACAGGTTGTATACAGGCGGAGGTTCCTCCAATTTATGGAGAAACTATCTTACTACCGTAACCAACCTGGAGAATGAAGCAAATTCATATGGTGTTCCGTTAAACCTTTTTCAGAGCATAGCGGATAGCGTTAGACCTGTATTGAAAGCAAAACTTTACCAGTAAAATATTGGGACTGATAAAGATTCTAATAATCAATTATCATCTGGTTGCTGATCTTTTTTAGTTCCCTGTTATTGATTATTCTGCAGGCCATCGTCTCAACAAATTATTATTTAAGGAATAACCTGTTAGTTCCTTGATGGAAAAACTCCCTGCAAGGCAATAATATATGAAATGCCGATAGCAGGTTGTACCACAGCATCCGCTTTAGATCCATCTGCAGTTTTTGATACTGTAACAGCTTCATCACCTATCTTAACCCCTGGCTTTACATCAGTAAGTCCTGTTCCTTTTCCGGTACCTAACGCAACCCTGCCCCGCAGATCGGGTAAGGCAAATGTTTTTCTTCCATCGCCACCATACATGGTACCCAATAATGAAAACAATGCAGTATACTGGCTTATAGCTAATTCCTGCCCATGACAAAAAGCCCAGCCCCTGGGTGCAAAATTTCCGGCAAACATTCTTATTTCGGCCAGGAATGGCTCCTGAGCATTAGTTTTTGTGCTAACCAACGTTACCAGGCAAAAGACAATAAATAAACTTAAAATTTTCTTTTTCATAATTAGTTTTTTATGTGAACGATGTTGTCTCTAAATTATACAAATTGTTAAACAAACAAAAGCGAGTATTTGTATTGATGTAATATGATGAGTAAAATAATAACCTGCCACTACCAATAATGAAACAATAAATAATAATGGGAAATTATAAACAGAAAGTTATAATTAATCCAATACGCCAATACAATTAACGGCAGAAACATCACTGCTCCTGCCCAACAGGCGCAGATATGTCTTTTAAATTAAGTCAGGAATAGTTTTTATTATAAGTTGTATATACAACCTTGCTTTAGTACCTTCATTACATGGAACTGGAAAACCTGAACAATTTTAACCCCTCCGTCTGTATATCAGGCAAAGTAATGCGGCTGAACCGTATGACTGCAAACATTTTCAGAAAATATTTACAGCCATTTGGTATTACCGATAGCCAGCTTACTGTTTTATTCATCCTTACCAAAATGGATGGTCTGAACCAGAAGCGGCTTTCAGAAATAACCATTCTGGAAAAATCGTCACTAAACAGAAATCTGCAGCGGCTTTTAGATAATCAATTGCTCACCGACAAAGATTTTCCTGTTATGAAAATTACAGAGAAAGGCAAAAGGCTGGTAAATAAAATTATTCCCGAATGGAAAAAAGCTATGACCGAAATAGAAGAACTTTTTGGTAATGACGGCGTTGCTGCACTTAATACACTTATGGCTAAGATTTAAATACCCAAAATTACTACACATGAACTTAAAACTTGCATACCTCGGATTAACGCTTCTCATGATGTTAGTCATCATACTTATTGCCCGCCACAGCATTGGAAAAACTTTTGACAGCAGCAAGCAAAAAAATAAACTGATTACACTTATTGCCACTCTTTTATGCTGGCAGATATATATGTATGCATTGTCACTTACTAATGTGCTTGAAAATCTTGCGTTTCCACCAAGGTTTGTATTGCTTATGATTTTACCGGCCTTTGCTTTTAGCGGTATATTTATTTTCAAAAACAGAAACAGGCAATGGATTCAACAAATACCGGCTCACTGGCTCATTTTTTATCAAGTTTTCAGGGTATTGATTGAAACCATTTTTGTTTATTCCGTTGCAGCCCAGGTGCTGCATCCCAACGTTACCATAGAGGGATATAATTACGATATGGTATTTGCCTGTACGGCACCTGTAATTGGTTTTTTGCTGATGAACAATAAAGAAAAATTCAGAAGACTGGCTATCATCTGGAATTTTATTGGCCTCGGCGTAATTGCTGTCATCATTTTTCTTTTCCAGGCATCCATTTATTTTCCGCAAATCTTTGGCCCCGATATGATTCCGTTCCCCATTGCATTTACCAAATACCCTTACTTCCTTGTTGCCGGATTCCTGATGCCTTCAGCGGTCTTCATGCACCTGCTGTCAATCGTTCAGTTAACAAGGAAACCTGCATTGGTAAAATAAAAAACTATTTTACCAATTGCTCTAATGCCTTCGCAACCTCTACCACCGGCAGCTTACAGGTTTTATCCCGGCACACATAAATCGTAGTTTGTCCCCGGCTATCAGTATGCATGCCAGCAACGGAGAGTGCCTTTCATTCCCTAGTTATGGTAAATTCAAACTTTCTTCAAAATTGAAGCGGTAAATTTACACAATGAAGTTGTTACTTATAGAGGATGAAAAGGAGCTTGCAGTAAGTATCCAAAAATATTTGACAGACGAAGACTTTGTTTGCGAATGGGTAAACAACACTAAGGATGCCCTTGATAAAATTTTTATTTACGACTACGACTGCATACTACTTGATCTCATGTTACCAGACGGGAATGGTTTTGAAATTTTAAAGGAGTTAAAACAGCAAAAGAAAACAGAAGGGATCATTATTATTTCGGCAAAAGAAACATTGGAAACTAAAATAGAAGGTTTTAACCTTGGTGCCGACGACTACCTGACAAAACCTTTTCACTTATCCGAACTTCTGGTAAGGATTCATGCATTAATACGAAGAAAAAATTTTAACGGAAGCAATATTGTTGGGTTCAACGAAATTCACATTGACATTCTTTCCAGGACTGTAAAAGTAAATAACCATGAAATTGACATTACAAAGAAAGAAATTGACTTGCTACTTTATTTAATTGGAAACGAAAACAGGGTGTTATCTAAAAGTGCTATTGCCGAGCATCTATCCGGTGACATGGCAGATATGTTGGATAACCATGATTTTGTGTATGCACATATTAAAAACCTGAAAAAGAAACTAAATGATGCCGGAAGTCCTGACTACATTAAATCAGTTTACGGCTTAGGCTACAAATGGAAAAATGAGTAAGAAGCTTTTACATAAAACATCTAGGGCGTACCTGATTTACTCAGTGTTGATATTACTTATTTCGGCGCCGCTGTTTTATTACGCAACCAAAAGGTTATATATTAAAGAAGCCGATGAAACATTGAAGTTGCATAAAAAAGAATTTCTTAAGTACGCTGCGCCAAGTATACAATCGGCCGATATAGCTGCCTGGAACCGCTTTAACAGAAATGTAAAAATTTACAACGGCAAGCTGGTAAGCCAGGATTCACTTTTCTTTACTGCGTACTATGATACCTTAGATGCAGAAATGGAGCCATACCGGGAACTGAATTTTCCGATACAGATACAAGGCAACCCTTACACGTATTCAGAAAGAATCAATTTGGTGGAAACCGCAGACCTGAAAAAAAACTTAGCGCTCATATTTATTGCTATCATTTCAATTTTATTGACTGGATTATACTTTATTACAAAAAAGCTATCGCAAAATCTTTGGAAGCCGTTTTACAAAACATTACAACAAATAGAAAGTTTTGAGATTGATAAAACAAAACAGCCCGAATTTTTTGAAACTGATATTGAAGAATTCAAACGTTTAAACAGCAGTATTCAAAAACTGATAGAAAAAAATACAACCATTTATAAAAGCCAGAAAGAATTTATAGAGAATGCAGCACATGAATTGCAAACACCTTTGGCAGTTTTTCAGGCAAAAATTGATATGCTTATTCAACGCCAGGATGTTACTCAGGAGCAGGCAGAAATTTTAGCTTCATTAAATGATAATGTTGCCCGCCTGAATCGTTTAAATAAAAACCTGCTGTTGCTGTCTAAAATTGAGAACGATAGTTACAGTGACAAACAGCCAATTTTGTTAGCCGGCCTCATTCAGAAAAATCTTGATTTTTTTACCGAACAGGCAAGTGCAAAGCAATTAACTATAAAAATGGAGTTAGAAGAAGGCATCGAAATAAAATCAAATCCAGTACTAGCTGAAATAATGATTAGTAATCTTTTCCTCAATGCAATAAAACACAATATTGATAAAGGTCATATTAGTATCATACTAAAAAATAAAAGTCTTGTTTTTTCTAATAGCGGGCATTCCGGGCCCTTAAATACTATCAAGCTATTCAACCGCTTTTCCAAAGCAAATCCCTCCGAACATGGCACTGGATTAGGTTTATCCATCATTAAAAAAATAGCCGATGTTAACAACTGGACGATATCATACAAATATGAAAACAATCTTCATTCATTTTTCATTTCATTCTAAAATTCCAATTTTATTCTAAATCGTGTTGCAGCTTTGTATAATTATTTTTAAATCACTAAACAGAATAAACAATGAAAAAGTTAACACTATTGATGCTGATAATGCTGATAGCAACACTCAGCTTTGCACAAAAAATGCAGGATACCGATGTACCTGCCAATGTAAAATCTACAATTCAACAAAAGTATCCGGCTGCAAAAAAAGTAAATTGGGATAAAGAGGGCGACCACTACGAAGCAAGTTTTGATCTCAATAAAACAGATAATTCTGTTTTAATGGATGCACAAGGCAATATAATTGAAATTGAAGTTGAAATTGAATTAACGGAGTTGCCAAAAGGCACTTTAGACTATGTTACTAAAAATTACCCCGGTAAAAAACCAAAAGAAGGGGCAAAAATAACCGATGCAAAAGGCATCGTAACTTTTGAGGTAGAAATTAAAGGAATCGATTTGGTTTTTGACAGCAACGGAAAATTTATTAAAGAAATAAAAGAGTAAGTAAAAACGAAAAGTCAATGCGCATGAAATTTAGTTTATTGTTTTCGTTAGTTGTATTTATTGGTTCAATAGCAGAAGCTCAAAATTCGACGGTTACTGTTTCGGGTATAATCAAAGGCAAAGCTGATAAAACAGCTTTGCCTTTTGTAAATATAGTTTTGAAAACTGAAAAAGACAGTGCCTTTGTTACAGGTACAGTAAGCAATGAAGAGGGTAGGTTTACCTTAGCCAACATTAGTTCTGGTAACTACATTCTGCAATGCTCATACAGCGGTTTTGCATTAAAATCGCAACCTGTTTTAATAGGCTCACTAAGTGCATTTCTTGATCTTGGTACAATAGAATTACAGCAAGATGCAAAACAACTGCAGGAAGTTGTGGTTAGCACAAAGCAAGATGACGTGAGCAATAAAATGGATAAAAAAACATATTCCGTTGCAGCAAACATCAGCCAGACTGGTGGCTCGGTTTTACAGAGTTTAAAAAATTTACCTGGTGTTACCACAAGCCAGGAAGGAAAAGTGGAATTAAGGGGCAGTGATAAAGTAGCTATTTTAATAGATGGCAAACAAACTGCACTAACAGGCTTTGGCAGTCAAACCGGGTTAGATAATATTCCCGCTTCCGCTATAGAGCGAATAGAAATCATTAACAACCCATCTGCCAAATTTGATGCAAATGGTAACGCCGGAATTATCAATATAATTTATAAAAAAAACAACCGGCAAGGCTTAAATGGTAAACTTGGTTTCACTGCCGGGTTAGGTGCTCTGTGGCAGAAAAAACAGAACCTTCCATCCATCCGTCCGCAATATAGGGCAACGCCAAAAATCAATCCCTCGCTTTCATTAAATTATCGAAAAAATAAAGTGAATGCTTTTTTACAGGCAGATTGGTTGTATACTGAAACACTCAATAAAAATGAATTTGTAACCAGAAGTTATAATGATGGCACCATCATAAACCAACAGACAAAAAGAAACAGGAATACACATTTCGTTACTGCTAAAGCAGGGATTGACTGGAGCATAAACAGCCGGGATATTTTAACTGTTTCTGCGTTATTTGGAACTGAAAAAATAATTGACCGTGGCGACCAGCCATTTTTTAATAAAGATTTTTCTAATAGAGAACGCCTTTGGCAATTTACAGAAGATGAGCTAAAAACCACAGTGGTTACATCTTTGGCTTATCAGCATAAATTTAAACAGGCAGGGCATTTACTCAATATTGGTTTTAACTATACTTTCCATAGAGAAGATGAAAAATATAATTTTGTAAATATTCTACCTGCTTACACAGGGTTGGATTCTTTTAAATTATTATCAGACGAACATGTCGCCGATTTTAATATTGATTATGTAAAACCATTAAAATACGGACGGATTGAAGGTGGATTAAAATTCAGATACCGGGATATTCCCACCAATATGCAATTCAAGCCGGGCTTAAATTCTCCTTTGGATACGAATGCCGGTGGAGAAGCTACTTACACCGAAATCATACCTGCGCTGTACAGCAACTATGTTTACGAAAGCAAAAAAATAGAAGCTGAAATCGGATTAAGAGTAGAGTATGTGAATTTACAATACAACGTAAATCCAAATCACAACACGTACAAAAGTGATGGTTATAATTATACGCAACCTTTCTCAAACATCAGATTAGCTTATAAGATAAATGATCAGAATAAAATTTCACTATTCTACAACCGGCGGGTTGACAGACCCAATGAAGTTGATATTCGTATTTTTCCAAAATATGATGATGCTGAGATTATAAAAGTAGGCAACCCGGCACTTCGTCCGCAG
>JBATAS010000241.1:0-7149 GCA_049661965.1 Ferruginibacter sp. | reverse complement strand
GTCATTTATAACTGCAAACCCGGTATGACGGGCATTGGTTCTCTTATCTTCCGTGATGAAGAAAAAATAGTTTCGGATGCTGAAGATCCCAAAGCTATGTATGCAACCATTTATCCTTACAAAGGAGCATTGGAACTTTGGTATAAAAAAAATGCTTCATTATACACTGATTTTATGATCATCTTTTTAACGGCTTGGTCTATCCTTTTTCCAAAAAATCAGCTAACTCACAAAATCTTCAAAGATCTTCCTGTTCGACCTTTTTAAGGCAAAACCCTAACTTCGTTAAACATTTTTTGATTTGTATTAAACAAATCAGCAGGGTTGTTGTTTAAAGTTTAGTAAACTCATCAGCATGTATTCGTTCACCATAAAAGATCTGGAGAATTTATCGGGCATAAAAGCTCATACAATCCGTATATGGGAACAACGCTATTCTTTTTTAAAACCCAACCGCACCGATACTAATATCCGTTTTTACAGTAATGAAGAATTAAAGACTATACTAAATGTTGCCTTACTTAATAAATACGGATATAAAATATCGCATATTGATAAGATGAATGAAGGGGAGATGAAAGAAAAAATTCTTTCTCTTAACCAATCGGAAGCTCAGCAGGATAGAATTATCAATTCACTTATCCAGTATATGATTGATCTGGATATGGAAAGTTTTGAAGAACTGCTTGATGGTTTTATTGCATCAAGAGGTATTGAAAAAACTATATTGCAGATTATATTTCCATATCTTGATAAGATTGGCATCCTCTGGCTGACCAATCATATAAACCCTGCACAGGAACACCTTGTATCCAATATAATCCGGCAAAAACTGATTGTCGGCATTCAACATGCAGATAGTCCTGTCAGTTCAAATAAATCAGTTTTACTTTTTTTACCCGAAGGAGAGTATCATGAGCTCGGCCTGTTGTTTATGAACTATCTTTTAAAAAGCAGGGGAGTATCAACCATTTACCTGGGTTGCTGTATTTCCATTGATGATGTTGAGTATGTTGTAAAATTAAAAAAGCCTGATTACCTGTATTCTCATCTTACCACCTGTGGTACTAAATTCAATTTTGATAAATTCATAACTGCCATAAGTAAGAAATTTACTAAAATACCCGTTGTTATTTCAGGTCAGTTAACACAATCATATCAAAAAAAACTCACTCCTCCAATCCTTTTTAAAAAGTCATTTTCAGAGGCAATGGCTTTCGTTTCTGAGTTATAAAATCTTCTTTTTTTCAGAGCATGTAAAAAATATAACCGTAATCAACTGAGTTACAATATGTTTAATCTATTAACAAAAAAATTAAACAAAATAATTTTTTCAGCGAAACCATTTGTTTAATTTTATCGTATAGATAGTTAAACGATAAGAGATGTCGACTTTAGAGTTCAACCAGATATTGATAAAAAACACAGATTATTTAAGGCCATTCGCCATGACCTTAACCAGGGATGTTGAATCGGCCAAGGACCTCATCCAGGAAACCCTCTACAAAGCACTGGCCAATAAAGAAAAATATAATGCCGGCACCAATATAAAAGCATGGATGTACACCATCATGCGTAATATCTTCATCAATAATTACCGCCGGGCCGCCAAACAAAAAACTGTTTTTGATAATACACCCAATGATTTCCTGCTGGATTATAACCAGTTTACCATTGCCAATGCAGCCGAAACCAATTTGAATTTAAAAGAAATTAAAGAAGCTATTTATCAGCTCCCCGAAATATTTAAAACTCCTTTTGAATTATATTTTGAAGGGTATAAGTATCATGAGATTGCAGATATTCTTTCGGAGCCACTCGGTACTATAAAAAGCCGCATTCATTTTGCCCGTAAATTACTGAAGCAGCAATTATCACGCTATTAAAATTTCAAAAATAATACCCACTGCCACTGATGTGTGTTGCATTCTATAACGTATTTTAGCACTTTGAAAAAAGCAGTAATTATAGGAAGTGGTTTTGCAGGGTTATCGGCTGCTTGTTTTATGGCGAAGGCCGGCTGGGCTGTTACTGTTTTGGAAAAACAATCTACCCCCGGCGGAAGGGCCAGGCAGTTTAAAGAAGCTGGTTTTACATTTGACATGGGGCCAAGCTGGTACTGGATGCCCGATGTGTTCGAACGCTTTTTCAATTGTTTCGGCAAGAATGTATCTGATTATTACAAATTAGACAGATTAGACCCAACTTACCGTGTTTACTGGAACGATGAGCCGATGGATATACCGGCTGACTATGATGAGTTGAAAAAGTTTTTTGAAATCATAGAATCAGGCAGTGCTGCAAAACTGGATAGTTTTATGCAGGAAGCAGCTTATAAATACGAAGTAGGTATTAATAAACTGGTGCATAAACCGGGTCAGTCTTATTCCGAGTTTTTAGACTGGGACCTGGTAAAAGGTGTTTTTAAATTAGACGTGTTTACGTCCATGAAAAAACATATCGGCAAATATTTCAAAAACCCAAAGCTGCAGCAGTTGCTTGAGTTTCCGGTTTTATTTTTAGGAGCTTTGCCCGAAAATACACCAGCTTTATACAGCCTGATGAATTATGCCGATTTAAAGCTTGGTACCTGGTATCCGCAAGGTGGTATGTATAAAATTGTGGAAGGCATGTTTTCGCTGGCTGAAGAACTGGGTGTGAAATTTGTTTTTAACAGCAACGTTACTGAAATACAAATTGAGAATAGAAAAGCGAAACAGGTAATTGCTAACAATGAAACAGCCTACGATGCTGATGTAGTAATAGGTGCAGCAGATTATCATTTTATAGAAACAAAATTATTGCCGCAAAATTGCAGGGTATATAGTGACGAATATTGGGATAAGCGGGTAATGGCACCAAGCTGTTTACTGTACTATGTTGGCTTGAATAAAAAATTGAATAATATATTACATCATTCCCTGTTTTTCGACAGTGATTTTGAAATACACGGCAAGGAGATATACACAACAAAGAAATGGCCCGAAGACCCCTTATTTTATGTGTGTACCCCTTCTGTTACTGATGATACTGTTGCACCCACCGGTCACGAAAATTTATTTTTTCTAATACCTGTTGCAACCGGGCTCGATGGAGATACAGAGGAATTACGGGAGCAATATTTTGAGAAAATACTGGAAAGATTTGAAAAGTATACCGGACAAACCCTGAAAGAAGCGATCATTTACAAGAAAACCTACTCAGTTAGTAATTTCGTAAATGACTATAATTCGTTTAAGGGAAATGCTTATGGATTGGCAAATACTTTAATGCAAACGGCAAATTTAAAGCCTGCCTGCAGGAGTATTAAAATAAAAAACTTATTTTACACCGGCCAATTAACTGTACCAGGACCCGGAGTGCCCCCCAGTCTTATAAGCGGGGAGGTGGTTGCCAGGGAAGCTGTAAAGTATTATGGCTGAGATAACTGACAATATTTGATCTTAATTTCAGTTATTTTTTAATATTCAGGCATTAATTAAAAGAAAATTTGTACTAAGGAATGATAAAGCTTTTTCATGATGTGAGCCAACAGTGCAGTAAGGCTGTAACAGAGAAATACAGTACTTCTTTCAGCAGTGCCATTAAACTGCTGCATCCCGATCTGCGTACGCCTATTTATAATATATACGGATTTGTCCGCTTTGCAGATGAGATTGTGGATACATTTCATCAATACAAAAAAGAAGAATTACTTATCGAGTTTAAGAAAGATACTTATGCTGCCATTGAGCGGGGTATCAGCTTAAATCCCATTTTACATAGTTTCCAGATCACGGTAAGAGATTACAATATCTGCCCCGACCTGATAGAATCTTTTTTCAACAGCATGGAAATGGATTTGAGCAACACAGAATACAACAGCAATGGCTATAAAGATTATATATACGGCAGCGCCGAAGTGGTAGGCCTCATGTGCCTGTATGTTTTTTGCGAAGGTGATAAGAATATGTATAACGATTTGAAGCCATCGGCGCAGGCATTGGGTGCCGCTTTTCAAAAGGTTAACTTTTTGAGGGATGTAAAAGCTGATTATGAGCAGTTGAACAGATCATATTTCCCTGAAGTAGATTTTACCAACTTTACACCTGGCATGAAAAAGCAGATTGAAGAAGATATAGCTATTGATTTTGAAAACGCTTATGAAGGAATTTTAAACCTGCCCACCAAGGCAAGATTTGGCGTGTATGTAGCATACAAATATTATTTATCGTTGTTCAAAAAAATAAAGCGTACTGCCCCTGCAAATATTATGGATCAGCGCATCCGTATACCAAATTATGGCAAAGCTTATATCGTAGCTAAAGCCGGCTTAAGAAGTCAATTCAATTTATATTAAGCGTATCACAGTTATGGATGTTATTTTAGTAGATGAACAGGATGTGCAAACGGGTACCATGGAAAAAATGGAAGTTCATCAAAAAGCCCTGCTTCACAGGGCTTTCAGTGTTTTTATATTTAATGAGAAGGGAGAGATGCTGCTGCATAAAAGAGCCGATAAAAAATACCACAGCGGCGGCTTATGGACAAATGCATGTTGCAGTCATCCTGAACCGGGCGAAGAAACTTTGGCAGCAGCTGAAACCCGGTTGCAGGAAGAAATGGGTTTTCATGTACCACTTACCAAGGCATTTGATTTTATTTACAAAGCGCCATTTGATAATGGTCTGACAGAACATGAGTTCGATCATGTTTTTATTGGTAAATATGAGGGAGATATTACACCTAATACAGAAGAGGTGAGTGATTATTGTTTTAAATCAACAGAAGAAATAAATAACTCCATACAATCTCACCCGCAGAAATATACCGAGTGGTTTAAAATTGCTTTTCCAAAGATGGAAGCGTATCTTCAAAAGCAAGCGGGTAATTAATTGTTTAGCAGAAAAACAGCATCGTGTTAAACAGGGTTACAAAATTTGATATTGCAACAGCTATCGCTGTTTTGTTTCATACCATTGGCCTGGTGGGTTTATTGTATTTTGATAAGACATTTTTCCTGGCTGCAACCCCTTTCAATTTGCTGCTGTCCTTTGCACTGCTGCTGTGGACTCAACAACAAAAAAATCAGCAATTCATTATTTTTCTTGCTGCCTGCTTTCTGGTTGGCGTCACTGTGGAAATCATCGGCATCAACACCGGAATACTTTTTGGAGATTATACTTACGGTGCGGTACTCGGTTATAAATTTCAAAATGTGCCACTATTGATTGGCATTAACTGGTTTATTATCATTTATTGCAGCGGTATCTCTATTCATACTCTATTGATGAAGGCTATCAACCGTGTTGCATCGGATACCGGAAAAACCCCAACTGCTTTGAAAGCGCTCTCAGTAATTGTTGACGGCGCTACCCTGGCAGTTTTCTTTGACTGGCTGATGGAACCAGTAGCAGTTAAACTGGGTTATTGGGTTTGGAATGGCGATGGATCAATACCGCTGTTTAACTATATATGCTGGTTTGTGATAAGCTTGTTGTTGTTAACCATATTTCATTTTGCAAAATTTAGTAAACAAAACAAATTCGCTGTAAATTTGTTGCTGATACAACTGATGTTCTTTCTGCTATTAAGAACTTTTTTGAATTAACTTTTTAATGAACTGGATTATTTACATAGCAATTACTTTGGGGACTTTCATATTAATGGAGGGATTTACCTGGTGCCTGCACCGCTACGTAATGCATGGCTTTGGCTGGTACCTGCATAAAGATCATCATCAGCAAAGCCCCGGAATTTTTGAAAAGAATGATGCTTTCTTTTTGATATTTGCCATACCAAGCTGGTTGCTTATTATGTTTGGTGTTATTTACAAACAATACTGGATGATCTGTATCGGCTCAGGGTTTACATTATATGGTATTGCTTATTTCCTGGTGCATGAAGTAATCATTCACCAACGCTTAAAATGGTTCAGCCGCAGCAATAATACTTATGTACGAGCCATACGCTGGGCACACAAAATGCATCACAAACATTTAGACAGGCACGATGGTGAAAGTTTTGGTATGCTTTGGGTGCATAAAAAATACTGGGATAAGGTAAGAGCCGATAAAAAGAGAAATACTAAACAGGCTGATGTTGCAAAAACTGTTTCGGCTTAATTTTCTTCACTTAAATATTTTGAAAGGCCTGTTGGCTTACTTGAAAATTTGAATCTTCACTATACATATTTTCTAATTCTTGCAGCATCACTCATTGGTCCGCTGGCACTGAGTTTCGATAAGAAAGTAGAGTTTTACAAACACTGGAAATATGTTTTTCCGGCGATGATCATTCCGGCCTTACTGTACATTATCTGGGATGTGTATTTTACCAGGCTGGGTGTGTGGAGTTTTAATGAAGTGTATATTACTGGTATAAAGCTGAAGGAGCTTCCGCTGGAAGAGATCCTTTTCTTTTTTGTTGTACCCTACTGCTGTGTTTTTATTTATGCCTGCATCAGGAGTTATTTTCCAAATCTAATAAATCAAAAAGCTGCTGATTGGTTTATGAAAATTCTGGCCGCATTGTTGCTGATAGGCGGAATATTTTACATTGATAAATATTATACCGGTTGGACCTTCATTTTAACCGGTGCTTTCATCCTGCTTCTTTATTTGTTTCGAAACTTTTTTAAAGGCTTCGATGCGGCTTCTTTCCTTGTTTCCTATGCTATCTGCTTAATTCCGTTTTTAATTGTAAACGGTTTTCTTACTGCCATTCCTGTCGTTTTATATAATGATACAGAAAATCTCGGCATCAGGATATATACCATTCCTTTTGAAGATGCATTTTATGGCATGCTGCTTATTTTGATGAATATTGTTTTTTATGAGAAGTTGAAAACCACAAACCACAAACCACAAACCACAAACTTCTAATGTCTTTGCAAGTTCCCCGTATTCGTCATCGGTAACGAATCCACAATTTTTAACCGCTGTGGCGCTTTAAATGCTGAAAGCCTTTTCTTGCAATAAGTCAATACATCTTCCACATCTATAGTTGCACCTTCATGTAAAACAACTTCCCCTTCAATAATTTGTCCGAGCAGCTTATGCGGACTGCTGCTGATACGGGCCTGTTTAATTTCCGGTATCATTTCCAAAACTGCTTCCACTTCTTCCGGAAAAACCTTCATACCCGAAATATTGATTACCGATTTTGAAC
>JBATAS010000240.1:0-2259 GCA_049661965.1 Ferruginibacter sp. | reverse complement strand
CAATAACAGCAATGCTTGAAGATGTGTTATGATATCCGTAAATAAAAACACCCTGCCCTACACCGCTTATCGTATTATTTTGAATTATGTTATAGGAATGTGTGCCTGTTGCCGTACTTTCACTATTTATCCAGGCATTACCAGCATTTTCATTGTTCATATACACTGCTGTAGAATAATAAGCGATATTGCCAGGGCTTATTTGATAAAACAATCTATCCAAACTAATAGTGCAATTTTTTATGGTATTATATTGGCAGCCATTTGTAGCATCTACTTTAAAAAAGCCAAATCCATTTTCTGTTTTTTGAATATAGTTTCCGGAACTGTTAGCCAGATTTTCCTGTAATGTCAATCCGTCAAATGTGATATAATCTGTACCTACTAATTTAAAAATAGCATCCCAGCCTGTGCCTACACCTGCCGTTATTGTTGGGTTGGCGCCTGCTCCACTTTTTTGAAATATTAATGGATTGGCGGAAGTACCGGTTGCCGTTATGGTATTATTGCCTGTTTCGGTATAGCCGGCGGCAATATTAAAGGTTACACCGCCTGCACCTACACCACTTGCGTTAAGGGCTGTTATAGCTGCTGTAATTGTAGCATAATCGCCGGGGATGGTTTTAATACCTGTTAATTGTGCATTAACATTTATGCTACTAAAAATTAAAAGAAAGGATAAATACTTTTTCATATTAATTGAGTTAAAAAACATAGTACAAATCTGGCTGGTATTGTAGCAGGTTCCTATACACCGATTAGTGTATTTTTTTCCTGCCCCTTTTTATACAATTTTGACTTAAATAGTTAATTTACACCAGAACCAATGGAAATAAAACCAGATTTAATATATATAGCTGATGATCACATTATCGTGGCACAGGGTATCAGCAGCCTGTTACAGCAGTTAGGCTATACGAATGTTCGCATTTTTACCAATGGGCAAGAAGTGGTCAAGGCTTGTAATGCAAAAAAACCTGCATGGATTTTTTTAGACATCTATATGCCGGAAGGTGATGGTATTTCTACTTTACAACAATTAAGAGCCAAGGGTTATACAATGCCTGTATTAATGCTTTCGATGACTGCCGATAAAAAATATATAGATACCAGTATGGAACAGGGGGCAAATGCCTACCTGCATAAAAGTTGCGATGCACTGGAAATAAGCAAGGCCTTTACTGCCATTGAAAATAATAATAAATACATTTCTGATACTGTGAATTATATTAATACTTCCACCATAAAAGTGAGTATTAATAGTGAATACTATTTAAAAGAAGCATTAACCAAACGAGAGGTAGAAATATTGGGTAAATATTGTGATGGACTAAGCACCGAAGAAATTGCACAACAGCTTTACCTGAGCTTTGCTACCGTAGATACCCACAAGAAAAATATTATGCAAAAGTTCGGAGTAAGTACGCTTTCTAAGCTTGTCGCAGTTGCTATTAAAAAATATTTTGTATGAGGTATTGCCTGTTACTTTTAAACCTTCTTATTATAAATGCTGCACAGGCGCAGCAATACAAGCAGTATGACACCATCGCTGACCCAGCCGTAGCTTTACAAAAACTTCAAAATGCATTATCTAATGATGCCGCAAACCCGGAATTGTATAATCTTATTGCAAAGAAAAAGATAGCATTACAGGAATACGAATCCGGCATATCCTTTTGTAATAAAAGCATTGAGCTGCTTACAAAAAATAATAACAACAAACAGCTTATTACCGCTTTGTACTTAAAAGGCCGGGCACAATATCTTTTAGATGATAAAGCCAAAGCGGAAGAAAACTGGAAGCAGGGCTTACAATTAGCCCTGCAGGAAAATGATTATACCGGAACCATAAGCATAGCCCCTGGCCTTGGTGCCATCTATTTAGACCAGGGATATTTAAAAAATAATACAGCAAATTTTAAAGCTGCGGATTCCATTTTTTCTATCGCCTACCAGGAAATATTGAGGAATGACTCATTGGTTACCAATAATGGATTGCGTACGTTGCGGTTGATGGCAACGAGTTTACATTTTCAAAAAAAGTACGACAGTGCAAATTTTTATTACAAAAAAGTGATTGATTTATCGAGGGGGAAATTTGCAACACCATACCTGGGGGCGTTAAGTTTTTATGCAAAGTCGCTAAGTGAAACAGGTAAACATGAACAGGCTATTGCAGCAATTAAAGAAGCTGCAGTTTATATTGCGGTTAACCCTGTAGAATCGCAAAGTAAAAATCATATTATGCATGTGTATGCC
>JBATAS010000239.1:0-2017 GCA_049661965.1 Ferruginibacter sp. | reverse complement strand
GTACTGCCGCCGGTAAAATGGCGAAAGTTTATCTTCTTCTGCGGCATATAAATGACGCCAGCTATAATATGGTTCTATATCCTGCAAGTAAAATTTTAATTTGTTATACCTGCAAATTTCCGTTAATTCATTGACTTGAAAGTATAGTTTTTATCAGTGGTAAAAAAAGAGGGTTGCCAAAATCAATTGACAACCCTTGACTTAATAACCATAGTATTTTTATTGAACTACAATTCTTTCGGTAAAAATAAATCTATTGTTAGCATCGGTTACTTTAACCATGTACACACCTTTTGAAAAATTACGGTTTAAAGGCACCGTTTCAATCTGTGTTTTTGAATTGATAGTAATAGCCCTGTTCATAACTGCTTTACCGCTGAGGTCAGTTACAGTTACATTATATTTTCCTGCCTGTTGTCCATCAAAATAAATTTTAAATTCACTGGCAGTAACCGGATTAGGATAAATATGTGCCTCGTTGGTAATAACCGGAACAATTGGTTTAAAATCTGCAAAAGTACGTGCGGCATCAGCTTCTTTCTGGTATAATAAATTTCCATTAGCCAGATCCGATGCATTGTAAAGCATATCCGATCCTTCTACAAAACTGGCAGCAAAGTCTTTTAAAGAAAATTTATAGTACCCTGCAAATGTATTTGCACTGGCAACTACTATATTTCCGTCATTATCAACTGCAGCTCCATTAGTACTGTAGTTAGCGGGTAAACCGGAAATGTATCCAATATGTTTTGCTTTTTTTGTTTCTAAATCCACTACAAATACATAACGATTGGCAGAAATGATGTATAATTTATTATAGGCATCTGCAATCATATCTCCACCCCAGCTTGTGCATTTGTTGCGGATAGAAATTGTTTTGTTTGATTCATCATCAATAACAGCACCTAAATCGGTAATAGTTACTTTTTTACCCGTAGTGAATTTTACCAACCGGCTTCCGTCGTTGGTTAATGCATATCCATTACCATCGGCCGCAATTACCATTCTGGTAAAATGATTGGCTTCATCGTTCAAAGCTTCATTCGTATTTAATAAAGATGATGTTACAGTATAATACCGCTGAGCATCGCCCTTTGCATTCAGATCAAGCCAGCGTAATTCGCCAACCCGCATGGGTGTAAAGAACAGTTTGTTCTGATTCCTATCATAAGCTGCAGCTGCAACCAGTGTTTCAGTTGGTTTTTGCCCGGCCAATGATTGTTTTTTTGAATCAGCATCCAGCATAACAAATGCTGTTTTTTCACGCTGATATATATCCTTGACAATTTTGCCGGATGTAATATCTAACTGGCGTATGTTCATCCACATAAAATCGTGGTTACCATCGCCGGTTATGGCAAAGGTTTTACCGGCATCCTGTGCAGAGGAAACCAAAACTGTTGCAATAAAAGTTGTTGAGAGTAAAAATTTAAGATTCATAAGAGGAGTTTTTTATGGTTATATGATACGTAAATTAGTCAAATTACATAAACAAAACAATAATTTTTTATGAATGGCTTTTTTCGATAGCTCTTTTAACACTCCCTGTTTTTAACAGCAATTCACGGGCTGAATTATAGTCTGTAATATTTGCTTTTTCCATCAGCATTTTTACACCACGGTCAACCAGTTTATCGTTAGTGAGTTGCATATTTACCATCTTATTATCTTCTACCCTGCCTAACTGTATCATTACAGAAGTGGAGATCATGTTAAGAATGAGTTTTTGAGCCGTCCCGCTTTTCATACGGGTGCTGCCGGTAACAAATTCAGGACCAACAATAACTTCTATCGGAAAATCGGCAGATTTGCTTAGCGGAGAGTTCGGGTTGCAACAGATGCTTCCGGTTATAATTTGATTAGCTCTGCATTTATTAAGTGCAGCAATAACATAAGGGGTGGTTCCGCTTGCAGCTATTCCAATAACAACATCCTTACTGTTTACAGCATGAGCTTCCAGATCGAGCCAGCCTTGTTCTGTATCATCTTCGGCAAATTCAACGGCTTCGGTAATGGC
>JBATAS010000238.1:0-2195 GCA_049661965.1 Ferruginibacter sp. | reverse complement strand
TGTATTTTAAGATGTATCCTTTATCGTACAGAATTTCTGTGATACGCTTTTTCAGATTGCTTGCAGGTATTTCTACAATACGGTGGTTAGCCATCTGTGCGTTACGAATTCTAGTTAAATAATCTGCGATTGGATCAGTAACCATTGTTATTTCAGTTAATTGATTAAATAATTTTTTTACAATGCGATATCCTAATTAGGTTGTTCGCTTTTCGTTGTTCATTGCTTTGGTTTTCGGCCATCGTCCAACGATCACCGGTTTACCAGCTTGCTTTTGTTACACCTGGTATTTTACCTTCCAGCGCCATATCACGAAACATATTCCTGGATAAACCAAAATGTCTCATATAACCTCTTGGGCGGCCTGTAAGCTGACAACGGTTTTTTAAACGAACCGGAGATGCATTTTTTGGTAATAGGTCCAAAGCTGCATAATCTCCGGCTGCTTTTAAAGCTGCTCTTTTTTCAGCATACTTTGCAACCATTTTTTCACGCTTGCGCTGCCTGGCTTCAATTGATTTTTTTGCCATAATTAATTTAAATTCTAAGGTTTAAAACCTAAATTCTAAAATTTAGAATTTAGAATTTTGATATTATTTTTTTACGTTTTTAAAAGGCATACCTAACTCTTTAAGCAATTCAAATGCTTCTTCGTTGGTATTGGCTGTTGTTACAAAAGTGATATCCAGACCAGTGATTTTATTCACCTTGTCAATATCAATCTCTGGAAAAATGATCTGCTCGGTAACACCCAGTGTGTAATTTCCACGGCCATCAAACGACTTGTCGTTGATACCTTTGAAATCACGTACACGTGGTAACGATACAGAAACCAGTCTATCCAAAAATTCATACATCTTAACTCCACGAAGTGTAACACGTGCACCAATGGGCATGTTCTTACGCAACTTAAAGTTTGAGATATCCTTTTTAGAATTTGTTGCAACTGCTTTTTGACCGGTTATGTTTGATAACTCGTCAATAGCAATGTCAATCAGTTTCTTATCTGTTACGGCTCCGTTTACACCACGATTCAAACAAATCTTGGTTAATTTTGGCGCCTGCATTACAGTTTTGTAACTGAATTTTTTCATTAAAGCAGGTACAACTTCTGATTTGTACTTATCTGCTAACCTTGGAGTATTTGTTGTTGTGCTCATTATTTGATTACCTCCCCTGATTTTTTAGCGATTCTTACTAATTTGCCGTTTTCCCTGGTGCGTTTAACTTTCGTTGCTGCACCTGCCTTAGCATCCCAAAGCATAACATTGCTGATTGCGATTGGAGCTTCAACTTTTACAATACCACCCTTAGTGTTTTGCGAAGTTGGCTTGGTATGTTTGGTTACGATGTTAACACCTTCAACCAATACACGGCCTTTTTCTAAAATAATATCCAACACTTTGCGTGGCTTCTTCATGTCCTTATCCTCTCCGGTAATTACCACTACCGTATCGCCTTTTTTAATGTTGAATTTTGGTTTAAATCTTGTACTCATTTTATTAATGTGCTTTTCAGCTTTATTTCAATAATTGTATTTCTAATTATAATACTTCGGGAGCCAATGAAATGATCTTCATGTAACCTTTATCCCTCAGTTCACGGGCCACTGGTCCAAAAATACGTGTACCTCTTGGCTCGTCAGATGCATTTAATAATACAACTGCATTATCATCAAAGCGGATATAAGAACCGTCTTTACGACGTAACTTATTCTTAGTTCTTACAATAACAGCCTTACTAACTGTTCCTTTTTTAATACCACCTGCAGGCATTGCATCCTTTACGGTTACTACAATCTTATCGCCAATTCTAGCATAATCCTGGCCACTGTTTCCCAGTACACGGATACATAGTACTTCTTTTGCACCACTGTTGTCCGCTACGTTTAATCTGCTTTCTTGCTGTATCATTTTGTTTTAGCTTTTAGCTATTATTACTATTGTTAATTGTCAGAGGCTGAAAGTCGTAAGCTTTTACAACCGGCAGCTTGAAAAAAATTATTTTACTTTTTCAACTACCTCTACTAATCTCCAGCGCTTTAATTTACTTAAAGGGCGGCTCTCCATGATCTTTACCGTATCACCAATGCTGCACTCATTCTTTTCATCATGAGCATGAAACTTGGTAGATTTTTTTACGAACTTTCCATAAAGCGGATGCTTTACTTTACGCTCTACACTTACGGTAATGGT
>JBATAS010000237.1:0-1625 GCA_049661965.1 Ferruginibacter sp. | reverse complement strand
CACCTGCACAGGCACAGTTTTCTGTTTCAGTGTCAGGAACAACTCCTGCTTACCAATGGAAAATGAGTGCCGATGGTGGAGCAACCTGGAGCAATGCACCTGCTGTTGCTCCTTATTCAGGTAGTACAACCAACCAGCTTACAATCAATCCCACAAGTGTCGGCATGAACGGTAACCGGTTCAGATGCGAAGTCACCAACAGTTGCACAACCCCTTCACCGGCTACGAGCAATACTGCAGTATTAACAATAAATGCAGCAGGTTGTGGTACTGTTATCACACCAACATCTTCTCCTTCCATTCCGGCAGCGGGTGGCACTGGCTCTTTTGGCATAAATGTTACTCCAAATACCTGTTCCTGGTCGGCTTCTGAGAACCTGACATGGGTAACAATTACTTCGCCATTAAGTGGTACTGGAGATGCAACATTGAATTACACAGTTGCGGTTAATCCTGGCACAGCCCGAAGCGGTATAATAACAGTAAACGGCCAAAACTATACTGTTAATCAACTTGGGGCCGCAGCACCAACAACATATATTATTTCAGGTAGGGTAATAGAGAATGGTAGTCCGGGTCTTCCTGGGGTGACCATCTCAACATCACCGGCAGCAGGAACAGCAATTACAGATGCCCAGGGTTATTACACAATTACAGTCCCACTGAGTTATACAGGAACAGTAACTCCTACTTTGGCGCCTTTCAATTTTACACCATTATCAAGAACCGTTAGTTCTACAAATAACAGTAACAAGGATTTTGATGCTGCAGGTGTGAGCATTACTATTACCAGTAGTGTAATTCCACCATGGCAAAGAGAAGGGGATGATTATAATGGATCTGTAACTGTGCAAATTAATACAACCACCAATAGTTGGCATTTGGAAGCAGATGTGTATAATGGAACTACGTGGCTAGGTAATGTTAGGTTTCCTTCAACAACTGCGGCAACATATCAATTTAATACGTCATTGACATCCCCGGCTCAAAATCAGCAATTGAAAAATTGGTCAGTAAATGGAAGAACAATAAAATATGCGGCTGTTTTTGATGCAAATCCAGCTATTCAGGCTTATCCCGGAATTTCTACAAAGATTATTGATAGTATGTGGAAGAAAGAAAATATTGTTTATTTCAACAGCGGAAGTAATTCAATAAGAATACCAATAAAATATTATGAGAGTAATATGACTAATTATAAATTATCTATCAAACGAATAAATAAATCTGCTTACAAATTAAACCTTCCAAGTATAACTTGTTTAGCTCTTGAAAGCCCTGAACCTATAGAGAATAATGCTTGGATTACAAACGATTTTGATATATCTGCCGATGGCTATGTATATATAACTAAAAATAATTCGAACCTGGAGGAGGTATTACCTGGGGATTTTGAATATAGATTATATAAACAAGGAATAATAACCCAACAAAATCTTGAATACTCTCAATTTGATTTGACAAAATTCGGTAAAATCAGTTTAACCCCTAATACAAGTGGAAAACTTCTAATCATGGTAGGAGGGATTTTTAATGAAATGGAAAGCTCTGTGAAGGATTTAATAATTAATTCATCTGATGTGACATTAAATCCAAATTCCACTTATTCATATTCAGTTATTGAG
>JBATAS010000236.1:0-24045 GCA_049661965.1 Ferruginibacter sp. | reverse complement strand
GATAAACGCTCTTCGTTACAAAATACCGGAATCAATTTTGAACAGGACATGTACCAATATGTATCCATGGAAGATACCTGTATAAACTTTGTTTCGATACTCAGTATAAAAAATGAAGCACAGTTTTTAAAACTGGTGAAAGCCAATTACAGCAATGTATCTGCCATTATACAAAAAGACGGGTATAATATAATATCGGTAACTAACACATCCTGGATTGGCTGGAATAAGAATATGGCTGTACTCGTAAACGCCGAATACCAAAACAGAAGAAGCTACTATGAGCAGTACACTTATAATGACACTACCTATTCAGTAGCTGTAGATTCTGCCGTAGCTATTACAGAGATTATAACTGAAGTACCTGACTCTACAGAAATTACAGAAGAAGATATGCTGATAGAAGAACGTGAAGAAGAAGAAAGGCGCATACGTGACAGCATTGAAAATTATAAATGGGATTTATGGGAACAGCAACAGGAGATGATTGCTAAAAAACAACAACAGGTTGCTGCTGAAAAAATTATCAGCAACAGTTTTTCAGCAAATATCAAGTCAATTGAAAATGAGCAAGGCTATAAAAAAATTATAGATCCCGCCGCTCATGTAAGTGTTTGGCTCAATACGGAAACAGTTTTAAACCAGTACATGAATTATTTTAACCGTGGTTATTATGGTATAATGAGCAGTATGACAAGGAGCATAACCGAACCGACAAACGGTTTTCAATCATCTGTTAATATATATTTTGATAAGGATAGATTGCGGATGGAGCAAAAAACTTTTTCGGCAGACCCGAAGATGGACAAACTGGCGCTGGATGTTATGAATAATAAACAGAGCAGCGATCTTGTAAAATTTGTAAACCCGGGTAATATTGGATACCTATCTATGAGCCTTAATACTGAGGCTATGGCTCACTATTATTATTCTTTTTTGAGAAGCTATTTATCCGGCTCTGGTTTTACCAGGGATTATGCTGATATGGTTGATGTGTATATTGATTTGCTGGAAATAGTTATTGATGAAAAAGGAATAGCCGAACTGTTACCGGGTAATTATATGTTTGTAATGCACGACATGAAACCACAAATGGTTGATTATACTGACTATGAATATGACGAAGAGTATAACCAAAAAGAAGTAAAGAAAACCAGGAAGGAACTTTCGCCTGATTTTACATTTGCCTTTGAAACAAAAAAGGAAGGCTTTATGGAAAAACTGGTGCACCTGCCTTTAAAGTACGCCGAAAAAGAACATTTTGATTACAAAGAAAAAAACGGGTATTACGTCTTAACTTTTGATACAGGAAAATATCCCCTCAGCAGTTTATATTTTATGGTGAAAGATGGCAAAGCCATTGTAACCACTTCAATGGCTGTAATTAATATTGCGCTAAATAATACTGGATTTGCTACCGATGCCGAAACCAGGAATTCGATAATGAACAATAATTACTCATTACAGTTAAACAGCAAAAAGCTTATTGAAAAACTGCAAACTCAGTTCAGCACCGATGTAAATAAAAAAATAAGCGATTACCTGTTGCAGAACCTGGGCAATGTAAAAATGGAAAGCAGTATAAAGGATGGCATGATACAAAGCACAGCCACCATGAACATTACCGGCAAACACAGCAACAGCCTTGAGTTTTTCTTTAACATGGCAGATGCCGTTAATAATATCATTGAAAAAGATAAGCAGGAAAAAGAAAAAAAGCTTTACTAAATGAATAAAAAAAAATGGGCTTTGCTTTTACTGGCAGCCATTTTAATTTTTGGTTATATAAAATTGTTTTATAAAACGTACAACGAAAAAACTGTACCCCAAACTGCCGATTATATTGTTGCTGTTGATGTAAAAAGAATTACCAATACACTGATATGGCAGTTTTTAACCACGCCAGGGCAATGGAAAAACATCAGCTTCTCTTCTAAAAAAAGTAAAGAGCTCAGCTGGAAAGATATGGTTGAATTGCCTGATTATGTACTTGCTTTTCATGCTGCCAATCAGCCTGCAGCTGTCTGGTATGTATTACTTACTATTAAAGACAAAACTGATTTTGAAAAAGGTCTCGTACAGTTTCAGTTTGAAAAAATTAATACAAATGAATACCTGAACAAAACCGCAGGCTTGTATCTTTTTGTACATGATAATAAAGTTTTAGTGGCAAATACTTTGGCCAGTAATAAGGATTATGTTTTAGCTGTAGCAGATGAACTCTTTACTAAAAAAACATTTATATCAAAAGATAAACTTGCCAAAGCCATAGATGCTAAAAGCCACCTGGCTGTATACATTCCTGCAAATAATTTTCTGCAAAAAGAAGCGGTGATAAAAGCAAATTTTGATAAGCAGAAAGTTGAAATTACCGGCGATTTAACACCTGTATCAAACTATGTTTTTACTGAAAAAAATTTCAGCTATTCTTCAGGTTCTTTGTGTGCTGTGGGTTTTACACAGCCGCAGACAGCGGTCTACAACCTGCTCAGCATAACAGATAAAGAAAAAATATCAACAGCACTTAACTTCAATATTGACTCGGTGATGCAAACCGGCAACAACTGGTACAGTTTAAACCTGGCGCAGATAAAAACCAGGGCCGATAGCGCTGTTACCTATACCTATGATGATGAATTTAACCAGGTAGAAAAAGTAACTGTTAATAATATACAGGAGCCTGCTTTTAGTTTTATCGTTACCGGAAATAATCCATCGCAGTTTTATAATTATTTACAAAACAACAGCAAACTGGAAGCCACTGCTGCAGGCAGTTTATTTTTGCCTATGCCATTGGTAAAATCTTACTGTAATATAGCCAGTGACACACAGTTGGTAATTTCCTCTGCTGGTTATTCAAACGTAAACACCGACAGATCCATCCAGGCCGTTTTTTTTATACACCTGTTTATTTCCCGGATTCCGGAAAATCTTAAAAATTATTTTCCCGATGCGGTTAAAAACAGTTTATCCAACCTGGAAACAATACATATATCTTCGGTTAAAAAAGATGCACAGCTCCTGTTAAAAACTGTAATAGAAAAAAAGAAAAACGATTCACCAATCATTCATTTTTAATAACGCATGAACCAGCATAT
The DNA here is from genome assembly GCA_049661965.1 of Ferruginibacter sp. Classification (GTDB taxonomy): domain Bacteria; phylum Bacteroidota; class Bacteroidia; order Chitinophagales; family Chitinophagaceae; genus Ferruginibacter. The sequence goes on along the minus strand of JBATAS010000236.1, from coordinate 20,947 downwards.
TGCCCATATAGCTTTAGTAGTTAACAACTATGATGAAGCTATACAGTTCTATACTCAAAAATTAAATTTCACTCTTATTGAAGACACTAAACTCAGCGAAACAAAACGATGGGTAAAAGTTGCACCCAAAGGCAATGGACAATGTAGTCTTTTACTGGCACAGGCCGCCAGCAGCGAACAACAGAGCAGGATTGGTAATCAAACAGGCGGTCGGGTATTTTTATTTTTATATACTGGTGATTTTTGGCGTGATTATAATGATATGCTGCAGAAAGAAATAAATTTTGTTAGACCACCGGTAAAAGAAACTTATGGAACAGTGGCTGTTTTTGAAGATCTATATGGTAACTTATGGGATTTGATAGAGCCAGAAACCAATTCAATGTAAACATAACGTTAAGTAAATCCGCTCATTCAAAGAAAAAATGACTTTGGCTGTCATAAAGACTATTCGTGTAAACCCTTTATCGACAAGCTTTTCAGATAAGCATCCGGCCGTTGGGTAAATCAATTTGAAATGCAAGTTCGTTTGTGCTGATAAAAAAACCGTTTTACTTTTACATCATCAAAGCAATTACATCCTGTTATTGCAAATACTGCGAACCTGATTCGCCGCTTTTAACCTGCTCGCTTTTTGTGAAGTTTAATGTTTGCTTTTTGTATGGAATTTTTATTAACCATTAAATTAAACTTTATGAAACAGATCAAAATCATCATCGCCATTGCAATTTATTCAGCAATGAGTTTTTCACAGGTACTTGCAGCAGACACAACCGAAAACCCGTCACATTTACCGGTAGAATTAAAGTTTGCAGGCACATTCAAAAATCAACCCCTGATTCAGTTGAATTTTACCGGTTCAACAGAAGACCATGCCTTCAGAATCGTAATTACTGACGAAGCTGGAATTGAATTATACAATTCAGAGGTTAAAGGAGATGTGTTTTCAAAACAATTTTTGCTAAACACCGATGACCTGGGTTATGCAGTATTGAAATTTGAAATCGCCGGCAAAAATTCAGGTAAGAAAACCTCGTACAAAGTAAGCAGACAGCAACAGGTTTCTCAGCAAATGGATGTAGTAAAACTATAATGCCCAAAGAAAAGGCTAACTATATATAACCCATGAAAATAAAATAAAGAGGCTGCTCTATTTGAGCAGCCTCTTCTTTATAATACCTTATGCTATTTATGGGAAAATGCCCAATTCAACATAACTGTTTGCCACTTTATTAATAGCGCTTACATAAGCAGCGGTACGCATATCGGGAATATCGGGACTGTTTTGCCAGATATCCATAATCTCCTTGGTTGCTGCACTCATGGTTTCTTCTAAACCACTATGCACCAGGTCTACCTCATCTGCTCCATGTAAAATAATCGCTTTTTCAGTTTCATTAACTTTCTTACCACTTAAATCTTCAAGCTGCTTAATGATACGGGTATTCAGATTTTCAGTAAATCTTTTTTCCATACGGCCGTAACGCACATGACTTAAATTTTTAAGCCACTCAAAATAACTTACAGTAACACCGCCTGCATTCAGGTACATATCTGGCACACATAAAATTCCTTTTTTCAAAAATATTTCATCTGCATCGGGTGTACATGGTCCATTGGCAGCTTCGCCAATGATCTTTGCTTTTACATTGTTGGCGTTATCTTTATTAATTACGTTTTCCAAAGCCGCAGGTATTAAAATATCGCATTCCATTTCTAATGCATCGGTATTTTTAACCATGTTGGTTGCTCCCGGAAAATCAAGAATAGAACCGGTTTTTTGTCTGTGTAAAAACACTTCAAGTTCATTCAAACCATCCGTATTAAAAATAGCTCCTTCATATTCTGCTAATGCAATAACTTTTGCACCCGCCTGTCTGAAAAACTGAGCACTGTGATACCCCACATTACCCAAGCCTTGTATCACCACCGTCTTTCCCTCAACACCGGTTGTTAACCCAAGTTTCTTCATCATGTCGGGCATATTACACACTTCACGTATACCGTAAAAAACACCCAGGCCGGTTGCTTCTTTGCGGCCACGTACACCACCTTGTGTTACGGGCTTACCGGTTACACAACCTGCTGCGTCAATTTCACCGGGTTTTAAAGATGCGTAGGTATCCACTATCCAGGCCATTTCTCTTTCGCCTGTACCGTAATCAGGTGCAGGTACATCAATGCCAGGACCAATAAAATTTTTCTTCACCAGTTCGGATGTGTAACGACGGGTAATTTTTTCCAGCTCGTACGCACTGTAGTTACGTGGGTTTATTTTGATACCACCCTTACCACCACCAAACGGTACATTTACGATAGCACATTTATAAGTCATCAAACTTGCCAGCGCCATCACTTCATCCTGGTTAACTTCATCGCTGAAACGGATACCGCCCTTACAAGGCGTTTTATGGTGACTGTGTTGTACACGATAGGCTTCTATAACTTCAATACTTCCGTCATCTCTTTTGATAGGAAAACGCATACGGTAAACACTGTTGCAGGCTTTTATCTGCTCCAGAATACCAAGATCCCATTTCGTAAATTTTGCTGCTTTGTCAAAACTCCTTTCTACGTTTTGAAAGAAAGTGTATTCGTGTTGATCACTCATAAAATTGATTTAATTATTATACAATCGTTAGTTGAAAATCTATATAGCAATTTAGCATTAATCCTTATTCTTTTCAAGCCTGCTTATTTTTCTATCTACTAAAAATACATAGATGAAAAGGCCAATTAATATAGTAAGACATACGGCAACTACTACATAAATCTTTCCATTACTCCGCATCATATCAGCCATTTCGGGCTTATCATTCTGTGCCAATAAAACGGTGCTGCACAGTAAAAAGCCAAAAAACAAAACTAACTTACTTACTATTTTATTCATGAAACAGCGATTTATCTTTAATTAATTGTAATCTTATTTTCAAGGTTGCTATCCAAACCCCCAACAATGTCCATCCAATAACAGCGGGATAGAAAACCATACGCAGGCGGCTGTCAATATCTTTAAAGTTCAAAGCCGGATTTCCGCTTTCGCTGCCCGGTGCACCGGGGTGTAAACTTCCCACTAAACGGGGGATTATCCAAATGCTGGGGAACAACATGGCAAATGCAAAAATATTATATACAGCACTTACCCTGGCTTTTTTATCCATATCGGTAAACGAACCCCGCAAAACAAAATAAGCACCATAAATTAATAATGCAATGGCAGCGCCTATCAGTTTTGGTTCTTTTAAAATACTGCCTAGCGACTGGCTCTGATCGGATACCCAGGTATAATTTGCCCAGATGGTTCCGGTGGCGTATCCCAATATACCAAAAAATGAACCCACAGCGGCAAATTGATGGGCAAAAATATCATTACGTAAATTAAAACCCCGCAGGTATTTGATGCTGTAAACAAAGCTGGTACCAAAAAGTATCATCATTCCAAACCACATACAAACATGAAAATACAGGTTCCGGATGGTTTCATTTAAGATAAATAAACGGGGCACATCCATCAGCAAACCACCAACAACCGTGTAGATTAATAAAAGAAAGGATAATATTTTCCACCAATTTTTCTGCAAACAAAAGAGGAATTAATTGAGCGACAAAGTTAGGGTAAACACTTACAAAGAATTAAAAAAAATAACTTTTTTTATACGTTTAATCTTTCCATAAATAAGGAAAGAGAATTACAGCCAGCGCTATAACCAATACATCCAGACCGGCAATCAATCCGGCAAGCTGCATTACAGCCCCTTCTTTAAAAATCTCGGCAAAAGCCGCTTTACTTAAACGCATTAATAATAAAAGCTGGGGAAGAATAACCGGAAATCCCAAGATGGCGATTAATGCTGCATTTTGCTGTGCTTTGGCGGCAATGGCACTCATCAAAGTAAATACAATACTTATACTGGCTCCACCCAATAAAACAATTCCGGTAAACCAAAGGGCATTAGTAAGCGGGTTATTTAAAAACACCGCAAAGAGTAATAAACTCAACAGGCTCATCAGTACCATCAACAAAACATTGTATATCATTTTTGCAATGATAAACTCAACTGGAGAGGTTATTGAATAAAAATACAGCATCCGGCCCCGGCTTTCCTGCAAAAAACTTTTTGCAACAGCATTAACACATATAAATAACTGAATTACCCAAAACAAACCATTCCATACATTGGCATCGGGATTATCAATAGAAAGATATAATACAAAAATAGTAGAGGCTATATACAACAGTATACCATAAAAAGTATGCTTCTGCCTGAACTCAAGCAAAATATCTTTTTTTAGCAATGACAGTATCCTCATATACATGGTGGCTGAATAAAACAGTTAATCTTTAGCCTGGGCACAATGCCTGCACCTGGGTTCGTAAATATCCTTTTCGCCCAGTAAAACCTGTGGCCCTTCGGCTACTTTGCGATAACTGATATTGGCAATATTGCCACATTTAACGCATATAGCATGCAGTTTGGTAATATAATCGGCCTTAGCCAGCAGGTTTGGCATTTGTCCAAAGGGATTACCCTGATAATCCATATCAAGCCCGGCCACAATTACCCTGATACCCCGCTGAGCCAGCTGTTCGCAAACATTGCTGATCTCGGCATCAAAAAACTGTGCTTCGTCAATACCTACCACATCTACATCCTGTGCCAGTAACAGGATGGTTTGTGAACTTTCAACCGGTGTAGATGCTATCGCATTGGTATCATGACTTACAATTTTTACTTCGTCATACCGTACATCTATAGCCGGTTTAAATATCTCTACTTTTAAATTGGCAATCTTTACTCTTTTCAGCCTGCGTATCAATTCTTCGGTTTTACCGCTGAACATGCTGCCGCAAATCACTTCAATCCAGCCTCTTCTTTCGCCTTTCAGATTAGGTTCTATAAACATTTAAGTATTTTTTTTAAAATTCTGTTAGTAACTTAGTGGTTATCGCATTTTCTTTTACAATGCCTTAATCAAGCATGGGCATCAAAAGTATAATAATATCATGGAAAGAGTGGAGACACTCCTGAAAAAATTACAGGACCAGTTTACAGATAAAGTTCCACCGGAACAACTGTTGCTTACTGTACAGATGTTACAGGCAGAACTGTTGCACCTGCAGGCAAATACTGCCGCTACTTTTACCAACCATGCTGCGGCAGTAACAGTTTCGTCAATTGGCAGCGCTGTTAATAATCCTCAAATAAACGGAAGTACCGGAGTAAAAGAAGAAAAAACAGTTGAAGTACTGCAGGTTGATGAAGCCGAACTGGAAGCTGAGTTGGAAGAAATAAAGAGAAATGCAGAAGCCCGGCAAAAAATAAGTGTACAGAATAAACCACATATTTTTTATGAAACGGAAGAAGACATTCCTACACTTACACATCAGCAGCAACCACCTGAGATAGTTGTTGCCGAACCGGTTTCTAAAGAAATAAACGAATCAGTTAATCATCATACCGCTTCTGCTTCTGTAAACGAAAGACTTAAACAATCAAAAATTGATTTGGGAGATACCCTTACCGAAGTTCCCATCAGGGATCTGAGAAAAGCCATTGGCGTTAACGACCGGTTTTTATTTATTAATGAATTGTTCCGCGGAGATGAGGCTTTTTATGAAAGAAGCATTAAAACCATCAACAGTTTTTCCATTTTTCCCGAAGCCGAATACTGGATACAAAGAGAATTGAAAGTTAAGAATGGCTGGAACGACAGGAATGAGATAGTAATACAGTTTTATCAACTGGTTAAAAGACGGTTTTCCTGAATGAACTGAATTATTTTTTTTGAGGCACCTGCATGCTCCTTCACATATTGTTTTGCTTTTAAACCGCTTTCCTGCCTGGCCGCATCATCATTCAATAATTTACTCAATGCTGCCTCCAGGCTAACCGGCCCGTCAATACTTATTGCGCCGCCGGCATCAATCAATCCTGTTGCTTCATCAAATTTTTCGTACACGGGGCCAAATACAACAGGCTTGCCGTAAACAGCAGCTTCCAGAATGTTGTGTACCCCATTGCCACCAAAGCCTCCGCCAACATAAGCTACCGTTGCATAATTGTATAAACGGGAAAGCATCCCTACGTTATCTATAATAAGAACATTAGTTCCTGCCTGACCATTACCCTGTTCATTAGCCGTAGCCCAATCAGAATAAAAAACAGAATCAGGAAACTCTTCTTTTACATCAGACAGGTTCTCTTCGTTAATTTCATGCGGTGCAATGATGAACTTTATACCCGGATTAACTTTTACAAAATGCAGCAACTCTATTTCATCTTCCTCCCAGGTGCTGCCCGCAACTATTACTTTACTGTTGCCACAAAATGTTTCAATAAAAGGTACAGGTCTATACGAACCTGCAATCTCCAGCACACGGTCAAAACGGGTATCGCCATTTATTACAACATTGTTGGTAAAACCAAGTGTTGCCAATAATTCTTTCGACTCTGTGTTTTGTACAAAGAGATGTGTGAATGACGTCAGCATTTCCCGCCAGATATTTCCATACCAGCTAAAGAAAGGCTGACTGGGTCTGAATATTCCTGAAACCAGCAAAGTTGGAATTTTTCGTTGCTTTAATTCATTCAGATAATAATACCAGTATTCGTACTTTACCCAAAGTACCAGTGAAGGCTGAACCGAGTCTACAAATTTTCTGGCATTAGCAGCAGAGTCCATCGGCAAATAAAAAATATGATCGGCTCCTTTATATTCCTTCATCACTTCATAACCTGAGGGAGAAAAAAAAGTTAGAATTATTATTTTTTCAGGATGCTTGAGTTTCAACTCCTCCAGTAATGGTCTGCCCTGTTCAAACTCACCCAGGCTGGCGCAATGCATCCAGACAGGTTTATCGTTGGCTGTTATATGCAGATCATTAATTGAAGCAAAGATATTGCTGCGGCCATTCACCCATTTTGCAGCTTTGCTGTTCCAGAGCGAAGCAATTCTGATACCGGCAGCATAGAAAACCAGAAAGAGATTATATAAAATTTTACTGATCATTTTAATTTGTAACAAATCTATACAAAAAACAATAGAGAATATGAAGGCATAATATTGAATATCCCAGCTGCCACCGCTAAACCCTAAACCACTAAACTCCTGAACCTGATTCCAGATTCCCGATACCCTCCTTCTCTTTTGCCAACTCCCTGCTGAATCTTATCTTTGCCACGCTAAAAAATATTATATGAGGCCTTTACAAATGGTGGATACTAAATCGCAGTACTTAAAAATAAAACCAGAAGTTGATGCAGCTGTTTTAGAAGTGATGGAAAGCTCCATGTTCATTGGCGGGAAAGTGGTAAATGAATTTGCAGAAAATCTGGGTAAATACCACGGCAGCAAACATTGTATTCCTTGTGCTAACGGTACCGATGCTTTACAAATAGCCATGATGGCACTTGGATTGAAACCAGGCGATGAAGTCATCACACCTTCCTTTACATATATTGCCACAGTTGAAGTAGCTGCCTTACTAAATATAAAACCCATTTTTGTTGAAGTAGATCCCAAAACCTTCTGCATTGACCCGGAAGCGATTGAAAAAGCCATTACCCCAAAAACAAAAGCCATTATACCGGTTCATTTATATGGCCATGCTGCCGATATGGAAAAGATAATGGCTATTGCAGCCAAACACAATTTATTTGTAATTGAAGATAATGCACAGGCGATTGGTTGCGATTATACTTTCAGTAATGGCAGTATTAAAAAAACTGGAAGTATCGGTCATATTGGCTGTACTTCGTTTTACCCATCAAAAAACCTGGGTGCCTTTGGTGATGGTGGCGCTATATTTACAGATGATGATGAACTGGCTGCTCAATTAAGAATGATTGCATCGCATGGACAAAGCAAACGGTACTATCATGATGTGGTTGGCTGCAACAGCCGGCTGGATGCTATGCAGGCTGCTATATTAAATATCAAATTAAAACACCTGGACGAATACATTGCTGCACGCCGTAAAGCTGCTGATTTTTATGATAAAGCATTTGCTGATAATAAACATATAACTATTCCGTTTAGAGCTCACAATAATAAACATGTATTTCATCAATACACTTTAATATTGAATGATGTTGACCGTGATGCCCTGAACCAATTTTTAACCGAGCAGGGCGTTCCCAATATGATTTATTATCCGGTACCGGCACACAAACAAAAAATGTTTGATGCCTTTGGTGGCAGCACCTATGAATTACCGGGAACAGACTGGTTAACAGAAAGAGTAATTTCGTTACCCATACATACTGAGCTGGATGAAGAACAACAAAATTATATTGTAACCAAGGTTTTAAATTTTATAAATAAATGAAAATTGCAGTAATAGGAACCGGGTATGTAGGATTGGTAACCGGCACCTGCTTTGCAGAAACGGGTAATACCGTTACCTGCGTTGATATTGATGAAACCAAGATTAATAAACTTTCGTCGGGCAGGCTAACCATTTACGAACCAGGGCTCGAAAAATTATTTCTCCGCAACCAAAAAGAAAACCGGCTGCACTTTACCACTTCTTTAAAAGATGGCATTGCTGATGCACAGATAATTTTCCTGGCATTACCAACACCACCCGGTGAAGATGGCAGTGCAGATCTAAAATATATTCTGGGAGTGGCCGATGATCTGGGCAAGGTATTGTCGCATTATACCATCATCATTGATAAAAGCACTGTACCTGTGGGTACGGCAGATAAAGTACATGCCGCAATAGCAAAAAATGCAATTGTAGATTTTGATATTGTATCCAATCCTGAATTTTTAAGAGAAGGTGTAGCCGTAGATGATTTTATGAAACCAGACAGGGTTGTAATTGGCACAACCTCTGAACGGGCTAAAAAAATATTGAATGATCTTTACCTGCCTTTCGTTCGCCAGGGCAATCCCATAATATATATGGATGAAAGAAGTGCAGAGCTTACTAAATATGCAGCCAATTCATTTTTAGCTACCAAGATTACATTTATGAATGAGATTGCACAGCTTTGTGAACGCTTTGGGGCAGATGTGGATATGGTACGTAAAGGCATTGGCAGCGATGAAAGGATTGGCAAAAGATTTTTGTTCCCGGGCATCGGTTACGGTGGAAGCTGCTTTCCTAAAGATGTGCAGGCTTTGGCAAAATCATCAACAGATGTTAATTATCAATTTAAGATACTGGATGCAGTGATGGAAGTAAATGAAAAGCAGAAACTGCATTTGATACCTAAAATAAAAGCTCATTTCAATAATGATTTAACCGGTAAAAAGATTGCCATGTGGGGATTGGCATTTAAACCCAATACCGATGATATACGGGAGGCTCCGGCTTTAACTATTATTGATGAGCTGCTGGCTGAAGGAGCTGTTATTACAGCTTACGATCCTGAAGCGATGAACAACGTAAAAAATATATTGGGCGATAAAATAAAATATGCCGAACGCCAGTACGATGCTTTAACTGATGCTGATGCATTGGTGATTGCAACTGAATGGAGCGAATTCAGAACTCCCGATTTCAGCAATATCAGTTCATTATTGAAAAATAAAGTAATTTTCGACGGCCGAAACCTGTTTGATCTTAACAAGATGGAAGAATTGGGTTTCCATTATGTAAGTGTTGGAAGAAGAACAGTTAATTAATTTAAACAGTTAATCAGTAATTACGTGGCAAAAAAAGTTTTAATTACCGGAGCAGCCGGATTTTTAGGTTCTCATCTTTGCGACCGCTTTATAAAGGAAGGTTTCCAGGTAATAGGTATGGATAACTTAATAACCGGCGACCTGAAAAACATTGAGCATCTTTTTAAATTAAGCGAATTTGAATTTTACCATCACGATGTTTCTAAATTCATTCATGTAACAGGCCAGCTTGATTATATTTTACATTTTGCATCGCCGGCCAGCCCGATAGATTATTTGAAGATTCCCATTCAGACTTTAAAAGTAAGTTCGCTGGGAACACATAATTGCCTGGGTTTAGCCAAGGCAAAAAATGCAAGAATTTTAGTTGCATCAACCAGCGAAGTATATGGCGACCCACTTGTACACCCGCAAACCGAAGATTACTGGGGTAATGTAAACCCGGTTGGTCCACGGGGTGTGTATGATGAAGCCAAACGTTTTATGGAAGCCATCACCATGGCTTACCATACTTTTCACCAGGTAGAAACAAGGATCATCAGAATATTTAACACTTATGGTCCACGGATGCGTCTGAATGACGGAAGAGCCTTACCGGCATTTATTGGTCAGGCATTACGTGGCGAAGACCTGACTGTTTTTGGCGACGGAAGCCAGACCCGCAGTTTTTGTTATGTTGATGACCTGGTTGAAGGTATTTACCGTTTGTTGATGAGTGATTATCCAGAGCCGGTAAATGTTGGAAATCCCGATGAAATTTCGTTGCTGGATTTTGCTGAAGAAATAATTAAACTAACCGGCACAAAACAAAAGATTGTTTTTAAAGAACTGCCAACCGATGATCCCAAGCAACGGCAACCCGATATATCAAAAGCAAAAGAGCTTTTGGGTTGGGAACCGAAAATGAGCAGAGCTGATGGTTTGAAAATAACTTATGAGTACTTTAAAGGTTTACCAAAGGAAGAACTCAATAAACTACCAAAAGAATTTGAGAGTAATAAATAAAATATACCATGTATCAGGATCTGTTAGATAAGAAAAAAACACTTGCCGTAATCGGATTGGGTTATGTAGGATTACCCATTGCACTGGAGTTTGCAAAAAAAATTAAAGTAATCGGCTTTGATATAAATGCAGAACGTGTGGAGATGATGCGTAACAACATAGACCCCAGTCAGGAGCTTGAAGCTGCCGATTTTGAAGGCTGCGATATTGAATTCACCAATGAACTGGATGTACTTCGCAAAGCAAATTTTTTTATTGTTGCCGTACCTACACCGGTTGATGAGCACAATGTTCCCGATCTTATTCCTGTACAACGTGCCAGCGAAACGATTGGTAAAGTAATTAAAAAAGGGGATTATGTTGTTTATGAAAGCACGGTTTATCCCGGTTGTACCGAGGAAGATTGTGTACCCATCATAGAAAAACTATCGGGTTTAAAAATGACAACTGATTATAAGATCGGCTACTCACCCGAAAGAATAAACCCCGGCGACAAAGAACACACCATCAGCACAATTATAAAAGTAGTGAGTGGCTGTTGTGCCGAAAGCCTTGACCTCATTGCTAAAGTTTACGAACTGGTAGTAAAGGCCGGTGTACATAAAGCTTCTTCTATAAAAGTTGCCGAAGCTGCAAAAATTATAGAGAACACACAACGTGATCTGAACATTGCATTGATGAACGAACTCTCCATCATCTTCGATAAAATGAATATCAATACATATGAAGTACTGGAAGCTGCAGGCACCAAATGGAATTTTTTAAAATTTCAACCGGGGCTGGTAGGTGGCCATTGCATTGGTGTTGACCCCTACTATCTTACCTATAAATCAAAAAAACTGGGTTACAATTCGCAGGTGATTTTGGCAGGCCGTTTCATTAATGATGCCATGGCAGGGTATGTTGCCCGTAAGATTCTGCAGAACATCATTCAAACAAGCGATAATGTAAAAGATGCCAAAGTACTGGTAATGGGTGCCACTTTTAAAGAAAACGTAAGTGATATCCGGAACAGTAAAGTTGCCGATGTAATAAAAGAGTTGAAGGCTTTTTCGCTTAACGTACACGTAACCGACCCCCATGCCGAAACTGCTGAATTAAAACATGAATATGGTTTTGAGCTTACACCTGAATTGGGCAAAGATTATGATGCCGTGCTGGTAACAGTACCACACGACGAATATAAAAACCTGGATGACGCATATTTTGCTTCCATTACAAAAGAACATGCAATTGTTGCAGACCTGAAAGGAATCTATCGAAACAAAATAACATCCAGAAAATACTGGAGTCTTTAAAAAATCATAAATTCTAAATGCTAAACTTTGTTTAGCATTTAGAATTTCTATTTTAGAATTTATGACCACATTTCATACCAAAGATATAAGTCAGTCTTCTTTTTTAATTACCGGAGGCGCCGGTTTTATCGGCGGTCATATTGCCGAATATTTGTTAAAACATGGAGCCAAAAAAGTAAGGGTGCTTGATAATATGGTAAATGGTTTTATCAGCAATATTGAAATTTTAAAAAAATACAGTGCTTTTGAATTTATAGATGGAGATATCCGCAATGCTGATACCTGCATGCAGGCCTGCAGCGGAATAGATTATGTAAGCCACCAGGCGGCACTGGGTTCGGTACCACGCAGTATAAAAGAACCGGTTTATTTTAATGAGGTGAATGTGGGTGGTTTTGTAAACATGCTGAAAGCTGCTGTTGACAATAATATCAAACAGTTTGTTTACGCATCTTCCTCATCTGTTTATGGCGACGAACCTACATTACCCAAAGAGGAAAACAGGATTGGAAATTGTTTATCGCCTTACGCCGCAACAAAAAAAACAAATGAATTGTATGCACAGGTTTTTGCCGATGTGTATGGTATAAAACTGATGGGGTTCAGGTATTTTAATATTTTTGGGCCACGCCAGGACCCCGACGGAGCCTACGCCGCAGTAATACCCTTGTTTGTAAAAAACATTATGAACCGCACCGAAGTTTTTATAAACGGTGATGGCGCTCAAACCCGTGATTTTACTTTTGTTGATAATGCTGTACAGGTAAACATAAAAGGAATGCTTACCGATAATGGGGAAGCATTGAATAAAGTATATAATGTGGCCATTGGCGAAAACTTTACAGTAAATTATTTATACAATGCCTGTACAACTTATTTAAAAAGCGATTTTGCAGCAACCTACCGTGAACCAAGGGCAGGAGACATCAGGGATTCTTTGGCAGATATTTCGCTGGCGAAAAATTTACTGGATTATCAGCCAACAAAAAAGTTTGAAGCAGGGCTGGAAGAAACAATTGAATTTTTTAAAAAACTATATTCTTAAGCCGGGTTAATTATGGCAATACATAAAACTGAATTTCCGGGTTTGTTTATTATTGAACCAACTGTTTTTAAGGACAGCCGGGGATATTTTTTTGAAAGTTATAATAAAAAAACATTTGCTGCCGAAGGTATTGATATAAAATTTGTACAGGATAACCAGTCAAAATCTGCTTACGGTGTTATACGTGGATTGCATTACCAGTTAGCGCCGTACGCACAAACTAAATTGGTAAGGGTTTTAAGCGGTACCATTTTAGATATTGTGGTTGACCTTAGAAAAGATTCGCCAACTTTTGGAAAATCATTTTCCTTAGAACTATCTGCCGAAAACAATAAACAACTGCTGATACCTAAAGGCTTTGCCCATGGGTTTTCGGTATTGAGCGCCACAACAGAAGTATTGTATAAATGCGATGAGTTTTATCATAAAGAATCAGAAGCAGGAATAGCCTATAATGACAGCAGTTTAAATATTGACTGGCAGATACCTGCGGACAAGGCAATCATTTCTGATAAGGATCTGGTACACCCTTCATTTGCACAATGTAAAAACAATTTTGTTTTTGAAAGATAAACTGCAAACTATTTTAGTAACCGGCTCAGGCGGCCAGCTGGGTAATGAACTAAGGGTTCTTTATCCAAAATTCCCTTATTGCCAGTTCCTCTTTACTACAAAAGAAGAGCTGGTCATTGAGGACGCCGGTGCCTTGTCAAAATATTTTGCCGGCCACTCTATTGATTATTGTATTAACTGTGCAGCCTACACAGCAGTGGATAAAGCAGAGCAGGAAAAAGAAAAAGCTTTTTTAATAAATGCAACGGCTGTTGGAGCATTGGCTGCTGTTTGCAAAAAAAACAATACGCAGTTAATACATATTTCTACCGATTATGTTTTTGACGGTACATCAACACAACCTTATACCGAAAAAGATAAAACCTGCCCGGTAAGTGTTTATGGATCCTCTAAACTAAAAGGCGAAGAACTGGCCATTCAAAATTGTCCGTCTACAATCATCATCCGTACATCCTGGTTATACTCATCCTTTAAAAACAATTTTGTAAATACTATGTTACGGCTGATGCAGGAAAAAGAATCTATCAATGTAGTAAATGACCAACTGGGCTGCCCAACTTATGCCTCCGACCTGGCTGTTGCCATCATGCGTATAATAAAATCGGGTAAGAGCAGGGAAAACCCCGGTATATATAATTATACAAATGCAGGCATCACTAACTGGCACCAATTTGCTGTGGCTATAAAAGAACTGAGTAACAGCAAATGTATAGTAAACCCAATTACTACAGCCAACTATCCCACAGCTGCAAAACGCCCTGCTTATTCAGTTTTGAATACCGAAAAAATTCAGCAAACATTTGATCTAAGCATCCGCAACTGGAAAGATGCTTTGCGGAGTTGTTTAGCCTGTTGATACTGGTTAATTTATATCCTTCCCTCCTTCCAGCATTTTTATATATCCTTCAATAGCATCTTTATTAGGTTTATCGGGTGCCTGAGCCAGCGCTGCTTTTGCATATTTTATGGCGTTCTTAAAATCTTTATTAGCCGAATAACCTCTCATTAAACCCACATTGGTTGTAAACTGGTTAGGATTTTTTTGTGCATTCAGTTTAAATGCTTCCAGTGCCTCAGCCGTTTTTTTATTCCGTAATAACTGGCGGCCGTAATTATGCAGTTCCTGCATATTGGCCATGGGCATAGCTTCATTCATTAAGGTTCCGGCTTCGGTCCCACGGCCCATTTTTTGTAATAGATTAGCTTTGGTGCTAAGCGTTTTAAAGTTACGTTGCCCTGCAAAAACAGCATTAATGGAATAGTCGCTCCATTGCAAAGCTTCTTCCAGGTTAGTGTTTCGCTGTATGCAAAAGTTTACTGCTTCCAGCCAGGCATCGTACTTAAAACCTTTTTCATTTCTTAACTCACGCCTGAAAGATTCAAGTTGTGTTTTTACATAATCAACTTCTACGGTAAAAGGTATTTTTAGTTTTTCCCAAAGCAAAGCTATGGTTGCGCTGTTTTCTTTTTCATCACTAAACTCAAATTTCATACGCTCAACCAATTCTGCAAGCGGTACCGTTTTTACATTTACCCGTAAAGCATCTTCCTTAGGGTCGTAAAAAAATGAACCCCAGGATGTGGAATTATTGCTGAAGATGATGGTAGCACTCCCCTGCTCAAGCGCTATGAACAATGCATAGGTTCCTGCAGCAAGAGGCTTGCCTTCCACCGTAACATCGGTGCTGAAACTGATGGTTGTATTTTCGTTGGCACCGGTACGCCATGGTGCAGCTTTACTGGTACCAAACCCCTGATCAGTAAAACCATAAGGCACTAATTGGCCCCATATTTTTCCTTCACGGCCTTTTACAGCCGGGCGGTCATAATGCAGGGTTACATCGGTAATACCAATACGTTCAGATACTGACGCTTTTTTATTTCCGCCATCAGCAATAGAAGTAAGTGATTGTGCAAAGGAAGCTGAGCAAAACAGTAATACAGTCATTGCCAGCATGATCTTTTTATTCAACATAGCTGTAGATTTAGAAACTGAATGTAAGCACAATCGCCGGACTGTAAAACTGAATAATGATAAGTGGCGGCAATAAAAAAAGCAACCCGGCCTGGGTTGCTTTTTTTATTATCTGTATGAAAATTATTTTAAAGTAAATCCTTCCAAAAACTTAGTGGTAAAGTTACCGCTGATAAAGTTCTCATCTTTCATTAACTGCTGATGAAAAGGAATGGTTGTCTTTACACCTTCTATCACATATTCGCTCAATGCCCTGCTCATGGTATCAATAGCTTCTTCACGTGTTTGAGCAATGGAAATAAGTTTTGCAATCATACTATCGTAATAAGGCGGAATAACATAGCCTGCATAAACATGACTATCTACCCTTACACCATGTCCACCCGGCTGATGCAGTACTGTAATTTTTCCAGGTGAGGGACGAAAATCGTTGTAGGGATCTTCGGCATTGATGCGGCATTCGATGGCATGCATTTGAGGATAATATGCTTTGCCGATAATTTTTTCGCCGGCTGCAATTTTTATCTGCTCTTTTATCAGGTCGTAATTGATCACTTCTTCAGTTACGCAATGTTCCACCTGTATACGGGTGTTCATCTCCATAAAATAGAAGTTGCGGTGTTTGTCTACCAGGAATTCGACCGTACCAACACTTTCATAGTTGATGGCCTGCGCTGCTTTAATAGCCGCATTACCCATCCGCTCCCGCAGTTCATCCGTCATAAAGGGTGATGGTGATTCTTCAACTAATTTTTGGTGGCGGCGTTGGATAGAACAATCTCTTTCACTTAAATGACAAACATTGCCATACTGGTCGCCTGCAATCTGTATTTCGATATGGCGTGGCTCTTCCACAAATTTTTCCATATAGATACCGTCGTTCTTAAATGAAGCCGCAGCTTCGGTCTTGGCATTTTCAAATGCTTTTTCAATTTCATCTTCACTCCATACAACACGCATACCTTTACCACCGCCACCCGCAGTTGCTTTTAATATTACCGGATAGCCAACTTCTTTGGCAGATTCTTTTGCATGCTTTACGCTTTCCAGCAATCCATCTACACCCGGCACTACAGGCACACCGGCAGCTATCATCGTATTTTTTGCTGTAATCTTATCACCCATCGAATTGATCATCTCGGGTGTGGGGCCAATAAATTTTATGTTATGATCGGCACATATCTTGGCAAATTTGCTGTTCTCGGCCAGGAAACCATATCCCGGATGAATGGCATCGGCATTGGTAATTTCGGCAGCAGCCATAATATGAGCCATGTTCAGGTAACTATCTGCACTGGCAGGCTTGCCAATACAAACCGCTTCGTCGGCAAATTTTACATGCAGGCTGTCTTTATCGGCAGTTGAATAAACGGCAACAGTGCTGATTCCCATCTCACGACAGGTACGGATAACCCGTAATGCAATTTCTCCACGGTTAGCTATTAATATCTTTTTAAACATCTTTTTAATTTGTTGATTTGATGATTCGTTGATTTGATAATTACTGCTGTATGTAAAATTTTAAAAAATGAAAATGACATTTTATTTAATGACAGGATTCATCTTCAAATTTTAAAATCAGCACATCATCAAATTAACTTGGGTCTACAAGAAATAAAGGCTGATCATACTCTACCGGGCTGGCATCTTCTACCAAAACCTTTACAATTTTTCCTTTTACTTCACTTTCTATTTCATTAAAAAGCTTCATGGCTTCAATAATACAAACCACTTTGCCGGGTGTAACCTCATCGCCTACTGCTGCAAAAATTGGTTTACCCGGACCTGCCTGGCGGTAAAAAGTTCCAATCATCGGGCTCTTAATGGTAATCAGGTTATCTGGTTTGGCTTCTGCTGCTGATTTACTTGCTGCCGGTGGGGCCGCTGCTGCAGGTTGAGCAGGTGGAGGAGCGTAAGCAGGAGCCGCTGCACCAGCTATTATGTGCTGGGTTGGTTCTTTCTTTTGCTTAACGGTTATTTTTACCCCTTCTTCTTCAATGGTTATTTCTCCAATATTTGTTTTATTAATGAGCTTTACTAACTCCTGGATTTGCTTGATGTCCATGTGGATTGTTTAAGTAGTTAATTTGATTTGAAACCGGCTGCTAAGATATGGCAAGATTAATCATAACCGCAAGCTAAAATTTTAAAAAACAGGTAAAACCGGCATTTTTTGGCAAAAAAAGCCTGATTTCGGGCACTTTTTCATTAAAACCATAAAAAAAGGGTAATTGACAAATCAATTACCCTTTGTATAAAAAAACTAAAGTTTACTCTTTAACACGCTCAACATACTCGCCGCTTTTGGTATTTACCCGTATCAGTTCGCCTTCATTTACAAATAAAGGAACGTTAACGGTGGCACCTGTTTCAACAGTGGCCGGTTTTAATGTACGGGTAGCCGTATCGCCTTTCATACCTGGCTCGCTGTAAGTTACCAGCAACACAATTTTATCGGGAAGCTCCACACCCATGGGCAGGTCGGTTTCGCCATTAATCAATACAGATACTTCCTGGCCATCTTTCAAAAACCTTGGAGCATCAATCATGCCCTCTTCAACTGTAATCTGTTCAAAGGTTTCGGTATCCATAAAGCTGTAACCCGTATCATCTTTATACAAATACTGGTAAGCCTTTTTCTCAACCCTTACCGGGTAAATGGTTTCGCCACTGTTCCAGGTAATTTCAATGGTTCTGCTGTTATCAACACCTTTTAATTTTGCCCATACTTTTGCTGCGGCACGGGCTGTTTTATTTTGCCCAAATTCAATAACGGTATACAGGCTGCCATCTACTTTGATGATTAACCCTGAACGCACATCTGCTGTTGTTGCCATAATAACTTAATTTTAAGTGGTTGCAAAAGTAGTAATAGTAAGGCTAAATCCGAAATCGGGTATGGGGTATATTGCTTTTTTACTTAACAAGCCCTTATCAAACTTTGATTCAGCTTTAATAAAACAAGTAAAAATGAAGAAGATCATTATTTTATTTTTTGTAATCTGCCTGGGTAAAGTTTGTATTGCTCAAGCCGACAGTGCAGCCATTTATCTGCGGTTTCCTACAGTTCCGCCATTCAGTATTATAAAAGTACCCGACAGCAGTAAATTCACAAAAAATGACCTGGCGAAACGAAAGGCTACACTGATATTCATCTTCAGCCCCGATTGTGATCATTGCCAGGCTGAGACCAAATCACTTATCGCTAATATCAAGCTGTTTAAAAAAGCAGAAATTATCATGGCCTCGCCATTAGATTATACACTGATCAAGGATTTTTACGAAGAATATAAAATAGCTGATCATCCCAATATTATTATGGGCAGAGACCCGTCGTATTTTTTTGGAACATTTTATAAGCTACGTTCGTTTCCGGCATTGTTCCTGTACGATAAGAAAGGAAATTTTGTAAAAGCTTTTGATGGCAGTGTTCCTGTTACTGCAATTGCTGAGTTTTTATAGATGAATATCCGGCCCAGGTTATTTCACAAAACGCTGGTTCCAGACAACATCTCCATCTACTACAATCCGCACATCATAAATACCTTTTCCTAAATTACTAACCGGTATCTGAATAGTTGTATAAAGCGAAGAACCCCTGAACCGGGTAATAATCTTACCCGAACTTTGCTGTATAAAAACATTGATAACTCCTTTTATTTTTTCGGTTCCGGTGTAACGCAGTGTCAGCATATCTTTTACAGGCACGGGATACATAACCCAATTGTTTACCGGCGATGAAACAATTATCATAACAGGCAGGCTGTACTCAATGTTACCATTAACAGATACAAGCTTTAAGCGGTAATAGTTTTCTCCGGCATGTATATTTTTATCTTCATAATAAAATGTTTTTACGCCAATAGCCGGGCTAATGCCCTGCAAGGCAATATCGGCCCATAATTTATTATCGGGGCTACGTTGAATAATATAGGTTTTAATGTGTGACGATTTATGATGCCAACTGGTTTGAACTACATTTTTTTTACTGTTAAAAACTGCTGAAAATTTGGGAAGGTTTTCCTGGCAAAAACTGCTGTACGGAATACACACTAACACAACTAACTGAAGGATCTTAAACATAGGGATTAATTAAAGCCATATATCCAACTAAAATCAAACCAAAGCTTCACACAAAACAGTTAAAATATAAGTTGGTACTATGTTACAATTTTAAAAAATTGACATTTTTCCTGCAGTGGTATTTAATTATCTTTGCAACTCAATTAATTTTTCAACTTTAAATATAAAAAATGAAAGTAACCGTAGTTGGAGCCGGAGCCGTAGGAGCTACCTGTGCCGATAATATTGCCCGTAAAGAAATTTGTGATGAGCTGGTTTTAGTAGATATTAAAGAGGGTGTGGCCGAAGGCAAGGCCATGGACCTGATGCAAACTGCAACCCTGCTTGGTTTTGATACCAATGTAATTGGCAGCACTAATGATTACTCTAAAACTGCCGGAACCGATGTTGCTGTTATTACTTCGGGCATTCCCCGTAAACCCGGCATGACCCGTGAAGAACTGATTGGCATTAATGCCGGTATTGTAAAATCAGTAACTGAAAACCTATTGAAGTATTCACCCAATGCTATTATTGTTGTTATCAGCAACCCCATGGATACCATGACTTACCTGGCGTTAAAATCAAGCGGATTACCTAAAAACAGGATTATTGGTATGGGAGGAATATTAGACAGCAGCCGCTTTAAATATTTCCTGTCAACGGCTATGGGTTGTACTGCCACTGACTTACAAGGCGTTGTAATTGGCGGTCATGGTGATACCACCATGATTCCTTTGGCCAGATTAGCTACCTACCAGGGAACACCTGTTGCTAATTATTTAGATGCGGATACACTGAAAAAAGTTGTTGCCGATACCATGGTTGGTGGTGCAACACTTACCGGTTTACTGGGCACATCGGCCTGGTATGCACCAGGTGCTGCCGGCGCTGCTTTGGTTGAAGCTATTGTAAGGGATGAGAAAAAATTATTCCCTTGCTGTGTTTACTTAGATGGCGAGTATGGGCAAAAAGATATCTGCATTGGTGTGCCGGTTGTAATTGGCCGTAACGGTGTAGAAAAAATAATTGACTATAACCTTAATGACGAAGAGCAGGCAGCATTTAATAAAAGTGCTGATGCAGTGCGGAGTATGAACAGTGCACTCGACACACTCAAATAATAATTACTTTAACAAGTCAAATAATTGAAAAGCCCCGGTAAATCGGGGTTTTTTAGTTTTGGTTATTGCTTATCTTTAAAAGAATTTGATAAGAATTTATAAAATATTACTGCTTATTGGCATTGGCATTTTTATATATACCGCTTCTGATGCCCAGTTAAAAATCACGTCAGAAACAAATGCACAGGCTTTAGTACAAAAACTATTAGGCTCAGGTGTGGTAGTAAGT
>JBATAS010000235.1:0-3219 GCA_049661965.1 Ferruginibacter sp. | reverse complement strand
TGCCGCCATACCCACTTATCTGATCCTGGTAAGCGCCGGTGTGAAAGAAGCCAACATACAAAGGTTCTTTATTTGTTTCGAGTCTTTCTTCATTAGCTGTTTTTACTTTTGGCAAAAACACTTCATTAATATGTTCTTCGCTATCGTAGTAATCATGGCCATCGCAGGTAATGCCGCCTAAAACTATACGCTGGTATTCGTTATTCCATTTATTGATAGGCAGCATCAGAAATTTTTCGCCAATGCCCCAGGTATCGGGCAGGGTTGTAATAAAAGATGAATCTATCATGTACCAGGTTTCCCGGTCATTCTGCACTTTTTCTCCAATCACACTGTAAATATGTGCCATGCTCTCTCCCACTGTAAAGCTTCCAAATTCTGTGTAGATATCCGGCATCTGCACCCTGGCTTTTTTACAACCGGTTTTAATGTTACGCACAATTTCGTTTATCATGAACTGGTAATCGTAATTAAAACCCAGCGAATGTTTAATAGGAAACCCTCCGCCAATATTTATTGAGTCCAGCTCGGGACATATCTTTTTTAACTGGCAATATAAGTTAATGCTTTTCTGCAATTCACTCCAGTAATAAATATCATCCTTAATACCCTTGTTTAAAAATATGTGCAGCATCTTTAACTGAAACTTATCTTCATTGCCTTCAATTTCATCTACATAAAACTCCAGTACATCTTTAGCTTTTATACCCAGCCTGCTGGTATAAAACGGAAAACTTGGTTCTTCCTCAGCCGCAATCCTGATGCCCAGTTTAAACGGTTCGCCGGTACGGATGTTACGCTTATACATGTTCAGCTCTTCCTTATTATCCAATACCGGTATTACATTCTTAAACCCGTCGTTGATGAGTTTGGCAATTCGGCTGGTATAATTCTTCTGCTTAAACCCATTGCATACAATATGAATGTCTTTATTGATCTTTCTTTTCTTGTACAGCGAATTGATAATATCTATATCGTATGCATAAGAAGTCTCGATATGTGTATTATGCTTTAAAGTTTCTTCTATAATAAAACTGAAATGAGAACTCTTGGTACAATAACAATAATGATACTCGCCTTCGTATTTATGTTTTTTAAAAGCATTGGCAAACATCTTTTTAGCCTTATTTATCTGCATTCCTATCTTGGGCAGGTAAGTAAGTTTTAAAGGCGTTCCATGTTTTTCAATGAGCGCTTTAATATCTACGTCATTATATTGCAGATAATCATCCGTCAGTTTAAAATCTTCCTGCGGAAAATTAAATGTTTGCTGTACAAGGCTGTCGTAAGTATTATTCATTAATTGATTTACCTTTTTTTAAGTGAGTGTTACTTCCTGCAAAAATAGCAGAATGTAGATATTTACGGCATAAAAAAACCGGAGCTGAATAAATCAGTTCCGGCTATATAAATTTTGGTTCTCAATTACTTAACTGAGTCAATCAATTTCTTAAATGTTTCCGGCTCGTTCATAGCCAGGTCGGCCAAAACCTTGCGGTTAAGGTCAATACCTTTAACGGTAAGTTTGTTGATGAATTGACTGTAAGTCATTCCCTCGGCCCTTACTGCTGCATTGATACGTGCAATCCACAAAGTACGGTATTCACGCTTTTTTAATTTACGGCCAACGTAACTGTACGTTAAACCTTTTTCCATTACGTTTTTGGCAACGGTGTATACATTTTTACGCTTACCATAGTATCCTTTGGCAGCTTTTAATATTCTTTTGCGGCGGGCCCTGCTGGCTACTGCATTTACTGAACGTGGCATATCTTAAATTTTTTAAAGTTAATTGTTGATTTTTTCCGGTGGGTTTATTTCATTCCCAATAGTCTTTTTACAAAATGCGTGTTAGCATCACTAACAACACCCAGCTTACGCATATTACGTTTACGTTTTGTTGATTTCTTTGTTAAGATGTGACGTTTGAAAGCTTTTTGGAACATGATCTTACCGGTACCGGTAACTTTAAAGCGCTTCTTGGCGCTGCTGTTGGTTTTAACCTTTGGCATTACATAACTGTTTTTAGTTACTCCCTACTGGCGGTTCCGAAATTACGGGACACTTGTTGAGCCTTGTGGGAAATGTCTGAAAAAGAGAGTTTTTCTTTTTCGGGCGGCAAAGATAAGGGGAAATGGCCGAAATCAGGCAGTTTTAAGGGAAGTTTTTTTGGGACAGGCATTAGTACTGCTATTAAGCATCGTTGTGTCACTCACTTGTACTGAATACCGCTATTCATCCATCCCCTCATTCCCTTCGGCCGTCTTACTCGAATTCTTCAACATCTGGTTAATTGTATCAATTTCGGCAGGCGTAAAATAACGCCACTTGCCAGGTGGTAACCCGCTTAAAGACATATTCATAATCCGGGTGCGTTTCAAACTTTCAACATTATACCCAAGTGCCTCACACATGCGGCGTATCTGGCGGTTTAAGCCTTGGGTAAGTATTATTTTAAAACGATTAGGGCCTTCCTGTTTTACAAAGCATTTTTGAGTGACAGTACCAAGAATACGAACCCCGTTTCTCATCTTCTGAATAAATTCCAGGGTTATGGGTTTATCAACCGAAACGATATATTCCTTTTCATGCTGATTACCGGCACGGAGAATTTTGTTTACAATATCACCATCATTGGTTAAAAAGATAAGCCCTTCACTTCTTTTATCTAAGCGGCCAATGGGAAAAATCCTTGTTTTAAAATTTACAAAATCAATGATATTGGTCTTGTCTTTAAGATCAGTAGTGCAGGTAACTCCCTTGGGTTTGTTCAAGGCAAGGTAAACAGCCATTTTCTTTTTTTTGCTGATGGGTTCGCCATCCACCAATACAACATCCCCATCTCCCACCCTGTTGCCTTTCATGGCTTCTACGCCGTTAATGGTAACACGGAGCTGTTCAATATATTTATCGGCCTCCCGGCGGCTGCAAAAACCTGTTTCGCTGATGTATTTGTTTAGGCTGATATCCATCTTGTTGTAAAAATAAAAAAAGGGAAGTGAAAACTCCCCTTACTATTTTTTATAAACTGAATTAATTATTAAGATTATTGGCAGCCTGTTGCTTTCGCTTCGAAAGTTTTGCTTTAGGAGCAAACATTACCAGCATTCTTTTTCCTTCCATCTTAGGCATACTTTCCAAAGCACCAACATCTTTTAAGCGATCGGCAAATTTCAGTAATAACAATTCACCTCTTTCCTTAAACATAATGGCTCGGCC
>JBATAS010000234.1:0-10209 GCA_049661965.1 Ferruginibacter sp. | reverse complement strand
AAAGTTGCAGCAGTATTTTATGGCGCAGTTGGGATAAAAAAGAAACAGCGGCTGAACAGCTAAAACTAACCGGCAATGATATGTTAGGTTTTGGTTTGGTAGATGGCGTAATTCCCGAACCCCTTGGCGGAACACATTGGGATTATAAGGGTGCTGCTGATATTTTAAAAGATTATCTCCTGCCCGTAATAAAAGAACTAAAAGTCATTAGTCCTGAAAAAAGAATTGAACAGCGAATTGAAAAATTCGGGAAAATGGGTTTCTGGGAAGAAACTTAGACTCAGGGGAATTTGATTAAACCCAATTATAATAAATTCCTCAACAGGATACTGAGGCAAAATAAAACGTATGTTAAAAGTAGGCGTAATAGGTGCAGGACATTTAGGAAAATTTCATTTAAACAACTGGGTTAATATTGAAGGAGTTCAATTGATTGGTTTTACTGATACAGATGACAATAATGCCAAGCAGGTTGCAGAAAAATATAAGATACCGCGTTTTGATAATGTTGAAGATTTAATTGATGCCTGCGATGCGTTGGATATTGTTGCACCTACTTCCTTTCATTTTGAACTTTGTGAACTGGCCATAAAAAAAGGCAAACATGTTTTTGTAGAAAAACCATTGGCCAATACCATGGAAGAAGCAAAAACATTGGTGAAACTTGCCAAAGAAGCCAATATCAAATTCCAGGTGGGACATGTTGAACGTTTTAACCCGGCTTTTCTTTCGCTTAAAGACCAGGTGTTGCAGCCCATGTTTATCGAAGTGCATCGTCTGGCACAATTTAATCCACGTGGTACCGATGTAAGTGTGATACTGGACCTGATGATACATGATATTGATATTATTTTAAGCCTGGTAAAAAGCAATGTAAATTATATAAGTGCAAACGGTGTGGCTGTAATGAGCGATACGCCTGATATTGCCAACGTTCGTATTGAATTTGATAATGGTTGTGTGGCCAATCTTACCAGCAGCAGAATATCTATGAAGAAAATGCGTAAGATGCGGTTGTTTCAAAAAGATGCCTACATAGGTATTGATTTCCTGGAAAAGAAAACAGAGATTATCCGTTTAAATACACCCGGTGAAAGCAATGTTTTTACTTTTGACATTGATACCAACAGTGGCAAAAAAACAATTGCCATTGCTAATCCTCCGGTGCAGGAAGTAAATGCGATTAAGATGGAACTGGAGCAGTTCAGAGATGCAATTATACAGAATACTGAAACTCCGGTTAGTGTGGTTGATGGGTTCCGTGCCATGGAAGTAGCACACCAGATACTGGAAAAAATTGCTGCTGTCGCTCCCCAGTAAAAAATAAAAAATTATTCTTTCTAATTACAACCCCCTTCATTGAATCAACCCAGAATACATATTCGCTGG
This sequence comes from Ferruginibacter sp., assembly GCA_049661965.1. GTDB lineage: Bacteria > Bacteroidota > Bacteroidia > Chitinophagales > Chitinophagaceae > Ferruginibacter. Next base: position 8,820 of record JBATAS010000234.1, on the reverse strand, counting down.
TATGCCGCAGGCGATTGTATGGCTGCTGTGTGCTCCTGGATATGTTTTTATTTTGTAAGAAAATATATTATTCATGAAGCTTTTGTTGTGGGGCCAAGGTTTTATATAGGCCTTTTCCTTTTCCCTGTTATATGGCTGATGCTGTATTTTCTTACGGGTGCTTACAACGGCCTTTATTATAAATCGAGGATGATTGAGTTGTTCAATACACTCATCTATAGCTTCTTCGGCAGTATCTGCATTCTCTTTTTATTCTTATTGTATGATGTAACCGGCGATTACAATATTTATTATAAAGAATTTATTTCACTCTGGGGAATTCAGACTTTTATTACATTCTGCATAAGGTTAGTTTTTTTAAACGTAGCAAAATCGCAGCTGAATAAAGGGTCTGTATTTTTCAATACATTGATAATCGGCTCCAGCACAAATGCAGTAAATCTTTATCATACCATACATAACAACAAAGAGAAAACCGGTTACCGTATTGCCGGCTTTGCCAATACAAATGGCAACAATGGCTCTTCACTGCCTGGTGCTCTTGAAAATTTCGGCAATATTGATGCAGTAAGTTCCATCATCCGTACTAATAAAATAGAAGAAGTTATTATTGCTGTAGAAAAAAAAGAAAGAAGCCAGATTGAAAAGATCTTACAGTTATTAAGCAATGATGAAGTAAACATAAAGATCACTGCCGACACTGTAGATATTATCAGCGGAGCAGTAAAAACCAACAATGTACTCGGCATTCCGCTTATTGAAACACAGGCAGGGCTTATGCCGCAGTGGCAACAGAACCTGAAACGGTTACTGGACCTTACAGCAAGTATATTCAGCATTATCATTTTATCACCCCTGTTTATTTATACAGCAATACGGGTTAAATTATCTTCAAAAGGAAAACTGTTTTACCTGCAGGAAAGAATTGGATACAAAGGGCATCCTTTCACTATGATAAAATTCCGAAGTATGATTCCGGATGCAGAAAAGAATGGCCCCGAACTCAGCAGCGACGATGACCCAAGGATTACTAAGTGGGGCAAGGTCATGCGTAAATGGCGGCTCGATGAGTTACCGCAACTCTGGAATATCATTAAAGGCGAAATGAGCCTGGTAGGCCCAAGGCCCGAAAGAAAATTTTATATTGACCAGATTATTCAGCAGCATCCCGAATACAATTACCTGCTTAAAGTAAAACCCGGATTAAGCAGTTGGGGCATGGTTAAATTTGGTTATGCCGAAACAGTTGAAGAAATGATTGAACGTATGCCCTACGATCTGATGTATATTGAAAACGTTTCGTTGGCACTCGATTTCAAAATAATGCTGCATACCATACGCATTATCCTTTTAGGAAAAGGTAAATAAACCGCCGGTTGTTTTGATTGCACCGATTTTGTTATTTTTGAATAAACTAATTCGCCTTGAAAAGGATCATCAGCTTAATCATATTTTTTTATTGCCAACTGCCAACTGCCAACTGTCAGCTTTCCTCCTACTGGCAGCAGCAGGTTAATTATAAAATTGATGTAAGCCTTAATGATGTTGACCATACGCTGGATGGTTTTGTAAAGATGGAATATTACAACAACTCTCCCGATACCCTTTTCTTCATCTGGTTTCATGTTTGGCCCAATGCTTTTAAAAATGACAAGACCGCTTTTACGGATCAGGCACTGGAAAACGGAAGTACTGCGTTTTATTTCAGCAATGCTGATAAGCGTGGATATATTAACCGGCTCGATTTTAAAGTGAATGGTGAGTTTGCAAAAACAGAAGACCATCCTCAACACCAGGATATTGTAAAACTTATTTTACCGCAACCCATCGCCCCAAGATCAAATGTAAAAATTGAAACGCCTTTTCATGTAAAACTTCCTTTTAATTTTTCAAGAGGCGGACATGTGGAACAGGCTTACCAGATAACACAATGGTATCCCAAGCCTGCCGTGTACGACAGGAAGGGCTGGCACCCCATGCCCTACCTTGACCAGGGAGAATTTTATGCCGAGTTTGGTAATTACGATGTGCAGATAACATTGCCCGATAACTATGTTGTAGCTGCCACTGGTGAATTACAGAACGAATCAGAGAAAGACTGGCTTAAAAATAAAATGCCTTTATCGAGAGAACCTAAAAAGAAAAAAATACCCGGGCAGAAAAAACAGGTGGAAGAAATAATAAATCCATCTTCTGCCAGAACAAAAACAATTCAGTATAAACAAAACAACGTGCATGACTTTGCCTGGTTTGCTGATAAAACTTATACGGTAAAATCTGATACATTAAAACTGCCCTCCGGAAAAATAATATTAGCCAGTGTATTTTATTATGCCGAGAACAATGAAAACTGGAAGAACAGTATTTCCATGATCAAGAGAGCCGTACTTACAAAAAGCAAGTGGCTTGGTGAGTATCCTTACAATGTAGTGAGCGTTGTTGATGGCGGCAACGGCGGCGGCATGGAATATCCAACCATTACTTTGCTGGATGATGGCGGTTCGGAAAAGATGCTCGACTTTGTTATTAATCATGAAGTGGGGCATAACTGGTTTGAAGCGATTCTTGGTATCAATGAACGTACCCATCCCTGGATGGATGAAGGTATGAACACCCATTATGACAACCGCTATGCACTGCAGCAGTATGGCAATACAAACCTGGAGATCATTCAGACCAACTCAGCATTTATCAATAACAGGATGCCCAATGATATACAACATGTATTGCTGCAAACTGTAATCGGAATTAAAAAAGATCAGCCCATTGAAACCAGTTCTGAGCAATTCACGCCTTTCAATTATAATATGGTTGCCTATATTAAAACCGGCGACTGGATGAAATTGCTTGAAGATGAACTTGGCAAGGAGCTTTTTGATAAATGCATGCAGGAGTATTACCGTCGCTGGCAGTTTAAACATCCTTACCCGGAAGATTTCAAAAAAACTTTGGAGGAAGTGAGCGGAAAAACCCTGGATGCAACATTTGCTTTGCTCAATAAAAAAGGAGATTTAAAAAAGACAGCAGTTAAAAAAGATCTTCGCTTCAGTTCTTTTTTCAGCCTGAAAGAAACAGATAAACACAATTATATTTTTGCTTCGCCTGCTGTTGGTTATAATTTTTATGATAAACTGATGCTGGGCGTGTTACTGCATAACTATACGCTGCCGCTGAATAAATTTCAATTTGTGGTGGCCCCCATGTATGGTACCAAAAGCAAACAGTTTAACGGGCTGGGCCGAATCAGTTACAGCCTTTTCCCCGGCAACAACGGCGATAAGCTTGAATTTGCCGTTGCCGGTGCAACATTTACCGGCGATAATTTTACCGATTCAACCAATACAACAAATCCCCAGCGTTTTTCAAAAATAGTCCCGTCGCTTAAATATGTTTTTGCCAATAAGAATCCAAGAAGCAGCATAACAAAATTTATTCAATGGAAAACATTCCTCATCAATGAGCAGGGCTTACGGTTTACCAGGGACACCATTAACCAGGTTGATGTAATTACTTATCCAACTGAATCGAGGTACGTAAACCAGTTGCAGTTTGTAATTGAGAACAACCGGGTTTTGTATCCTTTCAGGGGAGCACTGCAGGTTGAACAGGGCGAAGGATTTGCCCGGCTTGCATTCACCGGCAATTACTTTTTTAATTATGCCAAAACCGGCGGGATGAATGTGAGGGTATTTGCAGGTAAGTTTTTCTACCTGGGCGATAAAACATTTATCAGGCAGTTTGAAACCGACCGCTATCACCTGAACATGACGGGACCAAAAGGTGATGAAGATTATACCTACAGCAATTATTTTGTGGGAAGAAATGAATTTGAAGGATTTTCAACTCAGCAGATCATGATAAGAGACGGTGGTTTTAAAGTACGCACCGACCTGCTGAGTGATAAGATCGGTAAAACCGATGACTGGCTTGCAGCAGCAAATTTTACAACCAGTATACCCGATGCAATAAACCCGTTGTCTATACTACCTTTCAAACTTCCCATCAAAGTCTTTTTCGATATCGGCACTTATGCCGATGCCTGGAAGAAAAATTCGGCAACCGGCAGGTTTATTTATGATGCCGGACTGCAGTTATCTTTGTTTAATAATGTAGTGAATATTTATGTGCCGATTTTGTACAGCAAAGTGTACAAGGATTATTTCAAATCAACCATTCCTGAAAAAAGATTTTTAAAGAATATCGCTTTCAGCATTGATCTGCAAAATATCAACCTTAAAAAAATAGTCCCTCAAATTCCTTTTTAATATTGGAAATAAAATATCTCACATACGAGCAGATTGATAAGACAAAATGGGACAACTGTATAGACAATGCTGACAATGGTTTGATCTATGCTTATTCATTTTATTTAGACAGCATGTCGAAAAACCGGGATGCCCTGGTGCTTAATGATTACGAAGCCGTAATGCCGCTTACCTGGAACAAAAAATACGGCGTTCATTATTTATACCAGCCACCTTTTACAGCCTGCCTTGGTGTGTTTGGTAAAAACCTGGATGCCAAAACGATCAATGCTTTTTTAAATGCTGTTCCGGCAAAATTCAAGTATTGGGATATTTATTTCAATGCAGGCAATTTTTTCAAGCTGAATAATTTCGACCTGTATGAAAGAATGAATTTTGTGCTTGACCTGAATGCTGATTATGAGAATCTTTATAAAAACTACCGCGACAATATAAAACGCAATATCAAAAAAGCTGAAAAACTGAACCTGGTAATTAACCGCAATATTGCTGTGGCAGATGTTATGGCACTTGCTAAAGACCAATCCGGCGATTTTGCCAACTTTGAGCAATCCGATTTCAGCAATTTTGAAAAGCTTTATAAGCTGCTTCACCAAAAAGAAAAAGCCACCAGCTACGGAGTGTATACAAAAGAAAAACAATTGCTGGCATCGGCAGTTTTCCTGTTCTCTCATAACCGGGCGTATTATATCATGGTGGGTAATCACCCCAATGGTAAAACACTGGGCGCATCTCATGCACTCATCAATGCATTTATAAAAGACCATGCCGGCGAAAACCTGTTACTCGATTTTGAAGGCAGCGATATCAGCAGCCTGGCATTTTTTTACAGCAGTTTTGGTGCCGTGGAGGAAAAATATTCTGCTATCCGTTTAAACAAATTGCCTGCTCCGCTGAAGTGGTTTAAGAAATGATCAATAAAAAAGGAGCGCATTAAAAATTTAAGTAATTTACTTACAAATATGTTGATGAAATTTTGCCTGTGACTGAGGGTTGGCGAAGCCTTGAAACAGCAAAACAAGTTAACATATTACTATTTTTAATAAAAAGCATTTATGCTATAAACAACCTGCCTGCCGGCAGGCAGGTACAAAATGTATAACACTAGTTTATTGATAATCAATATTTGTCTTAAATGACAGGTAGCATATTATAGCATAAATACTAGTGTTAGCGGAAATACTTTTGACACATTAAAACTCTAATTAAGCCATTAAAAACGACACCAACTTTTTTCCTTTTGCATTTTGCTATTTTTAGTTCCCTATTTTTATGTTCTAAAATTAAAACGAAATGACAGAACAGTATAACGTAAACATTAGGCTAATTTGTTTGACAGAGATTGGATATTTTTACAGCAGAAGTTTTCTAAGTTACAACGATGCCGTAAATTTTTATGACACAGCTTGCTTTGCTTTGGCTACAAAATCAAAATCTTTTCTGACAGACATTAGTTTTAAATTCAGACCCTTTCATCGTTTTGAGTTATCTATAAATCAGTAAATATTTTTTATGCAATTCTTTAATCTCAAGCAGTTATTAGTTTGTTGCTTTATATTTTATAATTCCATTAGTATAGCTCAAACTAAAACCGAGACTATCAAATGGCTTAACTCAAAAATGCCTACTAAAGCAACAATGTTCCCTGACTCTTTTGGAAACTTGGAAGGCACTTCAATAAAAATACTTTCAAATGGAGATTTTACCAGAGACAGAGATACTCACTTGTCTAACGGACAAATATTAAATATGTCTTGGAAAGGAAATTTTAAAGAGTTGAATCCTGAACTCATAGAAATAACAAAAGTGAACAACCAGTTTTTTATTGACATTTCCTGTAGCAATTGCATTAAAGCAGAAAATAAAACAAATGGAATCTCAGAATTAAAGTATTCAGTTAGTAAAGCCTTATTTGGACCATTTCTATTTAGTGAAGCAAATCTAGACGAAAGGTTAAAAAAAGCATTGAAACATCTTATAGTTCTTTTTGGCGGACAAAAGGAGCCATTCTAACAAACAGCCCGTTGTTAGTACTTCCGCTAACATTGGGTTTGCTGCAAGGCTGGCTGGACGTTGGAGCAATGGGCATTTTATCGCTATCAACTTCATCTGGGCTGGACAAGCATCGCTGAACTTTTGTAGGTTAACTTTTACTTTTATATCTTTATTCAGCAGCGGTTCCGGGCAGGACGAGCAATGAATTCCAGCCCAGCAGCAAGCCCTGCCCGTTATGAATAACCTACTTTTTATATCATCTATTTTAGTCGCATCCACTTCTTTTGGACAAAACTCCATAGACAGTTTGAAACAAGGTGAAGACTCTACCAGGAGGTTCTTTTTAGTGGGAGAGAAAGCAAGATCCTGCTTGAGCTGTACCGTAGACATTTGCGGAATAGTCATAAATAAATTCGGAGATACAATTGCAAAAATGTCAAGACCAATGAATTCAGATGACATCCCTCTTTATTTCACAAAACAGAATGTCTTACTCCCCAAAAAATTTGCGGAAAAATTAATTGAAAAAAATAGAATAAAATCGATAAGTGTTTTTAAATGTGAGGAGGGAAAAAATTTATTTGGAAGCTTAGCAAATAATGGTGTAATTATTCTTGATCTAAAAGACCCAACTTTTATAACAGAAAATTTGATAGATTACCTAAATCGCATAGTCCCTAACAAGAATATTTCCATAAAGAACATCTTAATAAACGGGCTCAAAACGACTGACAATAAAATAAAATATCCAAAGTGGGAAAAATTATTTTTTGAGTATGACGCAAAGGAAAACATTTTTAACATAAAGACAGAATAACGAACGCACAACACACGGTTTTGGGCAAGTGTGGCTGGACAAACTAATTTCAGCTAACTGCTGTCTCGTCCTGAAATAGGTTAACTGGGAGTATCGTACGGGTTATAGTGCTAACTTTTTTTCAGTGATTTTCTACCACACGTTTTGTGGCTTACGTCCTTCGGCACGTATAGTTAGTAAAATATTGGAAACAGACATGGCGGCATCAGATAGGAACAAAAGCTTAATTCTCTGCAATCAATCGCTCAGCCATCAGCAGGTCAACCGGCCGGGTGATCTTAAAATTATTTTCTTCTCCATTTACCAGTTTCACTTTTAAACCGAATGCTTCTACAACAGTTGCTTCATCGGTAAATTTATCTTTGTAATCAATCTGGTAAGCAGGTAACAGTATCTTGCTGTGAAAGGTTTGTGGAGTCTGCACCAGCTTTACAGTGCTTCTTTCCAATGCTTCGTTGCCTTCTTCGGTTACTAACCGTACACTGTCCTTGCTGTCAATAACCGGAATGGCAGAGCCGTTCTCCATGGCTGCATCGTAACAACGTTTGATAAGATCAACAGTTACCAGGCAGCGAACTGCATCATGCACAAACACAATACTTTCTTCATTCACCAATTGTAATCCGTTTTGTACAGAGTGAAACCTTGTGCGGCCGCCAATGGCAATCTGTATACGGCTGTAATCAAAAAAAGCATCAATGATCTCCTGCCCTGCTGCTATATGCTCTTCGGGTAAAACCAAAACAATCTGCAGGTCGTTATAAGCCTGTAAAAAACTATTGATGGTATAAAACAAAACGGGTTTTCCGTTCAACAATAAAAATTGTTTGGGTATTCCGGAGTTCATCCGTGTACCGGTGCCACCGGCAACTATTACGGCAATTTTTTTCATAGTGTGTTGAAATGTCGTTTAAGCCGTTTAAAAGGTTAAACACGTTTAAAGGTTGTGCTGATACGAGGAACCTTTAAACCTTTAAACGACTTGAACGGCTTAAACCTTTCTTAATCATTATAAATTCCGATTTTATTTTCTCCGATGCTATTCTTCATGCCACGGTACATACCGGCGCTGTTAAAGATCATCGCTGCATTTCCTTTTGCATCTACGCCAATCATGCCGCCCTCTCCTTCCATCTTCACCAGTTTCACTTTCACCACTTCATGCATGGCTTCCTGCAGGCTCATGCCTTTATATTCCATCAGGCAGCTTACATCATAGGCAGCCACGGCACAAATAAACGGCTCACCGTGCCCGGTACAGCTTATTGCACATGTTTTGTTGTTGGCATAAGTTCCGGCGCCAATCAGCGGGCTGTCGCCAATGCGGCCGTATTTTTTATTCGTCATACCCCCGGTACTTGTTGCGCCGGCAATATTTCCATTAATGTCGCAGGCCACCGCACCAACGGTGCCAAACTTTTTATCCTTCATCAGTTCTTCAACACCTTTATGTGTATGATCAAGCGAATAATTATCACTGTCCCTTATTTCTTTCCATTGATCGTAACGGAACTGGGAGAAAAAATATTCATCGGGTTCCAGTTTTATTCCCTGCTTGATGGCAAAATCGTTGGCGCCTTTTCCACTTAAAAAAACATGATTGCTGTGCAGCATCACTTCGGTTGCCAGTTCAATGGGATTGCGAACATTTCTGATACCGGCAACAGAACCTGCAGAAAGATCCTTACCATCCATGATGGCGGCATCCATTTCCTGCAATCCTTTTTTTGTAAATACAGAACC
>JBATAS010000233.1:0-19203 GCA_049661965.1 Ferruginibacter sp. | reverse complement strand
GGGCCATGTAACCGGTATCTTCCAGCAAGGTTATTAATCCAAAGAGGATCATAATTTGCGGAATAAAAATGATAATGCCACTTAATCCGGCTACCACACCATTAATCAACAAATCGCTCCACCAGCTAACAGGTAATGTATTGCTGAGAAAACCACCAAACTCTCCAAACATCCACTCAATACCATCCATAGGATATTTAGCCACCCAAAACACGCTCTGAAAAAGCAGGAATAAAACACTCAACAAAATAACATAACCCCAAACACGATGCATTAATATATCATCAAGCCTCTCGTTAAACATGGCTTTTTGTAAAGGGTCGGCCTCTACAACAGTTTGCTGCATGATATGTTTTATGCGGCCATAACGCTGCATAATTTCTTCGGCCTGTGTTTTAGTAGGATTAAATTTATTATCAACTTCAATCTGTTCAATGGTGTTCTGCATACCATCTTCCAGCAAAAAATGTTCGTGGTTTATCAAGTAATGAATAGCCTTGTAATCACTTATTTCGGGATAATAGCCTTTAACCTTATCAATAGCATTTTCTGCCAGTACATGGTTATCAATAAAATCACGGGCCGGAGGTTGGTACAAATTCTCTGCTGATTGCTCAATTACTTTTTTTAGCTGTTCAAGCCCTTTATTTTTTCGTGGATTGATCTGTACAATCGGAACACCTAATTCTCTTTCCAGTCCCGGGATATCTATTTGTGTTCCTTTTCGTTTGGCCAGGTCCATCATGGTAAATGCCACTACTACCGGAATGCCCAGATCAATGATCTGCGAACAGAACAGTAAATTTCTTTTTAAATTACTGGCATCGGCAACCAATAAAACCATATCGGGTTTAATGGTTTCATCCTGGTTTAATAAAACCTTATAAGCCACCCATTCATCGCTTCGTTTCGGATACAGGCTGTACGAACCCGGCAAATCAATAATGGTTGCGTTCAGTTGCGGGGTTATTTTACTATGCCCCATTTTTTTATCAACAGTAACTCCCGGAAAATTACCAACCTGCTGATTTAAACCGGTTAAATAATTAAACAGCGAACTTTTTCCACTGTTGGGATTACCTACTAACGCTATGTTTATCTGCTTTGTCAAACTGAAATTGATTGCAAAAATAACTGTAAACCAATTTGCCCGGTTACGAATTAAGAAAGATGAGGTAGCAATGCGGAATTTATAAATAGTAACATGTGATTAAATTTTACATTCTATTTACATATTTAGCACAACGCTAAGTTACCTTTGTGGCTACTTAACAAATACATCTACATGAAACATTTTCTCTGGTTATTATTATTGATATCAACGGTTGGTCAGGCACAAAGGAAGAAAAAAGCGCAGATAAAGGCAGATAATCTTGTTTTAACATCACTTCAATCTCATATCGGATTTCTGGCAGATGACAAACTGGAGGGCAGAAGAACCGGAACAGCCGGAGAAAAACTGGCATACGAATACATCAGCAAACAATTTGAAGCTGCCGGATTAGCCGCAAAAGGAGAGAACGGAACTTACATACAGGCTTTTGAAGTGAATGAAGGCAGACAAATAGATGAATCAACCTATTTAATTATTAATAAAACAAAACTGGTAACAGATACAGATTATTTTCCTTTGAGTTTCAGCGCCACGGGCAAAACAGAAACTTCGGGAGCTTTAGCTTTACCCGAAGGCGACGCTGCCTGGTTTTTTGATTTGAAAGAAGTTTTAGAAGAAAATAAAAACAACCCGCATTTTGATCTGGAAGAAGCAATTATTAAACAGGCAAACAAAGTTGCTTACAGAGGTGCTGATGCCTTACTGGTTTACAACAGCTCTACTATAAAAGATGAATTGAGGTTTGAACCCAAATCAAAAACTGAAGCTGTAAAAATTCCTGTGCTGTACATCAGCATGGAAACAAAAAATAAATTTTTTAAAAGCGAAACTACATCGGCTGATATAAAAATAGAAATAGACATCAGCGATAAAAAAAGAACCGGCCACAATGTTATTGGTTATATTAACAATGGCGCAGCCAATACCGTTATTTTAGGAGCACATTACGATCACCTGGGTTATGGCGAAGATCATAATTCTTTATTTACCGGCAGTACCCCGCAAATTCATAACGGCGCCGACGATAATGCAAGCGGCACCGCCGCATTAATTGAGCTGGGCAAGCAACTGAAAAAATCAAAGCTAAAAAACAATAATTATCTCTTTATTGCTTTCTCCGGCGAGGAGCTGGGTTTGTATGGCAGTAAATATTATACCGAAAACCCTACCATTGATTTTAGTAAAGCCAATTACATGATTAACATGGACATGGTGGGCAGGCTTAACGACAGCACTCATGGATTAACCATTGGTGGTTATGGTACATCGCCAACCTGGGGGCAGGAACTTTCAGCTACTGACAAATACCTGAAAATAAATTTCGACAGCAGCGGCACCGGGCCAAGCGACCACACTTCTTTTTACCGGAAAGATATGCCGGTGCTTTTTTTCTTTACAGGTGCACACAGCGATTATCATAAACCAACTGATGATGCAGATAAAATTAATTATAATGGCGAGCTGTTATTGATAAAATACATTTATGCGGTTATTGAAAAAACAAACAAAAAAGGAAAATTAGCTTTTACCAAAACCAGGGAAGCCCAGCAGCAGGGAAGAAGAAGTTTTAGCGTTAGTCTGGGCATTATGCCCGATTATACATTCAGCGGTGTTGGTGTAAGGGCCGATGGGATCAGTGAAGGTAAGGTTGCAGATAAAGCAGGTTTAAAAACAGGCGATGTTATAATACAGATAGGCGATCATAAAACTTCGGATGTACAAGGCTATATGCAGGCGTTAGGTAAATTTAAAAAAGGAGAGGCAACAAAAGTAAAAGTGATAAGAGGTACCGAAGAGATGGTATTTGACATTGTGTTTTAATTTTATTATTTTTTGGTAAATGGCCGTTCAAAAATTAAAAATTGATAATGAAGCACTGGCCGAAGAGTTTTTTGAAGATTCTTTGTTGCTGGGCATTGTTGCGCCAATAAAAGATTACCAGTTCAGCTGGCAGCTGAATCAGATGCTGGGCCTCGATTTCAGGGTGAATAACGATATTGAAATACAGCTTACCAAAAAGCAACGCAAGTATTTTTTCAGCATTTATGAATATGCGGTACCGGCTGTTTCGTTATCGCATTACTTATATAATAACCAGTACGACGGAGAATATTTACTGCCCGAATTTAAGCACCTTGATTTTTTGTGGCTGATAAAAGGCGATCCGATTGCAGCAGAAGATCTGAAAATATTATTACAGGCTATCCGTTCCTTACCCGGTGTACAACTGGTTATGGAAATGACAAATGAAAAAATAAAGAACAAACAACACCTTATTTTTTAAACGCCAACCTTACAATTATGTGGAAAGAAGAAAACAATGCCCTATACAGGAAATTTGAATTTAAAAATTTTTCTGAAGCATTTGCTTTTATGACAAGGGTTGCTATAGAGGCTGAAAAAATGGATCATCATCCGTTATGGACCAACGTATATAATAAAGTGGAGGTATGGTTAAGTACACATGATGCAGGAGATATAATAACTGATAAAGACCGTAAGCTGGCTGAAAAAATTGATAAGCTTATCAGTTGAGTTTCTTTAAATACCCAACCAAAGCAAAAAGCGAAACCAAGGTCCAGGTTCCTTCCAGGATTACAAAAGGCAAATAACTGATCATCCACGAAGCAAGGCAGGCCATGCCGGCCCCAATAATATTCATCAAAATATAGGCAAGGCTGTTCCTTTCAATTTTATTGAGCATATTCAATAAAAAAGCAACCAGCAAAATAGCCACACCAATAAATCCTATCCAGTCGCTTAGCGTCAGATTCATTTTTATATTTTTACGATAATTGTTTTTTCTCCTGCTGCTGTAAACCTGCCTATAGGTTCGGCAAAGTTTTTCAGTCCGTTTTCTTTTAAAATACTTTTTATCTGTTCAACAGCGGCCTCATCAACAGCTATTAATAAACCGCCGTTTGTTTGCGGATCGGGTAATAAATTAAATGCTTCCATTACATTCACGCCTTTTTCAAAAGCCGTTTTGGTACTGTAACTGTTCCAGTTGCGGTAAGTAGCATCGGGTACAATGCGTTGTGCCAGGTATTCCTTTACACCATCTGCAACCGGCAGCATGGAATAATTTATTTCTGCAGAGCAATTACTTCCTTCGGCCATTTCAATTAAATGCCCAAGCAAGCCAAAGCCGGTAACATCGGTCATTGCTGTAACGCCTTCGAGTTTACCTAACAGTTCTCCGGTTTTATTAAGTTTTGTCATTTGATTTATCATAACAGTTACATGCTCTTCTTTTATTAACCCCCTTTTTTGTGCAGTAGATAAAACACCAACACCCAAAGGCTTGGTAATAAAAATTGTATCGCCGGTTTTAGCTGTATTATTTTTTTTCAGATTTTTTATATCACACAAACCCGTTACCGCTAAACCAAATATGGGTTCGGCGCTATCAATGCTATGTCCACCAGCTAACGGAATACCGGCTTCTTCGCAAATTGTCCGACTGCCATCCAGTATTTTTTGTGCAAGTGCTGCCGGTAATTTTTCAACCGGCCAACCCAGTATGGCAACAGCCATAAGCGGCTTACCGCCCATGGCATACACATCGCTGATGGCATTGGCGCTGGCTATGCGGCCAAAATCAAACGCATCATCAACAATCGGCATAAAAAAATCAGTAGTGGAAATTAATGCTGTGCCATTTCCCAGATCATAAGCTGCTGCATCATCTTTACTGCTGTTGCCAACCAATAGTTTACTGTTGTTGGCCACAGTAATATTTGTTTTTAAGATTTCTTCTAAAGCCTGTGGTGCAATTTTACAACCGCATCCGGCACCACGGGAGAACTGCGTAAGTCTTATTATTTCTTCGTTCATTTTATTTCTTTAAATAAAGTTACAGTATCTTACTATAAAACTTTTTTGTATGGCAAAGTATAAAACACCGGGTGTATACGTTGAGGAAATGCCCGGTATTCCTCATGCTATTGCTCAGGAGCCAACATCTGTTGCTGTTTTTATAGGTTATACTGAAAACATTATTGACAGTGATGGGAATGATATTATTTTTAAACCTTGTCTTGTAAAGTCTTTTGCAAATTTCACCACAATTTTTGGAAACAATCCCGGAGCTGGTTATTTATACGATGCTGTTTTTCTTTTTTATAAGAATGGTGGCGAGACCTCTTATATAATAAGTGCCGGCAGCCAGAATGATACTGCAAGTTTACAAACCCTCAGCACCTGTTTAAATGTGAGTAAACAAGTGCCTGCACAACTGCTCGTAATACCCGATGGCTGCCTGTTGCAGGCACATGATCTTTCATTGCTACAACAGGATATGCTGCAATGCTGTGCTGATTTACAAGACAGATTTGCCATACTGGATACCCCGATGCCATCTACTGATTTAGTCATTGACATTGAAAATTTCAGAACGGGTATTGGAAATGTAAACCTGCAATGGGGGGCAGCTTATTATCCCTCGCTAATAATTCAAAATAATAAAGCGGTACCGCCCAGTGGTGCCATAGCCGGAATATTTGCACAAACAGATAAGCGTCGTGGCGTATGGAAAGCTCCGGCAAATATTTCTGTAAACGCAATACATAGTCTAACAGTTTCAATTAACGATAGTCAGCAGGAAGGTATGAATGTTCATGTTGCCGGCGGAAAATCTGTTAATGCAATCAGGCTTTTTACCGGCAGAGGAATTTTGGTTTGGGGCGCAAGAACTCTTGCCGGCATCGACAATGAGTGGCGCTATATTTCTGTGCGTCGTTTTGTTATGAACATTGAACAAAGCATTTCGAAAAGTACACTGTGGGTTGTATTTGAACCTAATGATGCAAATACCTGGGTAAAACTAAATACTGTTATCAGCAATTATTTAGTGCAGCAATGGAGAAGCGGTGCATTACAGGGAAGTAAACCTGAAGAAGCTTTCTTTGTAAAAACAGGATTAGGTACAACCATGGTGGCAGCTGATATTGCTTCAGGAATAATGATTACAGAAATTGGTTTGGCCACTGTAAGGCCGGCAGAATTTATTATCATCCGGTTAAGATACAAAATGCCTTAATTCCGTTTTTCTATTCTTCTTTTCTTTTAAATACAATGGCTGCACTTTTTTTCAGGTCTCCGCTAAATCGTATTTCATACCTGTCTGTTCCATCATAAACAATCAACAAACCTGTGTTAGGGGGAAGTTTACCCAGATTTTCGGCATACATGATCAGTTGAATACTGTCGCCGGTATTAACCGTGCTTATTTTTTTCCGTACAGCATTGGTGCTTAATCCAACTCTTGGCATAATTACTTCGCCGTTCATCAGCACACTTACTGTATCGCCATCCACTTCACCATTATCGTACAGCGTTAATTCAAGACTGTCTGTTTTATAATATACCGACTGTATGGTTTCAATCTTCCGGTTGCTGATATCGGCCGCTGCGCCCATAATATTATTCTGTTTTATTTTGACCGGTTCGGTAGCTTTTTCTTTTACAGGTTTAGTTTTTACAATTTCTTCGGTCTTAGGTTTGTTTTCTACAACCGGTTCTTTTTTTACAGGCTCTTTTTTTGCAATTACTTCGGTTTGTGGTTTAGTTGTTGGTATTTCTGTTTTTTTAACAGGAGTTGATTCTTTTTTTACCGGAGGAGTTTTTACAGTTTCTGTTGGTTTCGCATTTACAACAGGGTTTTCTGTTTTAGCTGTTTCGGAAATGGTTGGCTTTGCAACAGGTTGTTCAGCTTTTGCAACAGCTGCTGTTTTTGTTTGCGTTTCATGTTCTTTATACTCATCAACAAAAGATAAATTTTTAACCAGCCCCAGTTCTTCGAGGTGAGGCACCAGGGCTGATTGCCTGAAATCATTTTTACGCTCTACCTGAACAAATCCTGTGGCCGGCGCATATTCTTTTGTCCGGTTGGTTTCAAACTTTCCGCTTAAAGTCATAATATTATTCCTGACCTCAAACTTCAGAATATTTATAACATGCACACCCTTGGGAGGTTTAACAGGATAGTTATTAGCGATCAGTTCAACATCCTGCGTAATTATTTCATCGCCATCTCTTCTTATCTTTATTTTCTTTACCCCGTGGTATTCTTTATCATCTAAAATGAAATAAGTGTGTGAATACCCATAGAGTTTTCCTTTTTTTTCGCTGATTGCAATCTCGTAACGGTAATTCAGCTGAGTTGTATCATTATACATAGTTCCTTTCCACAAGCCCGTTATATCTGCATCCAGCACAGATTGTGCACTCATTTGGCCAGAAAAAAACAAGATAAAGCAGAAAATGATCAGGCGCTTACCGTTTTGCATGATAATAGTTTTTTGATATTTGTAGTAGTATCAACGCCTGCACAAGGTATTTTATTTAAAAGAGAAGAAATATTTTCCCGGTTCATCAGTCCTTTTTGGTACCATTTATCGTAATAACTGAGCAAAATGCGAAAACATTCTTTATAATTATCTTCTTCCAAAAATCTAACTGCATTTTTTGTTTCCAGTCCGCCCAGTCGCTTTTGAATTCGTAATATGGCTTCCTTTAAACGTTCTTTATTTTGCTTTCCATAGTCTTCAGTAATATAATTCAGTCTTTCTTCAAATGGAATATCTATAAAAAAAACAACGGCCTTACGCATTGTATACCAAAGCGGCATTGGTATTTGCAGATTTCCAATACGCTGGCTTTCGTCTTCTAAATAGATTACAGTTGACTGTTGACCGTTGGTTTTTTTTGAGTCTTTTAGCTCAGTCATCTTAATATTAACATCTGACAATCCTTGGGCCAGCATATTTTCAAACATCTCCTGACCCGGTTGCGGAATGTTTTCCAACGACCCAAATGCTGAGCCTTTATGATTGGCCAATCCTTCCAAATCAATTATTGTTTTACCCTGATTTCGTAATTCATGCAGCAGCAAAGTTTTTCCGCTGCCGGTATAGCCGCCGATGATATTAAAACTGTATTCTTTTTCAAACTGCGCCAGTACCCGTTTTCGGTAAGCCTTGTAACCACCTGTCAGCAAATACACTTTAAAACCATACATATCCAACAACCAGGCTACAGCAGCACTACGCATACCTCCACGCCAACAATGTACCAGTACACAGTTGGCAGTTGACAGTTGGCAGTTGGCAACTATTCCCTCTACTTCTTCAACCATCTTTCTCATCTTCACACTAAAAAAATCAAGGCCGATTTTTATAGCCGCTTCACGGCTTTGTTGTTTGTATGCTGTACCCACTTCTTTTCTTTCTTCATCACTAAACAATGGTAAACTGTATGCCGACGGAATATGTGCATGAGTATACTCTCCCGGGCTACGAACATCTAAAACGGGATGTTGTTTTGCAAGTTTTAAAAACTCTTCTATGGTTATTTTTTGTATTGCCATTTTTTTTGCCACAAAGGCGCCAAGGCACTAAGTTACACAAAGAAAAAAGCCGCCGAAAATTTCAGCGGCTCATTATCAATTATCAAATTATCCATTTGTTATTATCCGTTCATACTTGTTAAAAACTCTGCATTGTCTTTTGTTCCTTTCATGTTTTTCAACAAAGTATTGATAGCTTCTTCCGGATTCATATCGGCCATATGCTTACGCAATACCCACATACGCTGGAAGGTATCTTTGTCAAGTAACAGATCGTCTCTTCTTGTAGATGAAGCAACGATATCAATAGCCGGGTAAATTCTTCTGTTCGATAGTTTACGCTCCAGTTGCAATTCCATATTACCGGTTCCTTTAAATTCCTCAAAGATCACTTCATCCATTTTACTGCCGGTATCTACCAATGCAGTTGCAATGATGGTTAATGATCCCCCATTTTCAATTTTACGTGCAGCACCAAAAAATTGTTTTGGTTTCTGCATCGCATTGGCTTCCACACCACCGCTTAATACTTTACCGCTTGATGGAGCAACAGTATTATGCGCTCTTGCCAAACGGGTTATTGAATCAAGTAAAATAATCACATCATGACCGCACTCAACCAGACGTTTTGCCTTTTGCAAAGCCATGGTACTAACACGAACATGCTTTTCGGCTGGCTCATCAAATGTTGATGCAATAACTTCTGCTTTCACACTACGTTCCATATCTGTAACCTCTTCCGGCCGCTCATCCACCAGTACAATCATCAGGTAACAATCCGGGTGATTTTCTGCAATGGCATTAGCCAGTTCTTTAAGCAACATAGTCTTACCTGTTTTTGGCTGGGCTACAATCAATCCACGCTGTCCTTTACCAATGGGTGTAAACAGATCCATGATACGGGTACTGTAATTATCTGCCCTGGTACACAGGTCTAATTTTTCAAAAGGAAACAGCGGAGTTAAATAATCAAATGGTACACGGTCTCTTACTTCTTCCGGTGATTTACCATTAATGGTTTCCACTTTTAGTAAAGCAAAGTATTTTTCACCTTCTTTTGGAGGTCTTACACTTCCGTAAACCGTATCGCCTGTTTTTAATCCAAATAATTTTATCTGGCTTGGAGATACATAAATATCATCGGGTGATGATAAATAATTATAATCACTGCTTCTTAAAAAGCCATATCCGTCGGCCATCATTTCCAATACACCCTCGCCCAAAATCACACCATCAAATTCTATATTGAATGCCTGTTGCTTTTGTTGTGAGTATTGTTTTGCCGGTGCCTGTGCCGACTCCTCTTCGTCAAGCTCAACCTCAGCTTCCTGCTCCTGCTCATCTTCTTCGGCCAGCATTTGTGCAATGGCAGCAGGGATAGTACTTTGCTGATCGGTGATGGGCTGAACATCAGCCTCCTCTTCTTCAACAAGTTCTAACTCTGCCTGTTTCTTAGCAGGCTTTTTTGCCTTTTCTGTATCAGCCGATTTTACAATCCGCTTACGTTTTGGCTTTTCGCCGTCTTTCTTTTTGTCGGTACTCATAATAGATTGATTTTCGAGGATCTTATTAATAAGATCCTGCTTAATAAGTTTTTTTGCGTTGGAGATGTCAAATTGCTCAGCAATGTCTTGCAACTCAGGAACGAGCAGGTCGTTCAGTTGTGAAATGTCGTACATAAATAATGAAAAAAGATGTTCTTCAAAAATCCCGTCTTAAATCTGAAATTGAAATTGAGAATTTATATTGATGGATTTAAACCGCTGATAAAGTATATGCTTGAAAGTTCTTCCTCAGGCCGGTTCAGACGCAATATTACGGTGTTTTTTTAAAAAAAAGGAATTTTTTTAGGATAGAATACAGATAACAGGGGTTGAACGGACGAAAATGATCAATATCTGCGAAAATCCGTCACATCCGTGTCATCAATGTTCTATTCTTATCTTTGCTGCCAATTAATAATTTTTATGTTCAACAAAAGAATCAGAATCAAAGACCTGTTGACCAGCGACAAGGTCAACTACGAAGCAACAGTAATGGGATGGGTACGAACCTTCCGCAACAACCAGTTTATTGCTCTTAACGATGGCAGCAGTAATAATAATATACAGATAGTTGCCACACTTGGTGAATTTGATGATGCCCTTTTAAAACGATTAACAACCGGGGCCTGTATTAAAGCAACGGGTGAAGTGATTACTTCTTTAGGCAAAGGACAAAAGGTAGAACTTAAAGCCACATCAATAGAAATATTGGGAGACAGCGATGCAGAAGCATTTCCTATGCAACCTAAGAAGCATAGTCTTGAATTTTTAAGAGAGAATGCACATATGCGTTTCAGAACAAATACTTTCGGATCTGTTTTCCGTGTTCGTCATGCGCTGGCATTTGCCATTCATAAATTTTTTAATGACAAAGGATTTGTTTACCTGCATACACCAATCATTACTGCCAGTGATGCTGAAGGTGCAGGTGAAATGTTTAAAGTAACGGCATTGCCATTGGATGGAACTGCTCCAAAAAATGATGATGGCTCTGTAAATTTCAAAGAAGATTTTTTTGGCCGAAGTACCAACCTTACGGTGAGCGGACAACTTGAAGGAGAACTTGCAGCCATGGCGTTCAGCGATATTTATACTTTCGGACCAACATTCCGGGCCGAGAATAGTAATACAACCAGACACCTGGCCGAGTTCTGGATGATTGAACCTGAAGTGGCTTTTAATGACCTGGAAGACAATGCCAACCTTGCCGAAGAGTTTATCAAGTATATTATTAAGTATGCTATGGATAACAATAAAGAGGATCTGGTGTTTTTAGCACAGCGCCTGACAGATGAAGAAAAACAAAAACCGCAGAACGAAAGAAGTGAAATGGGGTTGTTGGAGAAACTTGCTTTTGTTGTTGATAATGATTTTGAAAGGCTGACTTATACCGAGGCTATTGAAATTTTAAAAGACAGCAATCATAATAAGAAAAAGAAATTTCAGTATTTGATTGAAGGCTGGGGAACTGACCTGCAAAGTGAGCATGAAAGATACCTTGTTGAAAAACATTTTAAAAAACCAGTGATACTAACTGATTATCCTAAAGAGATAAAAAGTTTTTACATGCGCCAGAATGATGATGGAAAAACCGTTGCCGCTATGGATATTTTGGCGCCGGGTATTGGTGAAATCGTTGGAGGCTCTCAACGGGAAGAAAGAATGGATATGCTTACAAAGCGTATGGAAGAAATGAATGTACCTGCAGATGAATTGTGGTGGTACCTGGAAACAAGGAAGTTTGGTACTTGTCCACATGCAGGCTTTGGCCTTGGTTTTGAAAGAATGGTGCAGTTTGTAACCGGCATGGGAAATATCCGGGATGTGATTCCTTTTCCAAGGTATCCGAAGAGTGCGGAATTTTAACCGCAGAATGTTATGACTATTTGATGTCGCAGATAAAACAAAAAACCGAAGCTTTAAAAGCTTCGGTTTTTTTATAGTACAATATTTATTGTGATCAGAAAGTTAGGGCATTAAATAATGCTGCAGTATAAACACGGCGGCACCTGCAAAATATCCGATTATAGCCAGCCAGCTCACTTTTTTCAAGTACCAGATAAAATCTATTTTCTCTATTCCCATAGCCGCAACACCTGCTGCAGAGCCAATGATGAGAGCACTGCCACCTGTTCCTGCACAGTAAGCTAAAAACTCCCAGAAAAAATGACCGGTTGGGTATTCTGTTAAGGAATACATTCCCTGTGCAGCAGCTACCAGCGGTACATTGTCAACCACCGCAGAGAGCAGACCGATAGACATCGTTATCACTTTTATATTACCAATCTTATCATTCATAAGCGTAGCCAGATCGGTTAAAACACCAATTGCCTGCAAGGCGCCAATGCTTAATAAAATTCCGAGGAAAAACAATACACTTGGCGTATCTATTTTACGTAACGCATGGTTTACAGATAATAACCCTTTTTCCTGTTCATCCCGTTCGCTATGTATCAGTTCTGTTATGATCCACATGATACCCAGGCCAAATAAAATGCCCATATAGGGAGGGAGGTGTGTGATGGTTTTGAATACCGGAACGAACAATAAACTTCCTAAACCTAACGCAAAGACCAGATTTCGTTTAAAATCGCTTGTGTTAAAATTAATATTTTCATCTGCCATTGCACCGGTATGTTTAAAATTACCTTTCATTCGCCAGGCTATTAGCGCAGTTGGAATAATCATACTTACCAAGCTGGGTATTATAGTTTGCACAATTATAGAAGCCGCAGTTATCTGGCCGCCAATCCAAAGCATGGTTGTGGTAACATCACCTATCGGAGACCAGGCTCCACCAGCATTTGCTGCAATAACAACCAACGCAGCAAACATCAACCTCTCTTCCTTATCGGCAATTATTTTACGCAGAAGCGAAACCAAAACAATGGTTGTGGTAAGGTTATCCAACGCTGCTGACAGGAAAAATGTAATGAACGCAATCAACCATACCATCTTTCTTTTGTTGGTGGTTTTTATCCTGCTGGTAATGATATAAAACCCATCATGGGCATCAATCAGTTCAACAATCGTCATGGCGCCCATCAGGAAAAATAAAATACCTGAAACTTCGCCAAGATGACCGGTGAGATACTCGGATGCTTCGTGGCCATCGGCAGAAAACAAAGCATAAACCGACCAGCAAAGTGCAGCCGTTACCAATGCCGAAGCGGCTTTATTTATTTTTATAGGATGTTCCAGTGCAATGGCAGCATAGCCTAAAATAAAAATTATACAGATAGCAGTTATCATATCAGTTTATTGATTTTTTGATAGCCCGTAACGGTTCTATCTATTAAAGTAATGAATTTCTTCTGTAAGAACCGAATCAATTTTTTTCTGGCTTATTGACCAACCAATTCTTTCTCTAAAAAAGCTTTTGATTCGGAAACGCTGTCGTCAAACATTTCTTTAATAAAATGAACGCGTCCGCTTTCAATACTGAACATGCCACCTACAATTCCTATTTTTCCGTCATGGTATAGTTCATTAATGATACTGCTGCGTTGCAATATTTCCTCCATAGAATGTACAACATTGGCATAAGCAACTTTTTCAGCATATAACTGGTTGTGTTCGCTTAAGCCATAAGTTTTAGTGTTATGGATCGCTGGTTTTATTTTATCGAGTAAAGGAGTAAGATTTCCCATCTGAACATCGTCGCATGCTCCTTTAATGGCACCGCATTTTGTATGGCCCAGCACTAAAATAAGTTTTGACCCTACAACTTTACAGGCATACTCCATACTGCCCAGTATATCATCATTAATAATATTGCCGGCTATCCGGATGCTGAAAATCTCTCCCAGGCCCTGGTCAAAAATCAATTCTACTGCAGTACGGCTGTCCATACAACTTAACGCAACTGTAAACGGATATTGAGCATGTACGGTATCTGATAACTGTTCCTGCAGGTTGCGGTTAATTTTCAGGTTTTGTGTAAATCTTTTATTGCCTTCTTTTAAAACTTCGTAGGCTTCATGTGCTGTAAGATTGTCAAAAAATTCTTTAGTGTGCGTTTTCATGATGAAATATGTTTATGATATCCTACGATACATATAGTACCGCCCGGAACATCAGATTCTTAATAATTAATGATAAATACCGGTTATTCCGGCTACAATGAAAACACTATGAGTTGGGTGGAGGAGAGAGCAGTTCAAAATGAACTATGGCAAGCCGGGCATCATCAAGTAAACGGTATTGTTTGGGGTCATCAACCAATGCAAGGCTGTGTATTAAACTTATTTCATGTACATATTCTTCCTGTATGTTTACAGTTCCGGTTGAAGATTTTCCTTCGGCAGGTTTCTCAGGCGAACTTTCGTCAGATGCACTGTTTTCAGCTGCCTGCAAAGCAATGCTGATACTTTTTGCATCAGCGCCATATACTATAAAGTTAATCCCTGTTAAAAACAACAGGCAACCACACATAAGCAATGCGGCTGTGTATTTAAGCAGTGTTGTTTTATATGATATGTTATTTTTCTTTTTCAAGAGTGCATAAAAATACATTAAAAAAAATTAATGGTAAATCCATCCCGATCTCTGCTACAATAATTTATAGGTAACTATTATAACAGCAATTTTACTTGATGAGGTTATCATACATCTCCTTCACCAGGCCGTTTTCTTTTTTATCCTGCCCAAGCTCCCAGAACATGATGCCGCCTAAATTTTTTCTCCGGATGAACTTTGTTTTCTCTGTGATAGAGCGCTTATCATCAAATGTGGCAAACAGCTTTAATGTCTTATTATATTGATAAGGGGCTTTTGCTTTTTTATCCCAGTAATATTTATATCCGGATGTATCGCTGAAATAGTTTTCAAAATCATAGTAAGCAACCCCTCTTTTAAATTTTCCGGGTTGATATAACCCATGATTGGTATCCGGTACATTTTCCCAAACACGGGCATACATGGCGGCACCAATTATTAATTTAGCGGGTGCAACTTTATTCTTCAGCAACCAGTTAACAGCTTTACCTGTTGATTCCTGGAAATGACGGTATCCAAAAAGTGGCGTATGGTGCCCTGTTTCAATGGCGTACCCCCCAACCAGGTCATAAGTCATCAGGTTTACAAAATCAACCAATGGCATTACCACATCCCAGTCAATTGACTCCTCTAAATATTTCACAAAACCACCGGCAGCAAAAGTCAGCAGGTAATCGTTTCCCATTTCCTGGCGCAAGGTTTTAATCAGTTCGGTAAAATTCTTTTTATCGGCTGTTTCAAACTTATGTCCGGGATAACCTTCAATAGCAGGATATTCCCAATCCAGGTCCAGGCCATCTATTCCGTATTTTTTAAAAAGAGCAACTGTGGTTTTAGCAAATTTTTTCCGGTGTTCGTCCTTAGCAAACAAATCACTGCAGAATGAACAACCTCCCCAACCACCTATACTCACCATTATTTTTAGTTGTGGATTTGTTTTCTTTAACGCCACCAGTTCCTGCAATGAGTTTTGCTGAGCCGTATCCCTGAAAGCTAAAGTGTCATTTTGTATTTTAAGAAAACTGAAAATAACATGTGTAAGTTTTTCAACCGGCCATTGCTTTATGGCTTCGCCTTTGCCGGTATAATAAGCAATTATTTTATATGATTGATTTTGCTGTGCCCAAAGCGATATACCCAAAAACAGAAAAACAGGAAGAAAAATTTTTTTCATAACCGGAAGTTATAGAAAAATTTTGGCGGCTTTATAAACAATTGCAATTGATTAAAAACAAATATTTAATTTTACTGCATGAAAAAGATAATACAGCTGATGTTGATTACCTGCTTAGGTAATTCTGCAATTTATGCTCAGGCAACAGCTGCCGACAGCAGTTTTATAGTTACAATTAACCAGCAAATTGATGATTATGTGGTACAGCATAATACCGAAGCGCTGGCTAAATTATATGCTGATGATTTTGTCTTCAGTCATGGCTCGGGCCGTGTTGAAGGAAAGAAAGGTTGGTTTACATCTGTTGCCAAAGGAAATTTTTTAGCCCGGCAACACGATTCGGTAACTGTGGAAATACACCCGGGTGTTGCTGTGGTAAGAGGAAAACTTTCGGTACAAAAAAAGACAGCAGCCAACCCCAGCCGCTATCACTTAAAATATATACGGGTATATGCATACAGAAATAAAGCCTGGCAAATGATTTCGCATGTTACCTATTGGGAATATCATGAGGCGGGATAATGCTGCTGCTTTTTTTAAAGGACGAAATCAACTACCTTACCTGAATGCTTCGCCTGTTCTTAAATTTTTACTGGAGAGTTTATGGTTGGAAAATCTCCGGCAACTTCCCTTATCAACACAAAAAAATGGTACTGGCTGTAGCGCCACACACACATTGGGTTGATGTGATGGTTGGCTTTGCGGCACGTAATGCCTTAAACATACGCCATGCAAAGTTTTTAGGCAAGAAAGAATTATTTGTTGGTCCGCTGGGCTGGCTGTTAAAGTGGCTGGGCGGCACGCCTGTTGATCGTCATGGTAAATTGGGTATGGTTGGACAGGCTGCGGCCCTGTTTAATGCCAATGAAAATTTTATACTGGGCCTTGCGCCAGAAGGTACCCGCAAAAAGGTTGATACATTAAAAACAGGTTTTTATCATATAGCAAAACAGGCGGCTGTACCCATTGTGCCCATCGGCCTTGATTATGAAAACAAACTGCTGGTTGTTGGCGAAGCTTTTTTTACAAGCGATGATGAAGTGGCTGATATAAAAAAGCTGATTGCCTTTTATGTTGGCATAAAAGGCAAAAAGCCTGCTTTTGATTTAAGACATCTGAAAACCTGAGCCGTTTATTTTCTACTGGCCACAACCTTGTTATCAAAAATCAAAGTGGTCAGCATTCTTCCTTCGGGCAACTCGCTTGATGCATAGTATATTTTAAAAACCGAGTTTCCCCCTTTTTTCAGATTTACAATATGCGCTACATTGCAACTCATATCTCCGGAAGGTGTAGCGGCATCTTTAAAACGCCATCTTTTAATAATATTATCGTTTCCGTCCCTGATTGTTACCAACCTGTTTTTGGCAACTTTACCACAATGAAAATATCTGAAGGTTATTTTATCTTGAGGCGAACTTTGGCTGAGATCAAGTGTGCTGATCTTGTTCATACTACTGCCGTGCTTTTGCAAAAGCAGCTTTCCATTTAATAATACTTCAAATCCTTCTCCGCCAAAATCTGGTGAAAAAGAAAGAAGGGCTGTTGCTATCGCAATCAATGCAAATGTTTTACTGAAAATTGATTTCATGGCTATCCTTTTTTTTGTGATGAAATAAACAGAGGACTTCCGGCCTCCTTATCAATACAAAGAAAATACGGCTCTGTAGTTTTTTAAAATCAGTTTGACGTAATGAGTAAGATGCTTGATGTTTTGCAGTAAACCTGCTTTTGTTAATCAATAGCCGGGTTAAAAATCTTTCTCAGCAAGGCATACAACTCAGGATGTTTCTCCTTAAGTAAGGCGGGGCGTTCAAAAAAATACTCAGAAACAACTGCAAAAAACTCTGCTTCGTTTGTTGCTCCATATGGATTAATATCGGATTTGTCATCTATGATATCCTTTATTTCCTGCTGCATCAACTGCAGCCAGGGCATGATATATTTTTTATCAAGCAACGATTCCGGAATACCATCAATGTCTCCATCAGTTTTATCAAGCAGGTGTACAAATTCATGTATGGCGGTATTGTCTTTGCCTGTTTTATTAATGAATGCCTGCCGTAATTCATGTTGCGATAAAATCATTACATGATTCATAGCACCAGAGCCTACCATACCCAGTATATTACGGCCCTTGCCCTCTTGTTTGTATTCATGATCAAAAGAATCCGGGTAGAGCAGCACTTCATGAAGGTTATGGTACTCCCATCCGGTAAAATTAAAAATAGGAATGATGGCACTGGCCGCAATAAGAACCTTGTCAATTTCTTCCACTTGTGTTTTAACACCGGTAATTCTTACCTGTGTTAAAAACCGGGCTGCTCTTTCTTCAAACTGAACTTGTTTTTCTTCGCTCAACTGCTGATAAAACGGAACCAGATCTTTCAGCGTTTTTTGCAACAAAACCGGAACAGGGTCGGTAATAACTACTTTCTTCTTATTTAAAAATTTAACAGCATATACAATTCCCAGTACAAAAACTACCAGAATTATTATTTGCATCTCTGCCATGAAAAAAATTTAGTTAAAAGTACTCTGAAGAAAAAAGTCAATCATTTTTTGGGGCGTCTCTTAATGGGTTTGCCATATTTTTTTTGCATGCGCTCTTTTTTACTTACCGTAAAATTCACCTTACTGTTCTTTGCCGATTTAGGGTGAAATGCCGGACCTCGTTCTTCTTTCTTAGGAATCTTTAATTGAATCGTCTTCATAAAAACCTTCGGCTTTTCATCCTCGGTTAATTCTTCAGAGATAACGAGCTGTTCGGGTAAAGCTGCCAAAGTAATTTTAAAATTCATCAATGTTTCTATTGACCTCTGCAGCGGTTTTTCCTTTTCGGTAATAAAACTGATGGCGATTCCTTTTTTATCGACTCGGCCAGTACGGCCAATACGATGAATATAGTTCTCCGGCACTTCCGGTACATCAAAGTTGATAACATGGGTTACCTCGGCAACATCAATACCCCGGGCCACAATATCAGTGGCAATAATAAAGCGATAAGTTCCATCGTGAAATTGTTTAACCGTATTAAAACGATGGTTCTGTTCTTTATTGGAATGTATCACACCTGCTGTGCCCGGAAATTTTGTTTCCAGTTGTCCATAGAGATCATCTGCCAGTTTTTTGGTGGCTACAAAAACCAAAACCTTGGTCATGGTCTCATCTTCGGTAAGTAATAAATGCAGCAGGTTTACTTTTGTATAAAAGTTCGGTACTTCGTAATAAACCTGTTCAATATTTTCAAGCGGTGTTCCTGTCGGTGCAGCTTCTGTTTTTTCGGGATCATGAAAGTATGTCTGCATCAATTGCTCTGTTTCATCAGTAATAGTTGCAGAAAATAAAAGATTTTGTCTTTTACCAGGTAACAGATCAAGTATATTCTTTATCTGCGTTCTAAAACCAAGATTAAGCATTTCATCCATCTCATCAATCACCAGTTTTTTAATTCCTTTTGTTTTAAAAGCGCCATTTAAGATCAGATCATACAACCTGCCGGGCGTTGCCACCAACACATCTGCAC
>JBATAS010000232.1:0-2413 GCA_049661965.1 Ferruginibacter sp. | reverse complement strand
GTGTTCGTCTTCGACATCGCCCAAACCGACGGCCCACCCCTACCCGAACCGGTCCACCCAGCCCTGCTCACCGGCCAAGCCCCACCGCAGCTGTGGGAGGCCCTCGCCGCGCAGGTCGAAGCGGGCGGGTTCACGCTGGTGGACCGGGCCTTCCCCGGCGGGCAGAACGGGGAAACGAACTTCACCACCCGGACGGTGGCGATCCACCCCGACCGGGACCCGGCGCAACGCTGCAAGACTCTCGCCCACGAGCTGGCTCATACGCTCATGCACCACCCCGAGGACCCGAGCCTCGCCCGGCTCGGCTGCCGAGACACGATCGAGGTCGAAGCCGAGTCGGTCGCCTACCTCGTTGCCCACGCCCACAGCCTGGACTCCGGCTCCTACACGTTCCCCTACCTCGCGTCGTGGACCACCGGCCACCCCGACGTCGTAGCCACCCTGCGCGCCACCGCCGGACGCGTCCTGAGCACCGCCCACCACATCCTCGACCGACTCGACCAGCAGGCAGCCCTTCACGACACCGAACCATGGGACCTGCCCCGAGCCATCGGCCCGCGACACGGCGTCGACCACGAGCAGCAGGCGAGCCCCAAGCCTGCCGCGGTAAGGGCCGTGAGTGTCGGCCGATGAAGCCGACACTGCATAGCCGGAAGGGCGCCGCATCTGGGCGCTCGGAGCGGCGCCAAGGGGTACGCCGACTGGTTGGGCCAGGCGCTATCCACAGGAACACCCGGTCCCAGCACCGATGGTCCCGAGCCTGCTACACATCGAGAACACCCAGAAGGGAGCCAGACGATGACCGTGGTTTCGAGGCCGATCCGAGCGGACTCCTCCCGGCGGTGCTGGAGCGCGGCCGAGGTGGCCGACATCCTGGGGATCTCCAAGGTGTCGGTCTACCAGGCCCTCGCCTGTGGTGAACTGCCCGGCTGCCGGATCGGGTCCCGATGGCTGATCCCGATGGAGGCGCTCGAGCAGTGGCTCGAGGCAGCCGGCGAGATCCGCGGGTGACATGGCGTCAGTCCATCGCTACGTGACACCCAGCGGCGAGGCCCGGTGGCGTGTCCGGTACCGCGTTCCGGGCGGTACTCGGATGCGCTCCCGATCCTTCGCGACCCGCAAGGCCGCCGCCGCCTACTCGGCTGAGCTGCGGGCCATGGAAACCCGCGGCACGTTCGTTGATCCCGACGCGGGGAAGACCAAACTCGGACCGTACGCGCTCCAAGTCCTCGCCGCTCGCCCGGACGAGCCGGCGACCAAGGCTCGGGACGCATCGATCCTGCGCACGCACATCCTGCCCGAGTTCGGCGAGCGGGACATTGGCGCCATCACACACAGCAACATCCAGACGTGGGTCACCCGGCTCGCGACCCGGCGATCAGCGGCGACCACCCGCGAGGCCTATCGGTTGTTGCATCTGGTCATCAAGACCGCCGTTCGCGACCGGGTCATCGGCAACGACCCCTGCCTGGACGTCAAGCTGCCCAAGCGGGCGAAGCTCACGGCGGCCGCCGGGGACTTCCCGATGCTCACGGCTCGGCAGTTCGCAGCGGTGCTGCGCGAGATCCCGGACCGGTACCGAGCGGCCGCCGCGTTGTCCTACGGCTGCGGATTGCGGTGGGGGGAGACCGCAGCCCTGACCGTGCGGGACTTCACGGGCCTGGCCAGCGGACCGATGAGCGTGTCGGTCGAGCGGACGCTTCAGGAGATCGGGGGCGAATACGCGCTCAAGCCGCGGCCCAAGACCGAAGCAGGGCGCCGGACGGTGCCTTTGCCCGACTGGGTGGCGGCCATCGTCCGGCGCCACATCACCGTCTACGAGCGGGAACTCGAGGACTTCCTGATCGTCAACGAGGTCGAAGGATTCGTGTCCCGGGGGTATGCCAGGCTCTACATCCTGCGGCCGGCCCTGGTGCGTACCGGCCTGATGGGCACGGTCCGACGAGTCGGGACCGGCGTCGGGGAAGGACCACCGGTGTGGCTGGCCACCTGGACCGACCGGGAGGGGATCAACCGGACCGAGACGTTCCCAACCGAGATCAAGGCGATCCGGGCCATCGCTCGGCGGCACTACGCCGCGCCTTCGTCCTGGCACGGCCTGCGGCACGCCTACGTGTCCTCGCTGGTGACTGCCGGCTTGGATCCGGTCCATGTGGCCCTGGCCGCGGGCCACGCCGACCCGGCGTTCACCCTGCGGACCTACGCGCACCCGGATGCCAACGCTGCCGCGCTCATCCGGGCCGCTCAGCAGCACATCGAGGTGGACTGACGATGCGTAGCCGGCGGTTGTTCCATCTGCGTTCCATTTCCGCGGCTCCACGACGACGCCAGAAAGACGCGCCCGAGGCGTTGATTCGCGTCTTGCCAGGTCATGGGCGGGGTCGCGGTGGTCGGGGTGACAGGATTTGAACCT
>JBATAS010000231.1:0-1885 GCA_049661965.1 Ferruginibacter sp. | reverse complement strand
ATGTTGGCCAATGGGATTGGCAAACCGGTATTGACATGGGTACTACAGGGGATGGCGTGGGACTTACCATAACCATAAGCATACCAGATATGACGGCTTTTGCCCTTACTGTACGCTTAAGGGTTGTTGGCTGGAATGGAAGCAGCTGGGTTGACCTGAGTGGTTGGCATACTGCCAGCGGCAATACGGAAAACAGTACTATAACAGGTACCATGATTGCAGGAATTTCTGCAATTGGCATAGGCTCTACTTATTGGGTTCTGCCACTGAAACTACTTTCATTTAAAGCCAGTGAAAAGGATTGTGCGGCTATACTTAACTGGAGCACAGCCGAAGAACAAAACACCTCTTATTTTGAAATAGAGCAAAGCAGCAATGGAAATCTATTCAGCAAAGCCGGAGTGGTAAATGCCAAAGGCGGAAGCAACAACAATACTTATGCTTTTACAACCAGTCAAACAACGGGTGAAAGTTATTACAGGTTAAAAATGATTGATAAAGATGGCAGCTATTCGTATAGCCCTGTTGAATATGTAAAGATCAACTGTACAGCCTCAACCAACTTTATAAACGTTTATCCCAACCCTTCAAAAGAAGGTTTTGTATATATAAATTTCAATACCGGAATTACAGGTGCTGCAAAAATAGCGTTACTTAATTCCGTTGGCCAGCAAATAATAACAAAAGATATAACTGTTGTTGCCGGAAACAATTTAATAAAATTCGAAATGAATAAAATACCGAAAGGTCTGTATTTTATAAAATTAATATCGGCTGATAATAAAATCATTTTTCAACCACAAAAAGTTATTGTAGAATAAACTGATAAAGAAAAACAAGCTGCTTCACAAATGAAGTACATCAACAAATCCAAATGATCATGAAAAAACAATTCATTTTTACCTTAATTACCATCCTTTTTTTTACCGGAAATATTTTTTCGCAGGTTAAAGTTGGTAATAACCCAACCGTTATCGGTACGTCATCGGTATTGGAAATTGAATCAACCAATAAGGGTGTTGTATTTCCACGCATGACCGGTGCTCAGATGAATGCCATAGCCAGCCCGGTTTCGGGCATGTATGTTTATAATACCGATTCCCTATGTATATGCCAGTATAATGGCTTAGCCTGGAGAAGTATGTGTGGGGGTAACATTGGTGCACCACAATACGACTGGCATTTAACAGGTAATAGCGGTACAAATGCATCAACCAATTTTATTGGAACAATTGATGCTGTTGATTTTATTGCAAAAACAACCAATACCGAACGTATGCGGATTGCCAGTGGAGGCAAAATAGGCATAGCTGGTGTTGCAGTTCCTACTTATGATTTTTCAATTAATGGTGATGCAGGCCGGGCCATTGGTATGGAAAGAAGCTCTTTGGGTGCAGGCAACTTTATGACGGTAAGGTCGGGTAGTGCTTTAGCCGGAGGTACAGACCTCAATGGCGGATCCCTGAACCTGGTTTCCGGAGTTTCTACCGGAACAGGAAATTCTGCTGTACGGTTTTATACATCAACTCCTGCAGCAATTTCTGGTACTACAGATAATAATCTAACGCAAAAAATGATTGTTATGGGTAATGGAAATGTAGGGATTGGAACAGGGAATCCATTAGCACAACTAAGTGTTACAAGATCTGCAGCAGCAGTACCCGCCACATCGGGAACAGCTACAACAGCAATTGGCCGTTTTGAAGCACAGAATAACGCTTTAGATATTGGTGCATTTACTGCAGCTCCTTACGGAAACTGGTTGCAATCTACTGCTGCCAGTGATTTGTCTATTAATAGTCCGATTTCATTGAACCCAAATGGTGGTTATGTTGGCATTGGATCAATTGCTCCATCGAGTAAATTAGAATTATTAAATAATGGA
>JBATAS010000230.1:0-3210 GCA_049661965.1 Ferruginibacter sp. | reverse complement strand
GGTTTGTTAGGAAATTAGTATCTAAGTCTAGATGTATAGGTGCTCGTAAAATTAAAACTGTTTCTAAAAATAAATCCAAAGATTTTCTTTATGAAGGGTCTATTTTAGGTCCTTTATTTTCTAATATTATAAATTGTTTAGCTATTCGAAAAATTAATAAAAAAATAAATGATTTTTTGAATTTTAAAAAAGTAAGTGTAAAACACTTATTTACAAAAAATTTAAATCATTTGTGTTTTGTTAATTATAGTAGCTCTATTATACTGTTGGGATATTTATCAAAACAAAATCGTGAAATTTTTTGAAGTTTTATAAAAAATGTTTATCAAAATTTAGGTCTTTCTTTTGATTTTCAAACTCTTAAAATTGTCGAAGATAATTATAAATCTATTCAATTTTTAGGTTTTGAGATATTAAAATTACAATTTTTTAATACTTTTAAAAAATTAAGAGGTAAAATAATTATAAGACCCGATCAAACTACACTTATTTCAAAATTTTTAGAAAAAAATATTCTTAGTCGTAAGCCGGTACGTTGTTTTTGAAAAAAAAAAGAACAAACAAATCAAAGTGGCGTAATTAACAAAAATATTTTTTCTAAATATAAGGTGCTACATTATGGGTTATGCTTGGGCGAGGATTCTCAAAAAATAGTTGATTTTTTTAATGCAAAAATTTTAAGTATAAAATCTTATTTTAAATATTGTGATCAATACGATAAAATAAGGCCTCTTATCCGTATATTACAAATTTCCTGTTTAAAAACTTTAGTGCTTAAATATAATTGTAGGTCTATTAGTTTCTTATATAAAAAATTTGGGTTTGATTTGCAAAAAATTCTTACAAGAAAACTTATAGATCTTACTTGTAAACAAGTATCTACAAGTTTTTATTTACAAAACATGAAGGATGTACATACTTTATATGAAGTTTTTGAAGAAAATTTAAATAAATTTTGATTTTCTAACAGTTTATATCAAAAAGTAGGGTCATGTGTTATTTGTAACTCAACAGAAAGATTACAGATTTATACTATTAAATCGCTTTTAACATTAAAATTTAAAATAAAATATCAATCTTATAATTATTTTAACTTTAAATACATTTTAGAAGGTGGGGCTCCTTTTTTTAATATTTTGCATCTTATTAGAAATTCTAAACAAATTTTATTTTGTTTTAAATGTCGTAATAATAGTTATTTTAGTTTTTTTAAGAATATATTTTCTTTTTCTCAATTAAAAAAAATTGTTTAATTTCTGTTTACATTTTTTGGGTGACAGCTAACTAAGTAAAATTTTGGTTAGTTTTGGGCGAAACTTATTGTTAAGTTAGATTTGATCGTCAATTTTATTTGCATTCGAGATTATTAGAGCGCTCATCTAAATTATCTGCAAAACGTGGGGGTGGTTCTTTAACTTCTTTACCTATTATTGAAACCCAAGCAGGTGATGTATCTGCTTATATACCAACTAATGTTATTAGTAGGGCGTCCATTTTCTTGAATAATAAATTATTATTTTGGTTATTGAATTATTTGATTCACTTTTTAAGTTTTTAAAAAATTTAATAAATTATAGCATGGTATATCAAATATTATATATTTTTTTTGGATAGAGTTTCAATATTAAAATTTTATTTATTTTTAAAACATTGATTTTTTTGTCTTGTATTAAATAAAAAATTTTTAAGTATACTAGCTAAAAATTGTTTTTTTGTTTCTAAAATTATTTATAAAAAAATAAAATAAAAATTTCCATATAAAAAAGAATATTTAAAAGTGTTTTTTTTATTTTTTTATTATTAAAAATGGAGATATTATATTTTTATATCTTTTTATAAAGTCAGACATCTTAAAGTAATAAATGATTATTCTTTTAATTTTAGATCTATTATAATGTATAAGATTTTTGAATAACTTATAAATCACTTTTATGAAAAAGAATAAATTGAAATTTAATCAAAAAAATTTATTTCAGAATAATTTTAATTTATTTAAATTAAATTCGTTTGTACTTTTCCATTCAAACCTTTTTAAAGAATATGTTATTATTCGGGAGCATATTTTAACGTCTAAATTAATTTCTAAATTTGGGCAAATTGATTTAAAATTTTATTTAAATTTTTATTTTTTATGATTTTTTATTTTAAAAAAAATGTGTTTCTTTTTTAATTTTTTTAATAAAAAATTTTTTGTAAAACTTTTTTTAGTAAGGTATTATTTATTATGTAATAAATTTAAATTATATAAAACTACATTAAATACTTTTTTAATAAATCCTTTTTTTATAAATTTTCGTACCTTGACTAATTGATATATTGAATGGCTGTTTCATTTTTTAATAGAGCCCTTTTTTGAACCTCTGTTTAAGGCATCGATTTTTGGCTTTAGACCTTTTAATACTTTTAAATGTGGGTTAGATTTTTTAATGTATAATATTAAAAAATATAATTTAATTTGGGTTTTAGAAGGTAACCTATATTGATTTTTAAATAAAATTGTTTTTTTAAATTTTTTAAAATTTCTTTCTAAAACTTTTTTTAATTGTTTTTTATTTAATTATATGATTCGTTATTTTAAAGAAGAAGGGGTTTCTTCTCTTTGTTTTAATGCTACTTCTTTTTTTGCAAATAAAAAAATATTATATTTAATGGGTCTTTTTAGCAATATTTATTTAACTTTTTTTGATAATTTTTTTTTTGAAATTTTATTAATTTTTGGTAAGCGACGTTCTTGTTCACAAAAAAATACACTTTTTTTATATCAAGATCTATTTTATGGTGGGAGGTTTATTTCTAATAAATATATTTTTAAATACAGTAAATATTTGTTTTTTTATTTGTTTAATATTTGTATTAAATATTTTCGTTTTTGTGATACTGTTTTATTTGGAACTGTTTCTTCTTTTAATTTTATTTTATTTTTAAAAATAAAAATTATCCATTTTTTAAAATTTAGTTTGTTTTTAAATTCTTGTTTTATTGGAAATTTTAATATAAAAAATTTTTTTCAGGGATTTTCTTTTTTAGGTTTTTATTTAAAAAAAAAAAATTTTTTTATTAATTTATATATAGAAAAAAAGCAAATTTTTGAGTATTTAATGTTAAAAGGTTTTTCTAATAAAATAGGTTTTCCTTTACCTTGTTTTAAATATATTCTTTTAACCCAATCATTAGTTAATAAAAAAATAAATTTCTTGATAAATCTGTTTT
>JBATAS010000229.1:0-7628 GCA_049661965.1 Ferruginibacter sp. | reverse complement strand
AATCAACCCACATCGAATGAAGGTTTTTAAGTTTGGCGGTGCCAGTATCAATTCTATAGAAAGAATTAAAAATACCGGGCACATTATTGAATCGTTTGCTGGAGAAAAAATACTCATTATTATTTCGGCCATGGGCAAAACCACCAATGCACTTGAAAAAGTAGTGGATGCGTTTTATAACGGACACAAGGAAGATGCATTGAAATTGTTTGAACAGGTTAAAGAAACTCATTTAAATACGCTGAAATACCTGATTACCCTCAACTGGCAAAAAGCTGAAAATCAGTTAAAGGATTTTTTTACGGAAGTGGAATGGTTGCTGCATGATAAACCGGTGAGGGAATATGATTACTACTACGACCAGATTGTTTGCTGTGGTGAATTACTGAGCACTTCGCTGGTAAGTATTTATTTGAATGAGGCAGGCATAAAAAATAAATGGATTGATGTAAGGGATATTGTACGCACTGACGATAATTTCAGGGATGCCTATATTGACTGGAACTTTACCCAACAAAAAGTAAAAGCTGATATTGAACCTTTGTTCAATGAAACAGATATTGTAATTACCCAGGGATTTATTGGTGCCACAGATGAAAACGAAAGTACCACATTGGGCCGGGAAGGCAGTGATTTCAGCGCCGCTATATTTGCCAATATACTGGATGCCGAAAGTCAGACCATCTGGAAAGATGTGGAAGCTGTGATGAGTGCTGATCCGAAAGAATTTCCGGATGCTGATATCCTGCACGAACTAAGCTACCGGGAAGTAGTGGAAATGGCTTACTATGGTGCTCAGGTAATTCACCCGAAAACCATCAAGCCATTAGAGAATAAAAATATTCCTTTACATGTACGTTGTTTTATCAAACCTGAATTAAAAGGCACCGTTATCAGTAACAAACCCGTTCATAAACTTCCGCCTGTTATTGTATTAAAGAAGAACCAGGTGTTGATGGAATTAAGTTCTAGGGACTTTTCTTTTGTAGAAGAAAAACCGCTTGGTCAATTACATGAAATGTTTGCAACCATAAAGATCCGCCCCAACCTTTCGCAAAACGGAGCCATCAGTTTATTAAACTGCTTTGACGACAAAACTGAAAAGATTGAAAAGCTTGCACTGGCTGCTTCAGCTATTTTTGATGTACAACTGCAAAAAGATCTTACGCTGTTAACTATCCGGCATTATACCGAGGAAAAAATAAAGGAACTTACAAAAGGAAAAACAATTGTACTGGAACAAAAAACCACCGAAACCATACAGGTATTGATGCGTTAGTTAATAACGTAATCGCCTTTTTTGTTTATCAGAATAACAGGCAGTTGTTTATTTTTTTCAAAATAATCGAAAGCCGATTTAAGGGTGAGGATGAATTTATTTATGGTAAGATTGCTTTTGAAGGATTCCGTCAACTGATCAACAGATTTCTGCACATCATATTTAACCGGGAAAACATGAACCGGTATGAAATCCTGACCATTTGTTTTTACATTGGCAGCAATTACATAAAGTTCTTCAATCGGTGCATCCTGAATGGCAATACAGCCGGTTGATACACAATTGCCATGAATATAAATAGCTCCGCCGGGGCGGTCAGCGTCACTCAGTATCTTATCAGAAGCATTGGGATAATTTAAACCCAGCGCCAGGTGGTATTTACTGTTCGAATTAAATTCATTGATATAATAAAACCCTTCGGGCACCTGAAAATCGCCTTCGCTGCGTTTTGGCCCCGTGGTGCCGCTTTGCATACAAACTTTATAGGTTTTAAAAAGTTTGAACGAATCTGCCGGATTATCTTTTACCCATACTTCAAGCAAACGGTCGTATTTAAACGACCTGATATAAAGTGACTGTGGCGGCCAGGCCAGATTTTTTTGTTCAAATTGTTTTTTTACCGAGTCGGCAACCTTGTCGGTTTTGGTAATATGGGTAACAGCAGAATTTTGAATATCATTAAAAGGCTGGGCGAATAAGTTGCCGCTTGCAAAAAAAGCAATCAGTACGGTTACAATAAAATGAGAAAGTAAGCGGTTCATTAAACTCAAGGGGCTTTTACTTTAATGAGCGTAAATTTAAAAAAAAATATTGAATAAAACCCTGCTACCGTTTTATTCAATATTTTTTTATCAACCTGCAACAGTTATATAATTGCTATACAGTTGTTTATTAAAGAATAAAAAAGATTATAAATTTCCCCTGGCATCCTGCTCTCTTTCCAGTGCTTCAAACAGGGCTTTAAAATTTCCTTTTCCAAAACTCTGTGCTCCTTTACGCTGTATGATCTCGAAAAACAAGGTTGGGCGGTCTTCCAATGGCTTGCTGAAAATCTGCAACAAATAACCTTCTTCATCTCTGTCAATCAGGATCCCGAGTTTCTGCAATGGTTCCAGGTCTTCATCAATCTTGCCAACACGGTCTAATACTGTTGCATAATAGCTTTCAGGAATATTTAAAAACTCAATTCCTCTTTTTTGTAACTCAGTTACGGTTTTCACAATATCGGCAGTTGCAATGGCTACGTGTTGCACACCTTCGCCATTATAAAAATCAAGATATTCTTCTACCTGGCTTTTTTTCTTTCCTGCTGCAGGTTCGTTAATAGGGAATTTTACATAGCCGTTCCCATTACTCATTACTTTACTCATCAATGCCGAATATTCTGTTGAAATATCCTTATCATCAAAACTCAGAATATTTCTGAAGCCCATCACATCTTCATAAAACTTTACCCAGGGATTCATCTGGTTCCAGCCTACATTACCTACGCAATGATCAACATACAACAATCCTGTTTCAGCTGGGTTGTAATTCGATTCCCATTTTCTGAAACCGGGCATGAATACACCTTTATAATTTTTCCGTTCAACAAAAAGGTGGACAGTTTCACCATAAGTATGAATTCCACTTAATACCACTTCTCCATCATCATCTTTCAAAACAGTTGTCTCCAGATATGGCTTGCCGCCACGTTTGGTGGTTTCTTCAAATGCACTGGCAGCATCATCAACCTTTAATGCCAATACTTTTACAGCATCGCCGTGTTTATAAATATGATCCGCAATCGGGTTATCGCCACGCAGCGGTGTAGTTAATACAAAAGTTAATTTATTCTGACGGATTACATAACTCACTTTATCCATCACCCCGGTTTCGGGGCCGGCATAAGCCAGAGACTGAAAACCGAAAGCAGTTTTATAAAAATGTGCGGCCTGCTTGGCATTGCCTACATAAAACTCTACATAGTCGGTACCATGTAATGGAAGAAAATCAGTTGTACTATTCGTTGTTAATGAAGGTGCTGTTGTTGTTTGCATTGTAATTAATTTGAAATGAAGAAATTCGCCGGATATTATATTTCACGACAGGTACCAACCAAATTAATTTACCGAATCCATCGCAAGCGTCATCAACAGCAAAGAATAACTGTTCCGCTTGTCATTAAAGAGTTTATGTGGATAATCGGGAATCATTGCTGTAAAGGTACAAAAATCCTGAGCGAAGTCGAAGGAAATGTTTCCAGGTTCGAGCGAAGTCGAGAACCGTTAATCTAAAGTATAATTATTAAATTTACTGTATGTTTTACAACGCCAATCAGGGTGCCTATTACATCTACATCATTCTTTGTAATGATGATACCTACTATACAGGTTTAACAGACGATTTAATAAGAAGATTCGATGAGCATACCAACGGAATTTATAACACCTGTTACACATTTAAAAGAAGGCCGCTGGTATTACAATATTATGAAACAATCCCATTTTTAAAAGATGCTGTTGAAAGAGAATCACAACTTAAAGGCTGGTCAAAAGCAAAGAAAAAAGCATTGATCGAAGGGAATTTCCATAAGCTTCAATTACTTTCGCAATGCAATAATTTTTCTCATCATAAATATAAAGATTTGGAACAGGGTCTCGACTACGCTCGACCACAGGAAAGCCTTTCGCCCCTTCGACTCCGCTCAGGGCAGCTCAGAGTTGGCATATTAGGTGGAGGCCAGCTTGGCCGCATGTTATTACAGGCTGCTGCCAACTACCCGGTACAAACATTTGTACTGGAAAATGACGAACACTGCCCGGCAGCCCATCTATGTCATCAATTTACAAAAGGCAATATCAGTAATTATGATGATGTATATGCTTTTGGCAAAGGACTTGATGCCTTAACCATTGAGATTGAAGCCGTGAATGTGGAGGCATTGGAAAAATTAGAAAACGAAGGAGTAAGGATCTATCCAAAACCATCCGCCCTTAGAATCATTAAGGATAAAATTCTGCAAAAGCAGTTTTACAAGGATAATGAAATTCCAACCAGTGAATTCGTAATCACTCAGAATAAATCGGATTTAAATCAGCATTTAAATTTTTTACCCGCAGCCCATAAACTTGGCATGGGCGGTTACGACGGACGTGGGGTTGAGCTGATGAAAACCAAAGAAGATATTGAAAAAGGATTTGATGCACCTGCAGTTCTGGAAAAACTGGTTTCTATTAAAAAAGAAATAGCAGTAATTATTGCTGTAGATGATAAAGGTGAAAATGCCCTCTACCCATCTGTGGATATGGTTTTTGACAACAGGCTTAACTTACTCGAATACCAGATAAGCCCAGCCGACCTTGCTGATAAAATATTATGGAAAGTAGAAGCTGTTGCATTAAAAGTTGTAAAAGATTTAAAAAGCCCGGGCATTTTTGCAGTTGAGCTTTTTGTAGATATTGATGACAATGTTTTTGTAAATGAAACTGCTCCCCGGGTACACAACAGTGGCCACCATACCATTGAAGCCAATTTCAGTTCGCAGTTTGATATGCTCTGGCGGGTGATGCTGGGTTATCCATTAGGAAGTACCGAACATATTTTACCGGCCGCAATTGTAAACCTTTTAGGGGAAGAAGGATGTAAAGGAGAGGCGGTTTATCAAGGCTTAAAGGAAATAATGGAGATTGAAAATGTATTTGTTCATATCTACGGCAAAAAAGAAACCAAGCCTGGCCGTAAGATGGGACATATCACCATTCTCAGCAAAGAGAAGCAGGAACTGATACACCAGGCCAACCGGATTAAACAAACAGTAAAAGTAATAGCCGGAAATAATTAGTCCCTTATCCTGTATAATTTCCACTGGTAATTTTTTTACCGGCTTTTGGGCTTTATTAATGAACTTAGCTGTTTAAACATTGTTTACATACACAACTAAAACCTGATCAAGTGGTTTGGAAGAAATTAAATACCGTATTATCACTTTTTGGCGTATGCATTTTTATACTCGCCTGTCAGTCATCAGGCAAAGATGAAAAGAAATCCGCAGGCCTTGGAGGCAACAGGCCTCCCGCCAAAGTGGATGCTTTTGTGGTAACACCAAAAATATTATCACAGGATATTGAAATGCCCGGCAGTCTGATTCCGGCTGAAGAAACTGAATTGCATCCCGAAGTTTCAGGAAGGGTGACCGGTATATATTTTAATGAAGGCAGCAATGTATCGCAGGGCAGTGTTTTGGTTAAATTATATGATGGCGACCTGCAGGCACAGCTCAGTAAATTAAAAGTACAATTAAAAGTTGCTGAAGAAACAATGGCCAGGTACGAAGCCCTGTTAAAAATAAATGGTGTAAGTCAGCAGGAATATGAAACCTATAAACTATCGGTAAACAATATACAGGCCGATATGAGCATTGTGCAAACCAGTATTGCCAGAACACAATTGAGAGCGCCGTTCAGCGGGAGGCTTGGTTTACGCAACATCAGCATTGGTGCTTACATTACTCCTGCTACAACCATCAGCACATTACGAAAAATAAACCAACTTAAGCTTGAGTTTTCGGTGCCTGAGAAATATGGCAGCGGAATGAAACCGGGCAATAAAGTAGAGTTCACACTGGAGAATAATGAAAAAATCTATACCGCAAAAATCATAGCATCAGAAAATAATATTGCCGAAGACAGCCGCAGCCTTAAACTAAGGGCCATGGTTGATAAACCCGATGCTCAATTAATTGCCGGGTCATTTACCAAGGTTAAAATTGAATTGGGGCAAAACGATGCAGCACTGATGATACCTTCGCAGGCTGTTATCCCAAAATCAAGAAACAAAGAAGTAATTGTTTACCGCGGCGGATCGGCTTCCATGCAAATCGTTACAACCGGCATCCGTGATTCGGCACTGGTTGAAATAACCTCGGGGCTTAAAGCAGGTGATACCGTTTTAATAACCGGACTATTAACCACTAAACCGGGCTCAAAAGTAATCATCAATAAAGTTAACAAACCATAAAACACTGGTAAGTGAATATATCTGAAATCAGTTTACGGCGGCCGGTAATGGCAATAGTGCTCAGCATTATCATCATGCTGTTTGGTTTTATTGGTTTTAAATTTTTGGGTGTACGTGATTATCCTGCCATTGATCCGCCTAACATCAGCGTACGTACTTCGTATCCCGGTGCCAATTCAGATATTATTGAATCACAAATAACCGAGCCGTTGGAGAAAGCGGTTAACGGTATTTCCGGCGTAAAAAATATCACTTCGTCCAGCAGTCAGGGCAGCAGCAATATAAACGTTGAGTTTGAACTGGGCGAAGACCTGGAAGCAGCGGCCAATGACGTACGTGATAAAGTATCGCAGGCCATCAGGCAGCTCCCCTCAGATCTGGATGCGCCGCCGGTAGTTTCCAAGGCCGATGCCAGCTCCGACCCGATTATTGCATTCACTATACAAAGCAATACCCGTAACCCATTGGAGATGACCGAATACGCCAATAACAATCTGCTTGAAAAATTGCAGACCATCCCCGGCGTAAGTGGTGTTGGTATTTGGGGCGAAAAAAGATACGCCATGCGTATCTGGTTCAACACTACCAAAATGAGTGCCTATGCACTTACATTCAATGATATTCAATCTGCATTGGCCAGAGAAAATGTGGAATTGCCTTCGGGAAAAATTGCCGGCAATGCCACCGAACTTACTGTTAGAACTTATGGAAAAATTAATACAGAAGATGAATTTAAAAATGTAATTGTAAAGAATATTAATGGTTTCGATATTAAGGTAAAAGATATTGCTGATGTTGTGCTGGGACCCGAAAATGAAGAGTCGGCTTTAAAGGAAAGCAGTGTACCAATGATTGCCATGTACATTGTGCCGCAACCCGGCTCAAATTATATTTCCATCTCCGACGAATTTTACAAACGCTTTGAGCAGATAAAGAAGGAATTGCCTGAGGATGTTCATTTACAGATTGCACTGGATCAGACCAGGTTTATCAGAAAGTCTGTTTCGGAAGTTAAAGAAACACTGATAATAGCACTGGCACTGGTTATCCTGATAATCTATCTTTTCTTCCGCGACTGGCTGATCGCCTTTCGTCCGTTGATAGATATACCGGTTTCTCTTATTGGCGCTTTCTTCATCATGTATCTTTTTGGGTTTACCATAAATGTGCTTACACTGCTGGCCATTGTATTGGCAACCGGACTGGTGGTTGATGATGGAATTGTGGTTACCGAAAACATATATAAAAAGATGGAAGCCGGCATGAATAAATGGAAGGCTGCCAGAGAAGGTTCCAAAGAAATTTATTTTGCGGTTATCTCTACTTCCATCACCCTTGCTATCGTATTTCT